>NZ_JBFAIP010000110.1:0-18658 GCF_040654775.1 Streptomyces sp. NPDC050636
GCGACGGTACGGGCATCCGCCCCCCGAGTGCTTGTCACTCTCCGGGGCGAGCCTGATCAGTGGGCATCAGGGGAGAGACAAAGAGTGAGCGAGGAGTGCGGCGCGGCTCAGCCCGCCCGCCGGCGTCCGTCAAGAGTGACCGACCGTCAAAACGGCGGACATCTGGGTTCTCCTCGTTCTGTCTCACTGACCTGCGTGCGAGGGAGCAGTACATGACCGAAGCCCAACCCGGAAGGGACGGGGCAATCACGGCCGGGTCGGCGAGTGGCCCGTACCCGTTGCCGGATCACCCTTCCGGAGAGATCACTGACCTCCGGCGCACCGGGATCAATCCGAATTTCTGGTACCCGGTCGCCGTGTCGGGGAGCGTGCCGAAGAACAAGACGTTCGCTGCCGTGTTCGCAGGTGAGCGGATCGCTTTGTATCGCGGTGAGGGCGGCGCGGTCTATGCCTTGGAGGACCGGTGTGCCCACCGTCAGGTACCGCTGAGCATGGGCGTTGTGGAAGGCGAGGCGCTGCGCTGCTGCTATCACGCCTGGGCCTACCGCGGGAACGGTCGCATCTCGCAGATCCCCTATCTTCCCAAGGGGGTCGACCAGCCGCCGCGTGGCGTGCGGGCCTTTCCGGTCCGCGAAGCGTACGGCCTCGTGTTCGTCTTCCCGGGCGATCCGGAGAAGGCGGCCGAGACACCGCTGCCCGAGTTGCCGGAGTTCGATTCGGCCAAGCACAAAACCATGACGTTTTCGCGCACCGTGCACTGCCACTACTCGTTCATGCACGAAAATCTGCTCGACATGAACCACCAGTTCCTGCATCGGGGTGTCCTCGGCAAGATCCAGCCCAAGCTCCTCGGGTACGACACCGGCCCGGACTTCGTGGAGGCCCGGTACCTGTTCGTCCATGCCGGCGGGAAAAAGGACCGCGGCGCCGGGCTGCTGTCCGCCGAAGGCATGAACGGCGGCTCATCGCCCGACGTCATCACCGTCCGCACCCAGTACCCCTACCAGACCCTGCAAGCGGTCCCTGAGAAGGCCGAGCTCCCGGCGTTCTCGCTCTGGGTGGCCTACGTACCCGAGAGAGCCGACCAGCGCACCAACCACGTCTTCGGTCTGCTCATGATTGCGAAGCCGCCGATCCCTGGGGCCCTTCATCTCGCCTGGCCGTTGATCCGGCGCTTCACCGAGCGGGTCTTTGCCGAGGACCGGATGGCCGTCGAGGCCGAGCAGCGGGCCTGGGACGAGCAGGGGGAGGACCGGAACCAAGAGGTGTTCCCGCTGATCCTGCATGTCCGCGACGTGCTGCGGGCCAACGGCGTTCCCCTCCGCCCCGGACCTGGGGACGGCGCTGGGTCTTGCGGGGGCAGTGCGGGACGACCGCCGTCTCTCACAAATGGTTAGTTCTGCGAAGCCGCGGACCCCGCCGGAGCGTGTCCGGTCTGCCACCGTTCAGCGCGGCTCGCCAGCCTGGCTGTGCTCGCCGGCCTCAAGCGGACCGTCGGCAGCCTCGACGCCGTGACGGCCTGGCTCACGGTGACCGGTTTCGTCAATGCCGAGCCCGGTTATCCGCAAACAACTCTCGTCATGAATGCCTGCTCGGACCTGATCCTGGCCTTGTACGGGCCGCAGGCGGGCAGTCAGCCCCGCACCGTCATCGGAGTCACGGCCCTGCCTCTTGATTTGCCCGTGATCGTCTCCGCGGAGGTCGAGGCAGCGTCGTCGGCTCTTCGTTCCTAGCTGCCGCGGTGACGGCACCCCGGTTCCTGTCTCGTCCACCGTGTGGTGATCGGCGCTCTGGGGCCCGCTCCTGCCGGGTTTGGCGGAGCCGCCCCCATTTACGTAAAGTTCCGCCGGAGCCTGAATAGAACAGACGATCCCACGAAAGCGGCACGGCGATGACGGTGACAGAGAACGGCCGGGCCGATGGCGCGGGAATCGACAGCATTGACGGTGTTGACGTCATTGACGGTATTGACTCGGAGCGGATGGCGGTCTGCCTGAGCGTGCTGGAGGAACTCGACGCGCTGCCGCTCGACCACCCCGACGCGATCGCCATACGCCGTGCCACCGCCGGCATCTTCCGGACGGTGAAGCAGCGTCGGCGGAAGGAACGCCGGGCGGCCAAGACGGCCAATGACAGGGCGGTGACCGAAGCGACGGCCACCGGAGCCGCCGACCGGATCGACGACGAGACCCTGGGCCTGGCCCTCGCCAGCTCCGTGACCACGGAGATAGCCGGGATCCTGCAGCGTCCCAGGTCCTGCTATGTCTGCAAGACGCGTTACGTCGAGGTCGACGCCTTCTACCACCAGCTCTGCCAGACCTGCGCCAAGGAGAACAGGGCACGCCGCGACGCCCGTACGGACCTCACCGGGCGGCGCGCACTGCTCACCGGCGGCCGGGCGAAGATCGGGATGTACATCGCGCTCCGGCTGCTGCGCGACGGCGCCCACACCACCATCACCACCCGCTTCCCGAACGATGCCGTCCGGCGCTTCAAGGCGATGCCGGACAGCGCGGACTGGCTGCACCGGCTGAAGATCGTCGGGATCGATCTGCGCGATCCGGCCCAGGTGATCGCGCTCGCCGACTCGGTGAGCGCCGAGGGCCCCCTCGACATTCTGATCAACAACGCCGCGCAGACCGTCCGCCGGTCGCCCGAGGCGTACGGACAGCTGGTCGCGGCCGAGTCCGCGCCCCTGCCGGCCGGGGAGCTGCCCGCATCCCTCGTCATCGGCCATTTCGGCAGCGGCGCCCCCGCGGCCCTGCCCGCCGCCTCGGTGGCCGGGCAGCCTTCGCTGACCGCCGAGAACCTCACCGCCCTCGCCCTGACCAGCGGCTCGGCCTCGCCCGCCCGCATCGAGGCGGGCACCGCGATCGACGCGGGCGGGCTGGTGCCGGACCTGCACGATTCCAACAGCTGGATCCAGAAGGTGGACGAGGTCGACCCGGTCGAGCTCCTCGAAGTCCAGCTGTGCAACATGACCGCGCCGTTCCTGCTGGTGAGCCGGCTGCGCCCGGCGATGGCAGCGGCCCCTGCGCGCCGTAAGTACGTGGTGAACGTCTCGGCGATGGAAGGCCAGTTCAGCCGCGGCTACAAGGGCGCCGGCCACCCGCACACCAATATGGCCAAGGCCGCGCTGAACATGCTCACCCGCACCAGCGCCCGGGAGATGCTGGAGACCGACGGCATCCTCATGACCGCCGTGGACACCGGCTGGATCACCGACGAGCGCCCGCATCCCGACAAGATGCGACTGGCCGAAGAGGGTTTCCATGCCCCGCTCGACCTGGTCGACGGAGCGGCCCGGGTGTACGACCCGATCGTCCGCGGCGAGCTCGGTGAGGACGTCTTCGGCTGCTTCCTCAAGGACTACGTGCCTGCGGCCTGGTGATCGGCCTGACCTGGTGACCGGTGGGCCTTGCCGCGCACCGCGTCGAGGTAGTCGGCCACGGCGTCCCTGTTGCGGGTCAGGCACTCGATGCGTTCGGTCATCTGATCCCGTTCGTGTTCCAGCGTGGCGAGCATCTCCGGTGTCGCGTCGGAGAAGTGGATGATCCGGGGCTTGTCGAGGCATGGGAGGATCTGCTTGATGATACGGGTCGGCAGCCCGGCATCGAGCAGTCCTCTGATCTGCATGACCCGGTCCACGAAGCGCTCGTCGTACTCTCGGTAGCCGTTCGGGGAGCGGTCGGCGGCGATCAGCCCCTGCTCCTCGTAGTAGCGCAGCAGTCGGCGGGGCGTGCCGGTGCGTTCCGACAGCTCTCCGATACGCATGTGATCCACCTCGGGTCTTGCTCATGCCTTGTCGCGTTGACCCTCACATCAATGTGAGGGTTTGAGTATATGTGTCAGGCGAACTCGCAGCACCCGATTGCCAGTTGAACCACCAGCTGAACCGCTAGACGAACCACCAGACGAACCGCCAGTTGATTCCCGGCCGAGCGCGTGTGCACGACGTCATGAGTCAGGCCCCCGTCGTCGTCGGCACGCGATCTTGCGTCAGCCCCTCGACGCGAGCCGTGCGTACGCGCGGACATCGGCGTCCGGGTCGTCTGTGACCGAGGCCAGCGCGCGGCGGGCGTCCTCGCGTCCGGAGTGGCCGCGCAGAGCCAGGACCCCTGCTTTGCGTACGTCCGCATGGGCGTCGGAGAGGGCGGAGAGCAGTGCGGGCACGGCGACCTGGGGTTCGGCGGCCGCCAGGGCCGCGGCGGCGCCGGCACGGACCTGCCAGGCCGCGTCACCCAGTGCCGCGACGGCCGCCGCGTCGTACGGCGGCGGGCAGCCCGTCGTGGCCAGAGCGGCCAGCGCTGCGGCCTGTACGAGGAGGTCCTCGTCGCGGATCGGTGTCGCCAGGTCGTCCGGGCCACCCACCGTGCCCAGCCCGTGCGCGGCGGCCACCCGGACCTCGCGTGCCGGGTCGGCCGCGGCAAGCCGGAGCTCGTCGGCGGCGTCGACGGAGACCAGTGCGCTCACGGCTTGGATGCGCACTTCCACGGCGGGGTCGGCGAGCGCTGCGGTGAACAGGGGCCGGTCGCCGAGGCGCAGTACGCGCAGCACATGCAGGGCCGCCGACCGGATGCCGGCGTCGGACCCGTACACGGCGGTGACCAGCGGCTCGCGCAGGTCGGGCGTCGGAGGCAGTACCTCGACCAGTTCACGCAGGGAGGCGCCGGCGGCCGTCCGTACGGCCGCGTCGGCGTCGGTGAGGGCCGCGGCGAGGGCCGGTCCGGTGCCGGGTGGGACGCTTTCGGTGAGCGTGGCGACGGCGGCGCGGCGGACGGCCGGGTCGGGGTCGGCGAGGTAGGGGCGCAGCGCCGGGAGCTCCGGCTGCTCCTCGGCGAGGGCGAGGAGTTCGAGGATGCGGGGGGAGGGGGCGGTCCGTGTCCCGGGAGCGGCCCCGGTCACGGGGTCGGAGCCGGGACCGGTCGCGGAGCCGGGGCCTGCCGTCCCGCCGTTCGCCCCCACCGGCGGCGTATCGCGCGCCCCTGCCGTGGCGACCTGTTCCGGGTGGACCTCGCCGATGAAGCGGGACGCGCCGCCCGCCGGGGCGTACTCGTCGACCGGGACGAGGTACGGATCCACCGGGCGGGCGGTGAACTCCATCGTTCCGGTACGGGATTTGCGCAGGTCGAGGTGGTGCAGCCAGTTCGTGTCGTCGCTCTCGGGGTGGTCCGTGCGCTCGTGGTAGAGGCCCCAGCGGGACTCGGTGCGGGCCAGGGACGACCGGGCGGCCATCTCCGCGCAGTCGCGGA
Source organism: Streptomyces sp. NPDC050636 (assembly GCF_040654775.1). Lineage (NCBI taxonomy): Bacteria > Bacillati > Actinomycetota > Actinomycetes > Kitasatosporales > Streptomycetaceae > Streptomyces > Streptomyces sp. NPDC050636. The sequence goes on from NZ_JBFAIP010000110.1 coordinate 5,253, forward strand.
TGAAGGTGACCTCCGCGCAGCGCATCAGCTCGTGCGGAGTGCGCGCGCCCATGGCGGCGATGTCGGTGCGCATCCGCTCGAAGTGCTCGACGGCCAGCGACAGGCGGGCGCCGCTCTTGGGCGGGGCGACGTAGTCGTTGACGAAGCGGCGGAGCTTGTACTCGACCTGGGGCTGCGGCGGACCGTCGGGGTTGCGCAGCGGCCGGTAGACCAGTTCGTGGGCATCGCGCAGCTGGTCGCTGGGCAACTCGCCTTCGTACGCGCTGAATTGGGCGGCGTCCGCCCCCGCCAGGTCACCGAAGACGAACGCGCCGATCATGTAGTTGTGTGGGACGCAGGCCAGGTCCCCGGCCGCGTACAGCCCCGGCACCGTCGTGCGGGCATGGTCGTCGACGCGTACGCCCGACGCCGAATGCCCGCCGCACAGGCCGATCTCCGAGATGTGCATCTCCACGTCGTGGGTGCGGTAGTCGTGGCCGCGCCCGGCGTGGAAGGTGCCGCGGGTGGGGCGTTCGGTGGTGTGCAGGATCGTCTCCAGGGCGGCGACCGACTCCTCGGGGAGGTGGCTGAGCTTCAGATAGACCGGGCCGCGTTCGGAGGCGACCTCGGCGGCGAACTCGGCCATCATCCGGCCCGACCAGTAGTCGGAGTCGACGAACCGCTCGCCGTGCCGGTTGACCTGGTAGCCGCCGAAGGGATTGGCGACATAGGCGCAGGCGGGGCCGTTGTAGTCCTTGATCAGCGGATTGATCTGGAAGCATTCGATGCCGGTCAGCTCGGCGCCCGCGTGGTAGGCCATGGCGTAGCCGTCACCCGCGTTGGTGGGGTTCTCGTACGTGCCGTAGAGATAGCCGGAGGCGGGTAGGCCCAGGCGGCCGCAGGCACCGGTCGCGAGGATCACCGCGCCGGCGCGGACCGTGACGAAGTGCCCCGTGCGGGTGTGGAAGCCCGCCGCGCCGACCGCCCGGCCGCCGGCGGTCAGCACCCGCACCGGCATCACCCGGTTCTCGATGCGGATCCGTTCACGCATCTCACGTCGCCGCAGCTGCCGGTAGAGGACCTTCTTGACGTCCTTGCCCTCCGGCATGGGCAGCACGTACGAGCCCGAGCGGTGCACCTGGCGCACCGCGTACTCGCCGTGTTCGTCCTTCTCGAACTTCACGCCGTACGACTCCAGCCGCTGCACCATCGCGAAGCCGCGGGTCGCGGTCTGGCGGACGGTGGACTGGTCGACGATCCCGTCGTTGGCGCGGGTGATCTCGGCGACGTAGTCGTCGGGTTCGGCGCGGCCGGGGACGACGGCGTTGTTGACGCCGTCCATGCCCATCGCGAGCGCCCCGGAGTGGCGGACGTGCGCCTTCTCCAACAGCAGGACGGACGCACCGTGTTCGGCGGCGGTGAGCGCCGCCATGGTGCCGGCGGTGCCGCCGCCGATGACGAGGACGTCGCAGGACAGTTCCTCGGCGGCGTCGAGGGCGGGGATGGCGGGGATCTCCATGGCGGTGCCTTTCGGTTGCCGGACCGTGTCACATGCGTGCCGGCCGCATACGGGGACGTGCAAGGGTGGGGTGAGCCCCGGGCCGGGCGGTCAGGTTTCCGGCCCGTCGCCCAAGGACGCGAGGACCTCGCGGCGCAGTGCGACCGTCGCCGGGTCGGCGTGCGCCTCGCGTTCACGCGGCCGCGGTACGTCCAGCACCCGGCCGGTGCCCAGCAGCGCCACCCGGTCGCCGAGGAACAGCGCCTCGTCCACGTCGTGCGTGACGAAGACGACGGTGGCGTGCGTACCGCGCAGTGCCGTCACCAGCACCTGCTGCATCCCCGCCCGGGTCTGCGCGTCGAGCGCGCCGAAGGGCTCGTCCATCAGGACGGCGCGCGGCCGTCCGGCAAGCGCGCGGGCCAGCTGAGCGCGCTGGCGCTGACCGCCGGAGACATGATGCGGCAGGCGGCCGGCGTGCTCGGTGAGGCCGACCCGGGCCAGCCAGTCGCCGGCCCGGGCGCGGCGCTCCGCACGCGCCACGCCACCGATGGCCAGCGGGAGTTCGACGTTGGCCCGAAGGGTGCGCCAGGGCAGCAGCGCGTCCTCCTGGAATACCAGCGCACGGTCTGCGGCGGGCCCGTCGATGGGCTCGCCGTCCTGGCTCAGCCGGCCGCCGAGCGGCGGCAGCAGACCGGCCAGGGTGCGGAGCAGCGTGGACTTGCCGCAGCCGGACGGGCCGACGACGGTGAGGATCTCGCCCGGGGCGACATCCAGGTCCAGGCCGTGCAGAACGGGCGTGCCGGGCCGGCCGAGAACGGCGTCGGCGAGGGTGAGCCGCATGCCGTTTCCCGGGGCCTTGGTGGGGACTGCCGCGGTGATGTCGGTGCTGGTCACGATGGGCCTCTCTCACCAGCGGCCGCCGGCCGGGCGGCCCGCCATCGGCCGCGCCTCGGATATGTCCCCGGTGCGCCGTTCGCCGTGCGTGGCAGCCACCGCGTCACCCGCCGCCCCAGTACCTCGACCGCCGTGGAGGTGAGCCAGCCGAGCAGGCCGATGGTGGCCATTCCCACGAAGACGCCGGGGTAGTCGACGACCGTGTAGTCCTGCCAGGTGCGATAGCCGACGCCGTACTCGCCGGAGATCATCTCGGCGGAGATCACACAGATCCACGAGACGCCGACACCCACCGACAGCCCGCCGAGGATCCCGGGCAGGGCTCCCGGCAGCACCACCGACCACAACACGCGCCACCGCCCACCGCCCATGGTGCGAACCGCCTCCTCCCACACGGGCGTCAGCGCTCGCACCGCGTGCCGGGTGGAGACCGTGACCGGGAAGAACGCCGCGGCGAACGTGATGAAGACGATGCCCTGCTCATTGCTGGGGAACAGCAGGATCGCCACCGGCACCAGCGCGATCGCCGGTATCGGGCGCAGGATTTCGAGCAGCGGACCGAACAGATCGGAGACGAGGGAGGAGCGGGCGAGGGCGGTGCCGACGGTGACGCCGAGGACGGCCGCGAGGGCGAAGCCGCCGAGGATCCGGGTCAGGCTGTCGGTGAGGTCCTGCCAGTACGCGGGGCCGCCGAGCCGGCCGGCGAGCTCGCGAGCCGTCTCGGTGACCGTCGGGAACTGCGAGAACCGCAACCACAGATCCACCCGGAACTGGGCCAGCAACTGCCAGACGGCGAGCGCCCCGAGGACCGAGGCGGCACGCAGGGCACCGCGGGCCCAGGGCCGACGGCGCCGGCCGGCCCGTCCCGGACCGATGGCCGCCGGCGCGGACCCCGTACGGGCGGCGACGGGCGCGCTCACCGGGTCTGATCCAACGCCGCGGCGTAACCGATGACCTGCGCACCGGAGTGGCGCCGCGTCCAGGCATCGGCGGTGGCCCGGGTGGCGAAGGGCAGCAGCCGTGCGCCGTCACGCACCCAGACCGACTTGTCGGCGAACCACCGGGTGCCGGTCGTCGCGTCGGCCACATACGCGGCCCGTACGGTCCCGCGGTGCGCGGCGACGAACCGCAACAGGGCGGCCGGGCCGGCGAAGGAGCGGGTGCGGTCCTCGCCGCGCAGCCACACCTCGTCGGCCGACGGGTGCGCGGTGGAGCGCAGCGACTTGGCGTACCCGCTGCCGTAACTCTCCCTGACATAACGGTCATCGACAAACGAGTCGACATCGACCGGCCCTGTCAGCTTGGCCGCCCGCAGCACCGATACATTCTTCTTCAGCGCGGCGATCAGCTGCGGTTTGAGGGTGGGGTCGAAGGTGGCGATGCCGCCCGCGCCGTTGTAGAGGTAGACCACCTCGGGCGGCAGCCCGGTGGCCTTCGAGACCTGCTTGGCGGCCGCGACCGGGTGGGTCTGCAGGTAGCGGGTCGTGTCCCGCTGGGCGGCGAGGAACGCCTTGACCACAGCCGGGCGTTGGCCGGCGAAGCGGCTCCGTACGGTCACTCCGTGGAAGGTGGGCACACCGAGCGCGCCCCCGTCGAACAGCGCCTGGGCCTTGCCCTGGAAGGCGAGCAGCCCCGGCCAGGCCACGAACTGCGAGAGGGCGTCCATGCTGCCCGACTGGAGCGCCGAGGCACCCACGGCCGGCTGCTGGTTGAGCTTGCGGATGTCCTGGTCCGGGTCGATCCCGGCCCGCCGCAGGGCCCGTACGAGAGTGCCGTCGGAGGCCGATCCGACGCTGCTGGAGACCTTCTTGCCACGCAGGTCCGACAGCGTACGCAGAGGCGAACCCGGTTTGGTGACAATGGTGTTGAGCGCACCGCGCAGGTTGTAGCCGGTGACCGAGACCAGCCGGGTCGGGGCGTTGAGCTGCTTGCCGCGGGCGGCGTTGATGAGCAGCGGGAAGTCGCCCATCGAGCCGATGTCGACCTTCCCGGCGACCATCTGCGCGGTGATCGGCGCACCGGTCGCGTAATCCTGCCACTCCACCTTGTACGTCTTGCCGTCGCGCTTGCCCTGTGCGCGCAGTTCACGTTCGAAGTAGCCGAGCGAGCGCAACAGGGTGCCGCCGGTGACGGTGTTGATGGTCTTGGACTGGTAGCCGACGGTCACCGTGACGGTCTTGCCGTCGCCCGCCTCGGCGTTGCCGCCGCAGCCGGTGACAGCGAGCGGAAGGAGCAGGACCGCGGCCGCCAGAGGGATGGTGCGCTTCATGGGGAGGTGCCTCTCATCGCAGCAAATAGGGCATGTTCACCGTGACCGCGCCAGTGGGACAGCGAGCGGCGCACGGGCCGCAGTACCAGCACTCGTCGACGTGCATGTACGCCTTGTCGCTGGCCGGGTCGATGGCGAGCGAGTCGAGCGGGCACATGTCGACGCACAGCGTGCAGCCGTCGATGCACTTGGATTCGTCGATGGTCACCGGCACGTCGGCGCGTTGGGGCGTGAGAGGCATGGGGTCTCCAGGGCATGGGCGGGGGGCTCGGGTCTGGCGGACCATACCGACGTGTTCCGATGAGTGGTGTTGCTGCAGTGTTGCGCCACCGACGGCCCTGCGGGCAGCGGCTGTGACCTGGTGGTTCAGGGCTGCCAGGGCGAGATCTGCCACCGGGTGGTGACAGGTCTGAGCACGCCCCGATGCCTGGCCGCACAGCCTGGCGCGTCCGCCACCCTCGTGGGATCATTTGTAAGAAAGCACAATAAAGAACAACAAAGGGGCGAAATGACTGCGATCAAGGAAACCATCGACATATCCCGCCGTCCCGAAGACGTCTTCTCCTACGTGACCGACCTGTCCCACCTTCCCGAGTGGCAGGAGAGCGCCGTGTCCGTGAGCCCGGTGGGCGACGCTCCGCTCACAGTGGGTTCGCGCGTCGTGGTGACCCGGCGGATCGGCCATCGGGAAATCCCGATGACCACGGAGGTGACCGAGCTGGATCCGCCGAGGAGCTGGCGCCTCGACGGAGTCGACGGCCCGGTCAGAGGTCATGTGCACGGCACGATCGAGCCGCTCGGCAACGGTGAGCGGTCGCGCATGACCTTGTCCCTCGAATTCGAGACGCACGGGATCGGCAAGGTGCTCGCTCCGCTCGTCGCCCGTCCGCAGATACGGAAGGAGATGCCGAGGAACGAGCAGAAGCTGAAGGGGCTGCTTGAGGGGAACGCGTAGCGTCAGGGGAACGCGCAATCGAAACAGGTAAACGAAACAGGTAAACGGAGCAGGTAAACGGGACAGGTAAACGGAACAGGTAAGGACCTGGACGACCTGAACGAGGGTCTAGCCGGGGGGCTCCGGGCGCTGTCCGCGCACTGGCCGTGAGGGGGCACGGAGGGGCGGAGCCGGCTCACCCGCAGGTGTGAGGAGGTTCTGCCCCGGCGAACGGCCCTCCAATTCCGGCCGTCAATGACTGGATTACGTGCGACTCGCCCACCATGGGGTGAATGTTGGCATAGGGAATCGTTTCGCTTGGCTATGACCCATGCATGCCAAGTAGCCACTGGTGGCGCCGAGTTGCCGCCGCAGCAGCCTCCCTGGTCCTCCTCGGTCTCCCCGCCACTCCCTCCGCCGCAGCAGTCACGCCCGAAACTGCCGCTTCCCGCCTGGCTCCGCCGGAACTTCCGGAGCCCTCTCCCGTCGAAGTGGCCCGCAAGGAGCTGGCCGGGCTTCAGGTCGAGCCTCCGCATTCGATGGACGGCTACAGCCGCACCAAGTTCCCGCACTGGATCAAGCAGGAAGGGCAGTGCGACACCCGCGAGGTCGTTCTCGCCCGCGACGGCGATGCCGTCGAGCAGGACGAGAAGTGCCGGGCCGTCTCCGGGAGTTGGTTCAGCGAGTACGACGACAAGATGCTCACGTCGTCAGGGCAGATCGACATCGACCACATGGTGCCGCTGGCCAACGCCTGGCGCTCCGGTGCGGACGAATGGACCCCGCAGAAAAGGAAGACCTTCGCCAACGACCTGGAGGAGCCGCAGCTGATCGCGGTCTCCGCGTCCAGCAACCGGCAGAAAGGTGACAAGTCACCGGACCAGTGGGCCCCGCAGTACTCGTACTGGTGCACCTACGCACGGGCCTGGATCGACATCAAGTACCTCTACCAACTGAACGTGACCGAGCCGGAGACGGACAAGCTCACCGAAATGCTGTACACCTGCCGGTAGTGAGTCGTGGGGAAGGCGCCGCCCGCAGCAAGACGGCCTGGTAGCTCGCCACCAGGCCGTCTCGCGCGCAGTCCGTACCGACGGTGCTCAGCCGACGGTGCTCCGCTGATGTGGGAGAAGCCGCCTAGGGTCTGTCCGATGGGTCAGGGTCGGAAACGCCGCGGGCCCGGCCATGACCCATCGGACAGGCCCTAGTCCATGTCTTCCGCGGCGAAGTGCCGAACGACCGTGTCCGGACCGGGGCTCATGAGGGTTTCGTGGCCGTCCTCGAACCGGACGCGGTAGGGCGGTGTGCCGCTTTCCCCCAATACCTCGATGATCTCTGCGGTTCGGTCATGCTGACCGACGATCCGTCCATGAACAAGGAGCCGGTCACCCACGCTCGCCTGCATACTCGCCCTCCTCGTACGTCTCGGCGGCACCTGTCGCCGAACACCGCGGACGTACCCATGCCAATCGGGAGGTATGCGCTGTGCCACCCGAATGGTGAGGTGCCGGCTCCTGACGCTCTGCCGGACCGGCCGCCGCCCTGCCGCCACTCGATTGGCGCACACGGCATCCGACGAGGCGCCGGGGGGATCCGCACCGGCGCCGTGGCGTTGGTGCCGGCCGGAGCGGCTGTCTGGTCCGGTCCTCCCGGCGGGGAACGGCTGCCCGGCCGCCTTGGTGCATGTCGGCCGCGGAGGCGGATCACATCGCGGCGGATCGCCGAGCTTCGCCGCCGCGACGGGGCACCGAGGTACCGCACGTCGGCGGGCCCGGTGACCGGAGCCGCTGACGGCGGTGCGGCGGTGTGGCGGGCAAGGTGACGCCCTGCTCCGCGAGCGCGACGGAAAGCGAGGATTGTCCCCGAGGCCGATACTGGGTTCAGCAGCGCAGGTGCTGCCACCGGATCACGGTGGGGAGTCACCCCGGGCGGCGCCGCGTGGTCCCGGTCCCACTCGGAAGGCACAAGGTGGTGGTGATGGACGCATCGCTGTCGACGTTCAGCGAGGGGCCGGAAGATCCCTTCGCGGTGCGTCGCGCAGCCTCGGTCGTCCTCGATCCTCACGCACGGATCGTCGGGTGGAGCGGGCGGGCCGAGGAACTGCTCGGCTATGCGCCTGAGGACGTGCTGGGCCGGTCGGCGGACGGCGTCCTGACGGACAACCCCAGTGACCGTGCGGTCGTCATGGAGGCGGTGGCCGCATGCACCCGCGACCAGGGGTGGTTCGGCATCGTGCCCCTGCGGCACCGCGACGGTCACCGCGTGGAGATGGGGTGCCGCGCCCGGGTCGTCATAAGACCTGACTCCACCTACGAGTGGTACCTCGTCGGTGCCCCGGCGCAGGAGGTGGTCCAATGGGAGACCGACCGGTCGGTCCTGGACGGGCTGTTCCGCCGGTCGCCGATCGGACTGGCGGTTTACGCTCCGGACCTGAGCATTCTGCGGGTGAACCGGGCGATCGCGAAGTTCAGCGGGGCCCCGGCCGAGCTGCACCGCGGCCTGCGCGCCAGCGACTTCCTCTTCCAGGCGGACGCGGACACGGTGGAGGCCCAGCTACGGGAAGTGCTGGAGTCGGGGAAATCCTCGATCTTCGCCGAGCAGCCCTGCCGTATCCTCACGGCCCCCGACCAGGAGCTGGTCGCATCGGCATCGGCGTTCCGGATGCAGGACTCCGCCGGCCGGGTCCTCGGCGTGGCGCAGACGGTCGAGGACGTGACCGACCGCTACCGGGCCCGCCGGCGCCTGGCGCTGCTCAACGAGGCCAGCGCCCGCATCGGGACCACGCTCGACGTGGCGACCACCGCCCGTGAACTGGCCGAGGTGGCGGTGCCCGACCTGGCCGACTACGTTTCCGTCGACCTGCTGGAGCCGGTCAACCGTGGCGAGGAGCCGGTTCCAGGGACGTACGGAGAAGTGCACAGGATGGCGATCCGCGGCGTCTCACCAGAGGCGTCGCAGGTGATGTACCCGGTGGGCGAGACGTTTTCCTTTCCACCGCAGGCTCCGCACATCCGGTGCCTGGTCGAGCGACGCCCGGTCCTCGAAACGTACCGGGGCAGCCATCTTCCGTGGCTGGCCGAGGATCCCGAGCGGTCCGAGCGCGTGCTCAGCGAGGGTCTCCACTCATTGATGGTGGTGCCGCTGGCGGCGCGCGGGCTGGTGCTGGGCACGCTCGGCCTGTGGAGGTCGCGACGGCCGGAGCCGTTCGAGGAGGACGATCTCACTCTCGCGGAGGAGCTCGCCTCCCGCGCCGCGCTGTGCATCGACAACGCCCGCCGCTACACCCAGCAGCACCAGGCCGCGCTCACCCTCCAGCACAGCCTGCTCCCAGGAGAGGTGCCCGGACACCCGGCGGCCGAGGTCGCCCACCGCTACCGGCCGGCCGACCCGGCGGCGGGCGTCGGCGGCGACTGGTTCGACGTCATTCCGCTCTCCGGGCTCCGCGTCGCCCTCGTCGTCGGAGACGTGGTCGGCCACGGCACCCACGCCGCGGTCACCATGGGGCGGCTGCGCACCGCGGTACACACTCTGGCCAACCTCGACCTCGCTCCGGACGAGGTACTCGCGCACCTCGACGCCCTCGTGGACCGGCTGGCCGTCGAGCAGGAGGCGACCGACGCGCATTCCCCTCAGCTGATCGGCGCGACCTGCCTCTACGCGATCTACGACCCGGTCTCCCGCCGCTGCACCCTGGCCCGCGCGAGCCATCTGCCGCCCGTGGTGGTCACCCCGGACGGACAGGCCAGCATCCCCGACGTACCCGCAGGCCCGCCGCTCGGTCTGGGCGGGCTGCCGTACGAGACCACCGAGCTGGAACTGGCCGAAGGCAGCCTCCTGGCCCTGTACACCGACGGCCTTGTCGAGGCCCGCGAGCAGGACGTCGACGAGGGGCTGGCGCAGCTGCGCGCGGCGCTGACCGTGCCCGCTCGCACGGTGGAGGAGACGTGCGCGGCGGTCGAAGAAGCGATGCTGCCCGAACGCCCCGCCGACGACGTCGCGCTGCTCATCGCCCGCACCCGAGCCCTGGCGACAGAGAAGGTGGCCACGTGGGAGCTGCCCGCAGAGCCCACCGCCGCCGCCGAGGCACGAAATCTGACAACACGTCAACTCGCCGAGTGGCAGCTGGACGAGATGGCCGTCACCACCGAACTCATCGTCAGTGAACTCGTCACCAACGCCTACCGCTACGCCGCCGGGCCGATAACCCTGCGACTCATCCGGCACTGCGACCTCATCTGTGAAGTCTCCGACGGGAGCAGCACCTCCCCGCACCTGCGCCAGGCCCGCAGCACGGACGAGGGCGGCCGCGGCCTCTTCCTGGTCGCCCAGCTCGCCCAGCGCTGGGGCACCCGCTACGTAGGCGACGGCAAGACCATCTGGGCCGAACAACCGCTGCATATGCCTGCGCCGAAGAGGCCGGCGAGGTGATCGGATGACCGCGGGGCCGTGCCGGATCCGCCGGATCTGCCATATCCGCTGCGTCCGTTGAAGTTGAATTCGCCGAGTCCGCCGAGTCCGCCGAGTCCGCCGAGTCCGCCGAATCCGTTCGGAGAGCCGAAGACGTCCTCAGATCCAGTAGGGGGCCCTGGGTACCGCGTTGGCGCCGGAGACGGTCAAGGCCGATCCGCGTGAGCGTCCGCTGACCCAGGCGAGCAGATCCCCCAGACGGCCTGTGATGACCGGTCCGCCGGTACCGATTTCCCGGGTCAGGTCCACATCGGTCGCTTCGATACGTAGCGCCTCGGTCCCCTCCCGCTGCGAGAGGGTGCCGACGACGTCGTCGACGATCCAGCGAGCGGCCGACTCCGGAACGTCTGAGAAGGCGTATCCCGCGGCCAAGTCGGCGTGGTGCACCTCCAGTTCGCGCAGCCGGGCGTGTACCAGCCGCTCGGGTGTGCACAGTTCTCCGGTGCGCGGTCGGATCCGGGCGCGCCACGCCGGTCCGGGGAGCGAGCGCACCGCTTCTTCGAAGCGCGCGGCGCTGTCCACGACGTCGCTGATCAGTTCGGCCACCGGTCGCGCCGCACCGGCCTCGATCTCGGCGGCTCGGGCATCCATGCTCGCGTACTGCGGAGTCTCGACACCGGTGCGCGCCCACTCAAGCAGCCGGCAGAGGCTGTCCGCCGCACGCGCCACATGGGTGATGACATGGCCACGAGTCCACGGTGGTATGAGAGTTGACTCGCCGGTCTGCGCATCCGTCAAGCCCGAGACGGTGGAAAGGAACCGATCCGTCGATTCAGAGACCGGGCCCAGCAATGCGCTTCCGTGCACGCCGATCTTCCTTCTCGGTAGGTGTGGGTGGCCGCTCGGGGCCCTTCGCTGCATTCACTGCATCTTCCGTAATAAGGAATGTCGATACCGCATTGCGGTACGCGGATGCGACTGTAGGGACCCACACCTTGATGGTCAACCTCCTTGCGGCGATCGGCTCCTGTGCGGGCGGCTTGGGGGAATGGGGTAACTCGGGGTCGGGGTCGGGGGCGCTGGCGGACCGCGCCGACCCGGCCGAGACGCTGGCCGCCTCGGCCGGGTCGTCGGGCGCGGATCGCTCGGGCCCACTGACGGACGTGGGACCGGCGAGCGCACCGTCGAGGCTTCACATGTCGAGGTCCGCGTACAGCGCCGCGTGATCGGATGCCCGGTTGGCCTTCGAGGTGACGGTGTCGAACGACTTGAAGGTGCGAGGCGCCCAGATTCCGCGCCGTTCCACCTCCACCGCCTGCACTTGCTCCCACAGGTCCGGCGAGAACATCAGGTAGTCGAACTTCTGCTTGAGCGACTGGCCTGTGGCAAAGGTGCCGGGCGCTCCCGTGTAACTGATGTGGGTCATCGCGTCCTGCAAGCCGGCGTCCAGGAGGAACGCGAGCGGCTCGCTGTCCGGGGTGTCGTTGAGATCTCCGGCGACCACGACGCTCGCGGAGCGCCTGAGTGCGGCCTTGTAGATGTCCTTGACCCGCTCGGCCTGGAGCTTGCGTCTGGTGGCACTGGCGCCGGCGCTGCCGAACCCCTTGCTCTTGAAGTGGTTGCCCAGGATCCACAGCGGCTTCCCGCCCTTGAGCTCGACCTCGAACTCCGGACAGTCCCGGCTGAAGATCGTCCGGCCGGCCTTGGTGTCGAAGATGTGCGACCGTATGGAGGTGATGGGGCGGCGGCTGAACAGCCCGACATCGATGCCGCGGCTGTCGTTGCCGTCGATCAGCATGTTGAACGGATACCGCTTGGCGCCCATCACGTCGGCCAGCACTTGCTCGTTGAAGCGGTGCAGAGCGAGCCGGTCCTCGACCTCGACCGTGAGCAGCACGTCGGCGTCGACCTCGGCGATCACCCGGGCGGTGTTCCGGACGGCCTCCCAGTCGAGGTCGTCACGGACGAGCTCGGCCCAACCGACCCAGCCGGCCCGCCCCTTGGCGGTGATCTCGATGACGCCGCCCCGCCCGGATTTGAAGAGCTTGGCGCCGCCGCGGGTCTCGTTCACCAGGATCGGCCGGGTCTTCGACTGGGAGTCGGGGACGTCGTACTTCTGGAGTATCTCGATGATGTGGTTCTTGTCCTCGGCCGTGTAGGTCTCGTGGTCGAGGAGGGAGACCAGGGTCGCGAAGTCCTCCAGCGTCTGCTGTCGCTTCTCTACGTCCTCAAGTGCGAAAACGCGGGGCCGGCGGAAGAGGTTCTCGGTGTTGAAGGTGGCGATACGGACGGTCATGGCGCCTCCTCAAGCGGCGCAGGACTGCGCAGCCGGCGGAACAGGCGCCGCCGAGGTAACTGCTCGCCGACACTCCAAATTGTCCGAGTGCGGGTGACTCCTGTCCAACGGAGCGGGAACCGGGCCGGAGGCCGGTTCGGGCGGTCGTCCTGGGGCCGGCTGCGGTCGGGGTACGAACGGTGACGCGCTGGTCGAACCGCAGCGGCATCACAGTCGAACCACAGCGGCGTCACATGGGTGAGCGGCCGCGGCAGTCAGGATCTGCCACTTCTTCTTGCTGCAGTGAGGGTGCAACAGGCAGCGCCACGGCGTTGGTGCGATTCGATCCACCCCGGGTGCTGCTACATCTCGTAGGCATCTCTCATACATCTCCCATACATCTTTCATGCGTCCGACCGCCCTCCTGCCCCTGTGAGGTGGCCCCTTGTCCGACAACATCACCGAATCCGTGCCTCCTGGCCGACGGCAAGGCCTGCAGCGGCTGCTGTTCGGCGGGGTCTATGGATCGGTACTCGCCAGCGCCCTGGTGGCCGCCTTGGCCCACGACAGCGGCCCGGAGGATCCGGGATATGACGCACTGTGGGTATTGCTGGCGGCCGTGGCATCGGCCGCGGCGCACGGCTACGCACACGCCATCGCTCACCGAACGGCGGACGAGTCGCCGGTCGCCATCAGCGCCGTACGGTCGATGCTGACCGAGTGGCCGCTGGTAGTCGCGGTATTGCCGACGACGGCCGTGCTGCTCGGTGCGTACGCGGGATGGTGGACAGAAGGGACTGCGGAGGAAGCCGCCCTGACCATCAACACGGTGGCGCTGTTCGGATGGGGCGTGTGGGCGGCCCGGGTGGCAGGACGGGGCTGGGTGGCGGCCTGCCGGGTCGGTGGCGTGGACATGCTGCTCGGGCTGTTCATCGTCGGTGCGAACGTACTGAGCAAGTAGCGGTTCGTTCGGCGGTGACGGTGAGTCAACTCCGATATGACGGCCCCGTGCCCCTCGGGCGTTACCGCGCCAGGGTTTCCTGATCGGGGCGCTGGGTGGGGGGGGGGGGGGGGGGGCCGGGGCGTGGTGGGGCGGTGCGGGGTGGGGGTGTGATTGGTGTTGGTGGGGGCGGTGCGGTCGGAGACGCCG
>NZ_JBFAIP010000111.1:0-18631 GCF_040654775.1 Streptomyces sp. NPDC050636
CGGGGGCCTCACCCCCGGATGGGGTTCGCCCCCACGCCCGCCCCCCCCCCCTGCACCGCGGGGTTAGGTGGGCTGGGCGCCGCCCTGGGCTCTTGTCGAAGGGCCCCACCGTTCGCGGTGGGGCCCTTCGACATGTGTGGACGCCGCGCCGGTCGCTGCGGGCACGGCGAGTTGGCGGTGCCGGGCGCTGAACGTGCTCGACGATCCCGCGTGGTTCACGCGGACATGGGCGGCCTTTCCTGGCTGACCACGTCGAGCAGCAACTTCGCGGCCACCGTCGCCCCGTCGGTGCGGAATGTGCCGGCCACGGCGGTCGCTCGCGCGCGGGTCTCGGGGGTCAGGGCCGTCGTGAGCGCGGCCGACAGGGACTCGAAGGTCGGAGTGGGACCGTCGTGTGCCGCGCCGATGCCCAGGTCGGCCACCCGGCCGGCGAAATACGGCTGGTCACCGCCCTGGGGTACCACCACCTGGGGCGTGCCCGCCCAGGTGGCCGTCGTCGTCGTGCCCGCGCCGCCGTGGTGTACGACGGCGGCCGCCCGGCGGAACAGTGCCTGATGGTTGACCTCGCCGACGACGAAGCAGTCGTCCTGGTCGTCGATCAGGGCCAGGTCGGCCCAGCCGCGGGAGACGACCGCACGGCGGCCCTGCGCGCGGATCGCCTCGATGACCACCCGGGCGACGTCCTGCGGATCGCGCATGGGAATGCTGCCGAAGCCCACGTACACCGGTGGGGTGCCGGCGTCCAAGAACTCCTCCAACTCGGCGGGGAGCGGGCGTTCGTCCGGCAGGACCCACGCGCCGGTCTGCACCACGTCGAGGTCGGCCGGCTGCTGCCACGGGGCCAGGACCGGGTCCGTGGCCAGCCACGGCTGGTCGGTGAAGACGTGGTCGCGGACGTTGTCCAACTGTGGCAGGCCGATCGACGCCCGGTGGGTGTTGATCGCCTCACCGAACACCGCTTGCGCGTCCTGGGCGTCCCGGTCCCACAGCACTCGGTTGTCGGTCACATCCGAGGGCAGCGGCCGACCCGGCCGCGGCATCGGCGGATGGTGCGGCGACGGCAGGCTGACCGGCTGGTAACTCGCGTACACGTAGCGGATGCCCAGTTTCTCGGCCACCGACTTCACACCCGCCACGGCCGGCACGAGGCCGGTCGCCACCAGCACGTCACACCCCTCGGCCGCCGCGGTGACGTTGTCGTAGAACGCGGCGACCAACTCGGCCGCGCGCCGGGGCACACCCCCCGGCGACGGCGGCGTCTTCCCGGTCACCAACTCGCGCACCGACTGGCCGGTCGGCACCATCTCCACACCGACCCCGGCCAGCCGCTTCGCGAACTCCTCGTCCGGCGGCGCGCACACCCGCACCTCCGCGCCGAACTCCCGCAACCGCACCGCGAGTCCCACCAGCGGTTCGACGCCCCCACGCGAGTCATAGGCCGACAACACCACACGCATTTCGTCATCCCACTTCCGTAGATTCTGGCCTCGGTCGATGATCTTCCGCTGTTCTGCCCGGCCGCACCAGGGCGTCAGGCCGCCGCTTGGCATGTGGCGATGCGGCCGTCGCGCAGTTCGAGGTGTGAGCCTGTGGACCGGGACCGCATCCGGCGGTCGTGGGTGACGACTACCAGGGCGCCCTGGTAGTCGGCCAGCGCTTCTTCCAGTTCCTCGACGAGGGCGGGTGCGAGGTGGTTGGTGGGCTCGTCGAGGAGCAGTAGGTCGACCGGGTCGCTCACCAGGCGGGCCAGCTCGATCCGGCGCCGCTGTCCGTAGGAGAGTTCCCCCACGCGCAGGCGCAGATCGGCCGGGCCGAACAGGCCGAGCGCGAGCAGCGTCCCGGTGTGCTCGTCCGGGTCGCCTCCCCGTCCCGCGGCGAATGCCTGGGCGACGGTGAGCCCGGGCGGCCACGGCGTCTCCTCCTGGCGCAGATGTCCCACCCGCCCTTGGACGTTCACCGAGCCGCCGTCGGGTCGGAGCTCTCCCGCCAGGACGCGCATCAGGGTGCTCTTGCCGGCTCCGTTGGGGCCGGTCACCAGCAGCCGCTCGCCGGGCCGGATGGACAGGGATGGGATGTGGAGCCGTTCGCCGACGTGGACGTCGGTGAGCTGGGCCGCCGCGGCCGTGTGCTCGGTGGCGGGGCCCGTGGTGATGCGTGCGGTGAGGACGAGCGGCTCGGGAGGAAGTGTCACGGGGTTGCCGGTCAGTCGGTCGACCCGCTCCTTGGCGTTGCGGATGCGGACCATCGCGCCGTGCCCGCGTCCGCGCGCACGGAATCCGCCGTGGCCGAAGACGCTCAGCGGCATCTTGCGCGGAATGGCGTCCAGCCGCGCCACATTGGATTCGGCGAGCTGCCGGTTGCGGCCGAGCTCGGCACACCAGTCCCCGTACTCCTGCAGCCGTCGTCGGCGCTCGGCCGCCTTCGCGGCGAGGTAGCCGTCGTAGCCGTTCCCGTAGCGGGACACCGTGCCGGAGTCGACCTCCAGGATCGTGGTGGTGAGGCGTTCCAGGAACACCCGGTCGTGACTGACCGCGACCACCGTTCCCCGGTGGCCGCGCAGGTGCGCTTCCAGCCAGCCGACCGCTTGGTCGTCCAGGTCGTTCGTCGGCTCGTCCAGGAGCAGCAGCTCCGGTGCCGAGGCCAGCGTGGCGGCCAGCGCCAGGCGGGACCGCTCACCTCCGGACAGGGTGCCCAGCCGCCTGTCGTGATCCAGGTGCGGAAGCCCGAGCCCGTGCAGCGCGATGCCCACCCGGGTGTCGGCCTCGTATCCGCCCCGGGCCTCGTACTGCTCGATCAGCGCGGCGTAGGCCGCATGGGCGGGGCCGGACTCCGTTTCCGCTGCCGTCGCCAGGTCGGCTTCGGCCTGGCGCATCCGCGATTCGAGCGCGCGCAGGTCGGCCAGGGCCAGGTTGACGGCGTCCTGAACGGTGGCGTCGGCCGGGAGGTCCAGCGTCTGGGCCAGGTATCCGGTGCCGCCGGGCGCCGGCACGGTCAACTCGCCGCTCTCGAAGCACTCCTGCCGGGCGATGAGT
Organism: Streptomyces sp. NPDC050636; assembly: GCF_040654775.1. Classification (NCBI taxonomy): domain Bacteria; kingdom Bacillati; phylum Actinomycetota; class Actinomycetes; order Kitasatosporales; family Streptomycetaceae; genus Streptomyces; species Streptomyces sp. NPDC050636. Next base: position 3,033 of record NZ_JBFAIP010000111.1, read on the forward strand.
CTGAGCAGCGTGGACTTTCCGGAGCCGTTGTCACCGATGACACCGACCTTCTCACCCGGCTTGACGGTGAGGCTCACCCGGTCGAGTACGACGTGGTCGCCGTATCGCTTGGTGATGTCGTGGAGTGTGAGTTGTGACGTACGCATGGCGCTGTTCCCCTGTTCTCGGCCGAGCCGGTCGATGTCGTTCGATGACGTTTCCGTGCGCACCGTGCGGGGCGGGGCGCAGCGAGGCTGGCGAGGGGGTAGCGGGCGTCCTATGGGATGTCTCCTCTGTGCGGGGGCAGGGCGTGACGGCGGCGTCGTGAGATCGGTCGTGAGATCGGTCGTGGGATCAGTCGTGGGATCAGGGAGTGGCCGGTGCGGCCCACTCGACGAACTGGACGATCACGCCGTTGGGGTCGGCGATCTGGAAGAGGCGTTCGCCCCAGGGCTCCTCGCGCAGCGGCATGGTGATGTCCACGCCCGCGGCGCGCAGGCGCTTCTCCTCGTCCTCGATGCCGGTGGTGGTGAAGGCGAGGATCAGACCGGAGGCGTGCTGGTCACGCTGGTCGGCCGGCAGGACCTGGGTGCCGCGGGCGAGCAGGACGATGTCGACCGCGCCGTCCTGGCGGGTCAGGGAGGCGAAGCCGTCGGCGGCGGCCTGTTCGGTGTAGTCCAGGTGGGTCGTGAAGAACTGCTGGGAGGCGGCGACGTCGTCGACGGTGAGCGAGACGGTGGAGGCGGTGATCTGCAAGGTGTTTCTCCTCAGTGGTTTCCGGGAGGGGGAGTTGTGGGTGCCGGTCGGGTGCGGGTCAGTAGCCGGAGCGGCGCGGCAGATTGCGGACCGGCGGGGGAATGCGTCGGGCGCGTGCGGGGGGCGCCTGGACGGGCGGGCGCCGGTTGCCGCGGGCCGGTGCGGGGGTGCGGCCGTCGCGCTCGGCCAGGGTCGGGCCGGTGTCGGCGGCCGGGATGCGGAGGGAGGTGAGGCGGGGTTCGGGCATGGGCACTTCCGTTCGTCGCTCCGTAGAAAATTTATGACGGACGTAAACTTAGGCCAACCCTCTTAGGAGTGTCAACATAAAAATACTACGAGCGTAAGATTGCCTCATGGCTACGGACGTCACCTCTCCGCACCCCCTGCCGGCCTGCGGGAATCGAAGAAAGAAGAAACAGGAGACCCGGCAGCTCATCTCCGAGCACGCCACCCGCCTGCAGAACGCTCAGCACCCCAGATACCAGCCAACTTCCGCCCCTGGCGGGTGAGGTTGTCCTCGGCGTGGACACCCATCGGGATGCCCATGTCGCCGCCGTGCCCCCGCGGCTTCGTGCCGGCGTCGTAGCGGGCGTCGACGACGCGCGGGCGTCGGCCATGACGTCGCCGGCGGATGCCTTCGTGAGCAGGCGAAAATTCGGGTGAGATCGGCGCGACGATGCGGAACACTCGGGCGACCGATGAGTTCTGCCAGGCGTGCCGGTCTTTACCGGCATCACCACCCATGTTCGTGCCGACAGCCCTTGGCTGCGAGGCGACTGTGACCAGGAACCCCAGCGAGGTGCTGCCATGTCAGCTGCAATCCAAGAACGACCAGCCGTGCAGGCGGGCCGAATACCGACCGTGGTGCGGCTGCTGGTGCTGGCCACGTTCGTGGTGATCCTGAACGAGACGATCTTGATCAACGCTATCCCGCGGTTGATGGACTCGTTGCGCATCACCGAGCAGTCGGCCCAGTGGGTGTCCACCGCGTTCATGCTGACCATGGCCGCCGTGATTCCGGTCACCGGCTGGTTCCTGCAGCGGGTCAGTACCCGCCAGGCCTACGCCATCGCGATGGGCGTGTTCCTCGCGGGTACCGCTCTGTCAGCCGTCGCGCCGACCTTCGAGGTGCTGCTGCTGGGTCGGATCGTGCAGGCCGCAGGCACAGCCGTGATGATGCCCCTGCTGATGACCACGTTGATGATCGTGGTGCCCGAGCAGGACCGCGGCCGGGTGATGGGCAACGTCACCCTGGCGATCTCGGTGGCGCCTGCGCTCGGACCTGCCGTGTCCGGGCTGATCCTGCAGGTCGGCTCCTGGCGACTGCTGTTCGTGGTCGTCCTGCCGATCGCGGCTCTGGTGACCCTGTTCGGGCTGCGCAAGGTGGAGAACATCGGCGAGCCGCAGGTGAGCTCCATCGACTGGCTCAGCGTGTCCGTGGCGGCGCTCGGCTTCGGCGGCCTGGTGTACGGCCTGAGCCTCTTGGGTGAGACCGACGGCAGGGTCGGGCTCGGTATCGGCATCGTCATCACCGGGGTCGCGGCAATCGCGGTTTTCGTGATCCGCCAGCTCAAGCTGCAACGCACCGGTGTGCCTCTGATGGACCTGCGCACCCTCGGGCACCGCGCCTACGGCCTTTCCCTGGCCCTCATATCCATCGGGTTCCTGGCGATGCTCGGGTCGATGATCCTGCTGCCGCTGTACCTCCAGAACATGCGCGGGCTCAGCCCGCTGGAGACCGGCCTGCTGCTCATGCCGGGCGGTCTGGCCATGGGACTGCTTGGACCGACCGTTGGCAAGGTGTTTGACCGGTTCGGCAGTCGGCCGCTGGTGCTGCCCGGCTCGATCGGCATGGTGCTCGCCCTCGGCGGTTTCACCCAGGTCTCGATGACGATGCCGTACTGGCAAGTGCTGGGACTGCACGCGCTGCTGATGGTGAGCCTGGCGGCGACGTTCACCCCCGTCTTCACGCTTGGCATGGGCGCGCTTCCCCCGCACCTGTACTCGCACGGCAGCTCGATGCTCGGGACGTTGCAGCAGGTCGCCGCAGCGTTCGGGACCGCGCTTGTGGTGACCGTGATGACCGCGCGCACCGGTCACCTGGTCGCCGACGGCGTCGCCGCCGTGCCCGCACAGCTGAGCGGGATGAAGCTGGCCTTCGGCGTCGCCGCCGCTCTCACCTTGGTGACGATCGTCGTTGCCGCGAAACTGCCGCGCCGGACCGCTGCCGCTGGTGCCCAAGACCACGGCAGCGCCGCGGACCAGCCCACCGGACCATGAGGGCTGGGCGGAAGTGGAAATGCTGGTCGAGGCGCAAGCCGCCGAGGCCGGCGACGTGCTTGGGCTCGGCGTTGATGCAGAAGCCCTCGTCCACCCGAGCTGCGGAAGCCACAGCGCAAACCGTGGCGGAACCCGGTGCCTCAAACGCTATGCCGCCAGAGAGGTCTTCCACCTGGTCAGGCCCGTACCCGCAGAACCGCCGGCATGGGGGCTACGTGTCATTCCGGCAGGGTCTCGGAGCCTGGTGGGTGGTGCCCCGGTGACCTCACCCTGACGGTGTGGAATCCGGCGGTCGAGCGACTGTCCGTTGATGGACATCCGCACGTATCCGACGAGGGCGCCGGTCCGGACGGCAGGGATGGCGGCGAGGAGATCGTCATTGCGGTTCCGGCTCGGTGCTGCGAGAGCACCAGGAACATCTCGGTGGCCGCGACGACCGGGCCGACGACCGGGCCGGCCACCTCGGCCTACCCAGCCCCCGTTGGTCTCCTCCGAGGCCGACCGCCAGGCCGCCGCCAGACGGGGGTGGCGCAGCCGGGCCGGCGGGCCTCGACTCGCGCTCCAAGGAGCTCGGTCGGGCGACTCAGCGCAGGAGCGCGGCGACGGCAGCAGCCGGTTTGGTCGCGTCGGGCTGGTCCCCGGTGATCAGGTCCGCGTAGACGAACGACTCGCCGATGCGGGTGATCACGTAGGCGAGGTCCGGCAGGGCCATGGGAGGGGCGAGGGCGCCGCGGTCCACCTCTTCCTGCAAGAGCTCCTGGATCTTCGCGACGATACGCCGTTGCACGACGCTGGCTCTTGTGGTCATCAGCCGGAGGCACGCCTCGGGTTCCCGCGAAACGTATGCGCGGAAGTAGTCGGCCTCGATGATGCCGCGGGTGAAGTTCTCGACGGCTGTGGCGATGCGCGCGCCTCCCTGCCCGGGCGCGGCGGTTACCGCCCGTTCCAAAGCCGGCTCGGTGAATGACCAGATGACCTCGGCGATCAACTGGTCCCGATTCCCGACCCAGCGGAACAGCGTGGCCCGGCTGATGCCGAGCTCGACGGCCAGGTCCTGCATGTCCACGCGCTCACCGGCCAGATAGCGCTGACGCGCGAGCTCGAAGGCGTCCATCGGGCTGCGGCGCGGCACCTTGCCCGCCGCCAGATGCCGCGTCAACGGCGTCTCCGCTACCACCACCACACTCGACCTCCCCGTTCTGTGCACCGAGACGATCGTACAGTCACCTCCCGAGAGAGACGTATTTGAAAGTGTTGCACGATGAGATGTTCCGTGTAACGCTTCATAGCAGGTCCGCGGCCGTTATCCGGCGCGAATTTCCTGCCGGCTGAGACCAGACCGCCAGTTCCATCGGTTCGATGAAGGAGCACGGACATGACAACTGGACTCACCCAGTCCCAGCGGGCCGTCCTCCGGGCCGTGTGCGACACCGTCGTGCCGCGCATCGAGCGCGCCGAGGATCCCGACGGTTTCTGGGGGCGCACGGCCTCCGACCTGGGCGTCGACGTCGCGCTGGAGCAGATCGTCGGCAGGATGCCGACCGAGCAGCGCGCCGGCTTGATCCAGCTGCTCGACGGGCTGGCCTCGCAGGAGATCACCCGGGTTTCGCGGCACTCCCGAGAGCAGATCCTGCGTACGGTGTCGATGCTCGGCTCGCAGGCCGCCGCCGGGATCAGCGGACTGGTCGGCGCGGCGCTCTTCCTCGCCTACGGCGCCCCGGCCCCGGGGACCGGGCAGAACCCGAACTGGCGGGTCTTCGGCTACCCCGGCCCGATCAGCGCCCCTCCTACGGCGCCGAAGCCGATTCAGCCCCTGATACCGGACCGGGACGAGGTCTCGTACGAGGCGGATGTGTGTGTGGTCGGCTCGGGTGCGGGCGGCGGCGTGATCGCCGGCGAGCTCGCCCGCCGGGGGCAGAAGGTGGTTGTGCTCGAAGCGGGCGGCTATTTCGACGAGGCCGACTTCGATCAGCTGGAGCTGTCCGCGTACCAGAACCTGTACTGGCGGGGCGCGCCCCAGACGACCGTCGACGGCAATGTGGCGATCCAGGCCGGGGCCTGCCTGGGCGGTGGCACGACGGTCAACTGGACGAACTGTCTGCGCACCCACTCATGGGTGCGCGAGGAGTGGGCGAAGCTCGGCCTGGACGGGCTGGACGAGCCCGGGTTCGACGAGCATCTGGACGCGGTGCTGGCACGCATCTCCGCGAACGAACGGTGCTCGGACCTGAACGGGCCGCAGCGGCGGATGCAGACCGGCGCGGAGCGGCTCGGGTGGTCTTTCCAGACGGTGCTGCGCAATGCCGACCCCGATCGCTACGACCCGGTGAGCGCGGCGTACATCGGCTTCGGTGACCAGTCCGGCTCGAAGCAGGGCACGCTCAAGACCTACCTGCAGGACGCGTTCGAGCACGGCGCGGACCTGCTGGTGCGCTGCCGCGCCGACCGGGTGCTGGTCGAGCAGGGCAGCGCCGCCGGGGTGGCGGCCACCTGGTCCGACCCGGCGACCGGCCGCCGGGCCAAGGTCACCGTCCGCGCCCGGCAGGTGGTCGTCGCGGGCGGGGCGCTGGAGTCGCCCGCGCTGCTCCTCCGCTCCGGGATCGGCGGCCCGGCGGTGGGGAACTACCTGCGGCTGCACCCGTCCACCGCGCTGTACGGCATCTACGGCGAGGACCAGAAGGCGTGGTGGGGGGCGCCGCACGCCGGGCTGTGCGACCAGTTCGCCGACGTCGACTCCGGCCACGGGTTCCTGATCGAGGGAGCGCAGTACGCGCCGGCGCTCATCGGCTCGGCGCTGCCGTTCACCACCGCCGCCGAGCACAAGCAGCTGATGACCAAGGTCCGCCACGGCGCCACCTTCATCGGGCTGCTCCGTGACCGGGGGTACGGCCGCGTCACCGTGGACCCGGCGGGCGGGCCGGTGGTGTCGTACGCACTGACCGACCAGCTCGACGTACGCAACTCGTACCAGGCGATCGAGGTGCAGGCCCGGCTGCACGAGGCCGCCGGGGCGCGCGAGATCTTCGCCCTCGGCGCGGGCGCGCCTCGCTGGCAGGCCGGCGACGACCTGGACGGTTACCTGCACCGGGTGCGGCGGCTTCCGCTAGGGGCAGGCGGCGTGCGGCTGTTCAGCGCGCACCAGACCGGCAGCTGCCGGATGGGCCTCGACCGCGGGACCAGCGTTGCGGGCCCGTACGGCGAACTGCACGACACACCGGGCGTGTGGATCGGCGACGGCAGCGCCTTCCCCACCGCGGCCGGCACCAACCCGATGGTCACGATCATGGCCCTGGCCCGGCGCACCGCCGAGGCGATCGCCGACGGCCCGGCCGCCCGCCCCTGAGCGAAGCGGTCCCCACGCAGCACACAGCACGCAGCACGCAGCAATCGAGGAGATCGAGATGGCGCTCGTCGCTGGAACACCCGCCGAGACCGGGACACCCGCCGAGACCGGAACACCCGCCGAGACCGGGACACCCGCCAAGACCGGGACACCCGCCAAGGCTGGAATAACCGTCAAGGACAGGCACTACATCGCGGGCGAGTGGGTCGAACCGACCGGCTCCGGCTCGATCGACGTGGTGGACCCGACCACCGAGGAGGTCATCGCCCGCATCCCCGAGGGCACCGCAACGGATGTGAACCGGGCGGTCACGGCGGCCCAGCGGGCCTTTGAGTCCTGGTCGACCGTCCCCGTCGAGGAACGGGCCCGCTACCTCCAGGCGCTCGCCGACGGCCTGGCCGCCCGCGCCGACGAGATCGCCGCGCTGGTCGCCCACGAGGTGGGCATGCCCCTGGCCCAGTCCCGGATGATCCAGGCCGGCCTGCCCACGATCGACTTCGGTTCGATGCCGGGGCTGCTGCGCGCCTACGAGTTCGAGGAGGAGATCGGCAACTCGCTGGTTGTCCGCGAGCCGGCCGGCGTGGTCGGCGCGATCACACCGTGGAACTATCCGCTGCACCAGATCGCGGGGAAGGTCGCGCCCGCGCTCGCCGCCGGCTGCACGGTGGTGCTCAAGCCGAGCGAGGTCGCACCGCTCACCGCCTACCTCCTCGCCGAGATCACCGAGCAAGTCGGCCTCCCCGCCGGGGTGTTCAACCTGGTCACCGGGACCGGTCCGGTCGTCGGCGAGGCGATCGCCGCGCACCCCGGGGTGGACATGGTGTCGTTCACCGGCTCCACCGCCGCCGGGCGACGGGTCAGCGAGGTCGCCGCGCGGACGATCAAGCGGGTCTCCCTCGAACTCGGCGGAAAGTCGGCGAACATCATCCTCGACGACGCCGACCTGCAGACCGCGGTGGTCCACGGCGTGGGCAAGTGTTTCGTCAACTCCGGTCAGACCTGCATCGCGCTGACGCGAATGCTCGTCCCCCGGCCCAGGCTCGCCGAGGCGGAGCGGATCGCGGCGGCCGCCGCCGAGGCGTACACCGTCGGAGACCCCTTCGACGAGCACACCACCCTCGGCCCGGTCGTCTCGCAGGCCCAACTGGAGCGGGTGCGCGGCTACATCGAGACCGGCATCGCCGAGGGCGCGAAACTGGTGGCCGGCGGCCTTGACCCCCTCCCCTTCCAGCACGGGTACTTCGTCCACCCCACCGTGTTCTCCGAGGTCACGCCCGACATGGCCATCGCCCAGGAGGAGATCTTCGGCCCGGTACTGGCGATCATGCCGTACGACGACGAGGACGAGGTGGTCCGGATCGCGAACGACTCGGTGTACGGCCTGTCGGGCGGGGTGTGGTCCGCCGACCCGGAGCGGGCGGGGCGGCTGGCCCGCCGCCTGCGCACCGGCCAGGTCGACATCAACGGTGCCGCGTTCAACCCGATCGCCCCGTTCGGCGGCTACAAGCGGTCCGGCAACGGCCGCGAACTCGGCAGGTACGGCCTTGAGGAGTTCCTCGAAACCAAGGCGATCCAGCGCTGACCCGAGGACCGGAGGGATGAGCAGCATGCACACCGAACAGTTGAAGCTTCCGGAGACCGTCGCCGAACTCGCCTTCGTCAGCGCCGAACGCTTCGGCGACACGCCCGCGCAGCGGTTCAAGCGCGACGGCAGATGGCAGGACCTCAGCTACACCGAACTGGGTGCGGCCGCCCGCCAGATCGGCCTTGGTCTCATCGGTCTCGGCGTACGGCCCGGCGACCGCGTCTGCGTACTCGCCGACACCCGACCGGAGTTCACCCAGGCGCAGTTCGGGATCGCGGCGGCGGGCGCCGTGGTGGTGCCGATCTACCCCTCAAGCTCTCCCGACGAATGCGCCTGGGTGGCCGGGAACTCCGGCGCCACTGCGATCATCTGCGAGAACGCCGGACAGCTGGCGAAAGTCGAGCAGATCCGCGACCGGCTTCCCGATCTGCGGCACACCCTGGTCATCGACCCGGCCGACGCGGCAACGCTGACGCTCGGCCAGCTCCGCCGGTGGGGCCGAACCTTCGGCGCGGCCAAGCTACGCCGACGCACCGAGGCTGTGCGGCCCGACGCCCCGGCGATCATCATCTACACCTCCGGGACGACCGGCCGGCCCAAGGGCTGCGTGCTCACCCACCGCAACATGATGGCCTGCTGCCGCGTCACCGAGCAGCTGCGGGTGGTGGGCGCCGACGACGTCGCGTACCTGTTCCTGCCCCTGGCGCATGTCTTCGCCCAGGTCATCCAGCTGGGTATGACCGGCGTCGGCGGCATGGTGGCCTACTGCAGCGGCGGCGCCTCCGTGATCGTGCCCGACTGCGGCGAAGTCGCCCCGACGTTCCTGCCGTCCGTCCCCCGCATCTACGAGAAGATCTACGCCCAGTTCGCCGAACAGGTACCGGCCGACGAGCTCGCCGGCGGGGTGCAGACCGGGCTGGCGGTACGCCGAATGGAAGCCGCTGGCCAGCCGGTGCCCGACGAGCTGCACCAGCGCTTCGAGCAGGCCGACGCGCAGCTGTTCGCAGGGGTCCGGGCGCTGTTCGGCGGCCGGCTGCGCAGGGCGATCTCGGGTGCCGCGCCGATCGCACCGGAGATCCTTGAGTTCTTCCACGCCGCGGGCATACCCGTATGCGAGGGTTACGGCCTCAGCGAGTCCGCGTCGCTCGGCACTCTCAACACCCTGGACGCCACCAGGATCGGCACCATCGGAATGCCGGTGCCCGACTGCGACGTCCGCCTCGCCGAGGACGACGAGATCCTCCTGCGCGGCCCGCACATCTTCACCGGCTACTGGAACAACCCGCAGGCCACCGCGGAGATCCTCGCCGACGGGTGGCTGCGCACCGGCGACCTCGGCGCGGTCGACGACGACGGGTACCTCACCATCACCGGCCGCAAGAAGGACATCATCATCACCGCCGGCGGCAAGAACCTCACCCCGGCGAACCTGGAGAACGACCTGCGCCAGTCGCCGTTCATCTCCCAGGCGGTGATGTACGGCGACCGGCGGCCCTACCCCGTCGCGCTCATCACCCTCGACGCCGAACGGATCCACCCCTGGGCCCAGGCACACGGACTCCCCACCGACATCGAGTCGCTCGCCACGCACCCACACGTCCGCGCACGCATCCAGCAGGTGCTCGACGAGGTGAACAGCCGGTACGCGCGCGTCACCCAGATCAAGAGGTTCGCGATCCTCGCCCGTGACTTCTCCCAGGAGACCGGCGAGCTCACCCCCACGCTGAAGGTCAAGCGGCAGGCCGTCTACCGGAAGTACGCCGCCATCCTCGACGCCCTCTACAACGGTGTCCCGGCGATGCGGGAGATGCCATGACCGATGTCGACAACCCGGTGGGCAGCGTGAGCGGTGACGCCGCCGCCATCGTGGAGCTCCACGAGACCTTCGCCTCGTGCCGCCGTACCGCGAGCCGGCCGACACCGTGGTAACGGCCGCCTACGCAGAGCCCGCCATCTAGCACTTGATGACGCGATGGCCAGTCCGTCGACAGTCACCCGCCCCCATCGAGAAGAGATCCACCCATGCCCATGCACCCCATGCCCATGCCACTCGACCCGCCCATAGCCGCTCTCCTGGAGGGCCTCAATGCACAGCCACCCCTGCATTTCGAAGGCGTGGACCCCGAGGTCCTGCGAGAGGCGAACCGGCAGATGGCAGCGCAGACGCCTCTGCCTGAGCCCATCGAGGTCGGTTCCGTTCAGGACACGTCGGTTCCCGGCCCCGCCGGGGACATCCCGGTGCGCGTCTACCGGCCCGCCGCCGGGCAGCAGTCCGTGCCCACGGTGGTCTTCTTCCACGGCGGCGGCTGGCTGGTCGGTGACCTGGACACCCACGACGACGTCACCAGGCGGCTGTGTCGTGACGTGAACGCCGTCGTTGTCTCGGTCCACTACCGCAGGGTGCCGGAGAATCCCTACCCCGCCCCTCTCGACGACTGCTTGGCCGCTACCCGATGGGTCGCCGACCACATCGAGGAGTACGGAGGACGGCGCGACCGGCTGGCCGTCGCCGGCGACAGCGCCGGTGCAAACGCCGCCGCCGTGATTGCCCTGACCTTCCGCAACGACAACCAGCCGCTGGCCGCCCAACTACTCGCCTACCCGCCGACCGACTTCGTCTCCGACCGAGGGCCCCGTGTCCGGGATTGGGGCCTGCACGACAAGGGTGTGTACACCTTCACCTCGCACGAGAACCCCTTGCTGTGCTCGCAGTTCACAGGAGTATCCAAATGCTCGGGCATCGAGGTGCTGCTGTGCGGTTCCGCGCGGCACGTCATCGGAGAGGACGACCAGCCCCGTACCCGGATGGGATCCGGGTCGGACTGGCTTCATGACATGGCTGCCGAGCTGGTGGCCATGGAGGAGCGAGGTGAGACGACTTTGCCCGAATCCCTCGTGCGCACTCCTCGTGGGATGCAGGAGTACGCGGCCAAAGCGGCCCACGACATGATGGTCTCTTGGCGGCAGGGACCCGTTCACGTACACGGCCACGCTCGAGTGCTGTGCAATTTCGAAGCCGTGGACGGGGAGCACCGACTGATGGTGGCGAGCCCGTTGTACGTCGAGACCGCCCCGCCTCCGCGGGAGGGGGCCCTGGTGTCGCGACCCACGCGGCGCCGATGGCCCTGGAACTTCCGGGTCTACCCGCCGACGCGTTGATCCGGAGAGAGTCGGTCTGAGTCACTCGTCGACGTCGCAGAGCAGCGGGCGGAGGGCTCGGTCGAAAGTGCTGACAACTGGTTGGAGCGCACGCTCGAAGCACAGCCACAGGTCCACATGGCCCGCGCCGCGGGCCCTGCCGGACAACCCGTCACCGCTGTTCCGACCACACAGATCTACAACTGGAGTGCACAGAGTGCCGACTGCTCCCTCGAAGCATCCGTATCCGTGACGCTGCTCTGTGATTCGCTCCTCAGGGACAGCGGTCTTCAACGGGGACCTGACCGCCCACACTGGTACGACGCCGACGGACAGCTCCAGGCGCAGTACCTGTCGTGGGACCGCCCAACCGGCACGGCCCAAAGCCTTCTTGCCTTTGCGGGAGTGGATCGAGCAGCGACTCCAACGGAGCGGCCACTGCTTGATCCAGAGGATGCTCGGCGAACGTCAGACCGTCACATCCGAACACCAGCGAATCTGGAGAGAGTTCAGCCAGACGGCAGGCCGCACCGCAGTCGGGCACCGGACATCAGGAACTATCGTCACTACGCTCAAGAGAAGCCTCAGATAGTGGACCGACCTTGAGTGGGGGTGTCTCCCGCGCCTTTGGCAGTTGGGGACTGGTCGTGCGGGACGCAAGCGTGACAATCTCCGAGGAGGACTGTCCGACGCGGCCGCCAGAGGCGCTGTCGTAGAAGTAGCTCGGACACGAAGGCCCGTGCCGTTCAGGTCAAGCATGTCCGGAGGGTCCCCGGTGGGGTCAAGGCCCGTCAGTGTCGGTGAGAGCGTCTAGGGTGCGGCGCATGTCTGCCTCATCATCTTGGCGCAATGCCGAGACTCCCCTGTCACCGGTGTACCCCTTCAATGCTCCAGGGGAGTCGATCACCCTCTACAACGGGCAGGTTGCCGGACCGGCCGGGACTGCGGTACCCGGGGTTGTCCAGTACGACTGCTCTCCGAAGCCGGGGATCTCGTGGAGGCTGCATACCGAGGACTATGATCCCACCTCCACGGACAGGACCGAACTGAGCCTGCTCGACCTCGGCTTCGAACTGCCGGTATCCGGCACGGATGCTGTGAGTGGCTGGTCCAACGGCACTTCCTACGGAGATCCCGACGCTGCGCTCGACCGGGTCGTCGCCCACTGGTTCAACCTGCCTCGCTGGCACGGAACTGCCCACCTGGAAGCCCGTGCCGTCGATGGAACGCCGCTACTGGTGGCCGCCGGACGCAGTGTGTACGAGGTGGACGGATGGAAGATCACGCTGGACGTCCGCCCCGACCACAAGGCCGTCTTCTCTGGCGTGCGTCAGGCCGATGTCTACGTCATGACGCACGCGATGGAGATCCGCCGGCTGAACGGAACCACGTTCACGGCCGCCGAGGTCACCCCGGTTCTCGGTGCCCTGCACGTCGGGCTGTCCTTCGCGCTCGGCCGGTGGGTCGCCCCCGCCCTGCCCGTCGGCCAGAACAACGAGGAGCAGACGGTGTGGGGCCAGTGGGGCCCGATGCTCTGCGACCCGGCACGCCGCATCAGCTCCGGCTGGTGGTATCCCGAGGACCAGGCGTCCTTGGTGGATCTGCTGGCTTGCCTCCTGCCTGCCTTCCATGATCCCTGCAAAGGACAGGCGCTTCGCCTGCAGATGCAGTACGCGATTACGGCCATTGACGACCGAGGGTTCGTCGAACAGCGGATCATGAGCGGAGCTGCCGGAATGGAACATGTGATGTGGCAGGAGTTCGTGCTCACGGGTCGGCTCACGGAAGCCGAGTTCACGTCACGCGCCTGGCCAGCGCATAGAAAGCTGCGTACGGTCCTGACGGACGCAGGGGCAGATCTGGGGGTGTATGAAGACCGTCTTCCTGCGGCCGCTGCCTTTGCGGCCCGACAGCAAGTGGACGGAGACCGGTCGGCAGATGGCGCCGACATCGTCACGCGAGTCCGTAACCGTCTTGTGCATCCCAAGGAGACGCAGGAGCCCGTCTACTCGGTCAAAGGGCTGGTCACCGAGATCTGGCTTCTCACCCGTCATTACCTAGTGTTGCTGGTGCTCCGTTCGATCGGCTACCGAGGCTCCTACCAGGACCTCTCCAGGACGAACAGGTGGGTCGGCCAGACCGAGCTCGTCCCGTGGGCCTGAGAACGCACAGGACTTCACGAGCTACGGCGCTTCTTCCCGAGGTTCCCGTGTCTGTGCCTTGCCGCCGTCGGCGCAAGCGCTCCCCCGCCAGACGGGAAAGTTGAGTATCCGTTTTCAGCGTTGTCCTTCCAGGGTGAGGACGGCTTTGGCGACTTACGTTTTACGGTGGGTGCTGATCCAGGATCTACGGAAGACCCGCCTGGGTGGTGCGGCTTAGGAGTTCGCTTCGGACGTGCTTAGCCAGTCCTGCGCGCTCCTGGCCGTAGCGCGCAACTGCGGGTGGACACGCACGATTTCTCGTTGACGTTCGGCTGGCAGCCCAAGTTCGTTCAGCAGATTCAGAAGAACCACCGCAGTGGTCACGTCCACAATGGCCACCAGCTCCTCGAGCTTGTGGTTGGGGGTACGCCCTTCATGGGCCAGGTCGTTTCGTGCTCGAGTCGTGCGCCTGGCCCAACGGTCCACGTCAGGTACGAGTGTGGACAGGGCTTCCTGGTCGGGTCGGGCCGCGAGTGCGTACAACCGGTCCCGAAGTGTCGGGTCATTGCGGAGGGAGCCCCGGATCCGCTTCCTATACTCTTCGGGGACCTGAGCCAGCATCGCCTCGCGCATCGCTTTGAAATCCTCCGACGGGATCGGGGGTTCGTCGATGTCGAAGCCACGGTGCAGGACCTCAGCCGCTCCCACCGCCATCAGAAGATTGTTCTCAACGTACCGTGCCGGTGAGTACCGAAGCCCCAGAACCATGTTCGTCGCGGACTGCAGTCGCGCGTGCACATCGCACCAGCGAGGGATGATCTCCTCGAAGGGGAGAGCCTCACACGTGAAGAACATACGATGATGAGCGGCCGCCTTCGCATCGTGCTTCCCGATCACAAAGGGCGAAAACAGCACGTCGACATTCCGCTCCACCCGCAGACCGTGGGAAGTCGACACGGAGTTCTCCGGGGCCAGTTTCAGACGTAGCCAGATCATGCCGGCAGCACGGTGGGTGGCAAGGGAGATCAGGTCTTGTATCAACCGGGCATAGCCAATTGCATCACTCAATGAGGATGCATCGCGCGGGGTGATCTGCACGTATGCGGTATCACGCATACGGCCAACGGTTCCGCCTCGGAGCTGGTCGAAGAACGGCAGCGTGTGGCGGTGCGCGAGCACGAAGTCAGTGCCATCGACTTCGACCGACTGCACTTCCACGGGCTTCACGGAGATGGCGCCGCTCCCATCAAGGCGCCCGTCGGGCGCACCCAGGGACCCCTCGAGAACTGACGATGCCGCCCAATGCCCGAGGTTCTCCACGGACACCTCCATCGTGGAGAACCCCGCCTCCTCCTCACCACTGACGTGCGCCCCGATGAGACCCGTCGTTGCTACGACGGTCTGCTTGTCAGGGGTCTTTACGCGCGCACCGAAGGTCCGCTTGCCACCGTTAGGAAAACAGCCGAAGAGGCTGATCTCGCGCTGGTCCGCGGCACCATGAATCACTCCCCACGCCCGACGGCCCTCATGGATCATCACCACGCCTGGAGCATGCGTCGTCATGACTCGGTCCTCGAACGTGCCGATCAAAGAGAGCGCCAAGCCGCCCTCGGGCTCGTAGCGGAGTACGCCCGGCACTTGGTACTCAGGTGCTTCCGGCAGCCACCACAGCCCAGCCCACTCACCGGGCGCGTCGAGATTCAGCGGGTCCCTGCCCATTATCATCACCTTTCCCGTCCAACGGAGCGTTCGCGAGGCCACGCAAGACGCTCTTCTGAATCATTCCAGCGCGTTGTCGAGGAGAGGAAGTCAACCGGGGCAGGCGACGGGGCGCTGCACCGGGCGCTGATCGACTTCGCCAGGCAGCTCACGGACCTGTTCGGCACTGCGCTTGAGAACCTCAGCCAAAGTGGCTAAGTCGGTCGGCCAACCTGGCGTGGGCGGTGCCAGCTAGAGATCCCTAATGGTGGGGGTTCTGGCCTTGGTGACGGTTGATGGCTGGTGCGCTATGCCGGGGGTATGCGGTATCCCGATGGTGTTGGACTGACGGCTAGGAGATAGCAAGTGTGTTTGGTTGTTGTCGAGTTGGTCGAGGCGGGAGCCAGCGACGTGGAGGTGGCCCGCCGGTTTCGTGTGACGCGGATGTTGGTCAATCGGTGGCGCCGGGACCTGGCCACGGGTGGGCGCCAGGCGCTGGCTTCGAAGGGGGCCGGCGGTGCCCGCCCCGACCTCACCGAGGGCTACCTCGCTGATACCTCACCGCTTACCGTGCACGAGCCCTTAGGGCTCGCAGAGAATCAACGTGTTGCTTCACGTGATTCGGCTCGTTGGTCTGGTATGGGCGTCTCCGATGAAGTTCGTGGTCAACTCGCCGTGA
>NZ_JBFAIP010000112.1:0-18612 GCF_040654775.1 Streptomyces sp. NPDC050636
GGCCAGTCCCACCAGGCGACGGCCAGGAGGCGGGCGATGTCCTCGTCGTCGAAGCGACTGCGGATGAGTTTGGCCGGGTTGCCGCCGACGATGCCGTAGTCGGGAACGTCGTCGACGACAACGGAGCCGGAGGCGACGATCGCACCGTGTCCGATGCGGACGCCGGGCATCACCATGGCCCGGTATCCGAACCAGACGTCGTTCCCGATCACAGTGTCACCGCGGCCGGACAGGCCGGTGATCAGGTCGAAGTGCTCGGCCCACGAGCCGCCCATGATCGGGAAGGGGAACGTCGAGGGTCCGTCCATGCGGTGGTTGGCGCCGTTCATGATGAACCGTACGCCCTCGCCCAGCGCGCAGAACTTCCCGATGACCAGCTTCTCCGGCCCGTAGTGGTATAGCACGTTGCGGGTCTCGAACGCGGTCGGGTCATCCGGATCGTCGTAATAGGAGAACTCTCCCACCTCGATCAGCGGTGACGTGACCAGTGGCTTGAGCAGCACCACCCGAGGCTGCTCAGGCATCGGGTGCACCACGGTCGGATCGGCAGGGACAGCTGGCATCACGATCGGTTTCCTCGGTTTCCTCACACGTCGCAGACTGGCCGACCCATGATCGCAACCTGCGCTCCCGAGCCACCACCGAATTTTCTGCTACAGCGCCGTCAACGCTGTCGCGGAGGGTGAAGGAAGCCACGCCACGTCGTTCCGAGGAGACCCAGTGATCCACACCGCAGTCCCGTCGAGTGCACTGCAGAGAAGGAGCCCGGACGCTTCGCGATGTCCCGACCTGTGGAGAAGGCAACTCTGTGACGCCACATCGGTGGAACGACCACCAGGGGTCGAGCGACCCGTTGCCCCCGTTGGCGACCACGAGCGGAGTGCGGCGGTCCTTCTCC
The DNA here is from genome assembly GCF_040654775.1 of Streptomyces sp. NPDC050636. Taxonomy (NCBI): domain Bacteria; kingdom Bacillati; phylum Actinomycetota; class Actinomycetes; order Kitasatosporales; family Streptomycetaceae; genus Streptomyces; species Streptomyces sp. NPDC050636. The sequence goes on from NZ_JBFAIP010000112.1 coordinate 899, forward strand.
TCCCGCCCTGGGTGAGTGCCGGGCGGGAGGATCTGCTCAGCGTGGGCTTGCGTGTATCTGGGGCAGGGCGCGGGCTGTTTCGGCGATGGTGGTTTGGTCGGCTCCTTCCGCGGCTGCTGGTTGTGGCCGGCGTCCGGCGGCAGTTTCATCTGTCAGCAGGAGAGCCAGGAGCAGCCCTGCGGAGCGTTCGCTCAGGGCGCGGGCGGCGGGCAGCAGCCGGTGACGCTGTCCGGCGGGCAGGGACAGAGCCACGCAGGTGGCCCGTCCGGGAATGCCGAGCGGAAAGGCCGCACAGACTTCGAGGTGGGAGTACTCCAGCAGATCGAACTGGGCGGCTTGAGGACCGTGTCCGTCGAGGGCTTCGAAGAGTGCGCGAGGGTTGGTGATGGTGCGGTCGGTGAGTTTGATCGGCCGGTAACGGGCGAGGTGGTTCATACGGCCGTCGAAGTCGAGTTGGGCCAGCAGGCTCTTGCCGACGGCGCTGGCGTGTGCTGCGTCGCGGAAGTCGACCCATTCCTTGACCGCAGGCGCCTGGGGTCCATACGCGGACTGGAGGACCTTGACGTCTCCGTGGGTGTAGTTGCTGACGTAGACGGCGGCGCCGATGTGGTCGCGCAGGCCGGTGAGGGTCTGCTGGAGCAACTGGGCGCGCTGTTCAGGGTGGCGGGTCATTTTCATGAGCGGGCCGGGGAAGTGGGCGCCGGCGACGGTGGAGATCAGGTGCTGGCCGCGCAGCCAGTGCAGCAGCCAGGCCACCACTGCGAGCGGAAACCCGCTTCGGCGGGCCAGGGCACGGGTGGTGATCCCATCCGCCGCGTCGACGAGATAGAGGATGTCCAGGGCTCGGGCTGCGGCCTTCCACTGCTGAGGAGTGTCAGCGTGCGCGAGAGTGTTGCGAGCCATGTCGGTCAGCACCGCTGGCCGCAGCGCATGGACAGACCACCAGGGCTCGTGCCCGCCCCTCCCGTCGGCCGGGGTGCTGGGCGTGAAACCTGGCTGCCCAGGGGGAAGCGGCAACAACAGACCCTCACCGGCAGCGGTGCCACGGGACCGCGCGGTGAGCTGGGGCCGGTCGACCGCGGGGGAGCCGGTTTCCGGTCCGGGCATCTCCCGCTGCAGCGGCCCGGGGCCGCGAACCTGGCCCAGGCCGGGGGCCGGTACGGGGACAAGTGGGGGAGGGGTCGCCGCCTCTTGTCCGCCGGGACCGGTGTATTGGGCTGGTTCGAAGGCGCCGGCCCGGTCGATGCCCGCTGATGGCCGCGGTACCAGAGGCAGGCCCAGACCCTCGCGGACTTCGTCGATGAACTGCGGATCCTCGACCACCGGGCATGCATGGTGGCCGGCCAACTTGTGGCCCGCCGTCGCGTCCAGCAGCGCACGGGCGTCGCCGTGCCCGTGCCGGGCGGCCTCTGCGACGAGGAACCGCACGCTCTCACGCTGCTCGCCCCCCGCACGCGCGGTGAGGGCGGCCAACCGGAACAGCGCCCCTGGATGGCCGGCCTCGGCAGCCGTGCCCAGCCAGTCCGCGGCCGGCAGCAGCTCGCCACGGTCCAAGGCCTTCGAACCCAGCCGGTACAGCGAGTTGGCGTGCGCCCGCTCCTCAAGGGTCAGCGCATACACGGCGGTCAGGGGGCCGAGGTCTCCGCCGGGCCGGTCCCAGAAGTCGGGCGGGCCGGCGAGCTGGGCCAGCAGTTCCGCGAGCCCGGCCGGGACCACCGGCTCCGGGCACCCCGTCCCGCCGCGGTGGTCGTCGTACCTGCTCACATCCGTCACCTGTCCTTCTTTCCGTGCTGCTGCTTCTTTCGATGCCCATCCCGAATATGCCCAGAGAGATTGCGCCTTAGATGTGCAACCGCCTTGTTCCGCAGGTTGTGGAGGCGATGCGCGGGTATGCCGAGCGCGGCCGCGATCTCCACATCACTCAGCCCCCGGCTCTGCAGGTCCACCACCTGCCGCCGTCGGCTTTCCGGCATCTCCTCGATCGCCGGGATCACCAGCTCCTGCAGCACCACCCGGTCCTCATCCGCCAACGCCCGCGGCTCCGGCACGGCATCCAGCGCGTCGCTACCCATCACCACGGGCCGCCCGCCCCGTCGCTGCTGCTCGCGACACCAGTCAACGGCCAGATTTCGCGCCGTCCGCCGCAGATACGCCATCACCTTCGTCTCCGGCGCCAGACGTCCAGCGGCCACCTTCAAACCCACCCGCAGATAGGCCTCCTGCGCGATGTCCTGGCACGAGGCCAGCGACAGCCCCGGAAGCGCTTGCTGAAGCCAGTACGGCTCCGTCTCCACGAAAGCCGGGTAGCACTCCAGCAGCCGCTGGGCCACGCCCCCACCCACCGCCACCGCCTCTCCGGACAGGCCGTCGCCTACCACGGGCCCGGCTCCCCACCTTCCGTCGCGTCGTCCACGGCGCGGCCGACAGCGACCGCGACGCGCACCGTTACCGGGACCTCCGCGGCGACGTCTACCCGCACGGCGGGAACGCTGGCGACACACCGGCAACAACCGTCGTAGTCCGGCGGGCCCTCTGTTGCGCGGGACCGACGGGTCTTCCCTCCGGCAGGGCTGCGCTCCCGGCGCAGGCGCACCAGGGCGCCCAGCGCGTGTACCGCGCTCACGGCGGCCGGGAGGTATCCGGTCCACTCCAAGGACGGCGTCATGTAAGTGGCTCTCCATCTATCGGACACGGACGCGGTGCGTCCCTCGCCCCCCTGACGAATCCTGGGGTCCACTTCTCCCCCCACTGTCCCCACGTTCACCCGACCGGGGGAAAATCACGGCCGGCGGTGGCGCACGAGGTGGCTCTTGCCGCTGGCGATGGTGACCGGCGCCGAGCCGGCATACGCCCTCAGGGCACGGGCGTCGGCGAAGCGGGTGCGGTCGTCACCGATCTCGGCCAGGACGCGTGCGACGGTGAGCGGCCCATCCCGGGGAAGCTGCCCAGGACTTCGGCTTCCGGATGCCTGACGAACGCCTCGGCCGCGGCGTCGGAGAGGTCGTCGGCCGCCCGGCAGGCGGCATCCAGCTGGGCGGCCTGCGCGAAGGGACGATCCCGCCCGGCGGGGGCGGCGGGACGTCGCCTGGGCCCCCGGGGCACCAGCCCGACCGCGTGAAGTCCCGATCGCCCGGCTCCGGGAGTGCAACCAGCGGCTCACCACGAAGCTCGCCCGAACCCACACCGAGCTCGCTCAGCTCAAGGAGAGGCGCGGCATCGCCGCATCGCAGTGTCGGCGCTGGCGGCCAAGGGCGACGAACTACACGACTCCGCAGGCAGCTGAGCAGGTTCGGCCCTCGTGCACGTCAACACGCTGCTGTCGCAGCAGATCCTGGCCGAGCCGGAGTGGGTGAGGAAGCTCAGCGACGAGGACCGGCGCGGCCTGACCGCGTTGTTCTGGTCGAACTTCAACCGTACGGCACCTTCCACCTGGACATGGACAAGCGCCTCGACCTGGGGCCGGTCGCCAGCGTGCCCCACCCCCGAACCCAGGCGGACACCGCAGCACGCACCACCACGGAGAGACGATGAAGGACCTCCAGGACCTCACCGACCCGCGCATGAACGAGGCCGCTTGGCGGGCGCTCGATGCGCTGCGCGCCTACGTCGTCCGGGACCGTGCCGCGATTGTCGAGCACCTCGCGCACCTGGAGGGCGACCAGCTCGTAGCCCGGCTAGCGAGACTTGTGCAGGTTCGGCGAGCGCGCGGTCAGAACCAGTGCAGGCAGTGCGGGGAGCGCTCGGCGCGGAAGAGGGCGTCAGCGAGGGCGGCCGCGCCCGGGCGGTGGGCCCGGATGTGTCCGGCACGCACGAGCGTGCTCGGGGCGGTGCCGCCGAGGTAGACCGAGCCCAGGTCCCTCACGTCCAGGGACAGGTCGGGCTCCCGATCCGTCGGGACGCAGTCGGCCTTGCTGTCCCGGACGGTCAGCAGGTAGCGGCCGTGCTCGCCGAGGAACGGGTCCTCGACGTCGAGGACGAGCTCGCCGTCCATGAACCAGCCGCGCGCGGTCAGAGCACGCGGGACGTCCAGCAGCCGCACCCAGAGCCAGTCGGTGTCGCCGCTCACCTCGCCGGCGCGGAAGTCCGCTAACTGCCAGCGCAGCGGGTGCTCGGACGGGACGTGCTTGAACACGACCTGAGAGACCAGGTCGTGTCCGAGTACGAACCGGGCCAGGGCTGTGAAGACGGCGTCTTCGGTGGCGATGGTCTCGTCGACCGTCAAGGTCTCGGATTCGCCGATCGAGTAGCTGGCGTACCCGTCCGGGACGCCGTCGGCGTCACGGTGAACGGCGACGTAGCGCGGCGCCGGTGAGATCGGGGGCTGCCCCGCGCGCAAGGCCCACCAGCGGTGCGGCCGGGACAGTGCGCCGGGCTGGGCGCGGCGATACCGGTCGTAGACCTCTTCCAGAATCTCTCCGCACTCGGCACGACGCAGCACCTCGACCGAGTCGTTGTCCGAGCCGGTCGCGGGTGCGTCGGCCACTCCGCGCGCCCGGGGAACGGCGAAGGCGGCCTCGTGGCGCGGCACCGTCAGCCGCGCCGTGTAGGTCGCCGGTCCGTAGCCGAACCTGCCGTAGATCGGGGCCTCGGAGGCCAGCAGCACGGAGAGGAACTCCCCGCGGGCCCGCAACTCGGCGAGCTGATGCCGCATCATCGCGCTGAGCACGCCCTGGCGCCGGTGCGAGGGCAGGACGCCGACGGCGGTCACCCCGGCGGCCGGGACGAGGGTCTCACCGGGCAGGGTGAGCTCGAAGGAGTGCGAGGCGGCGGTGCCGACGGGCCGCCCGTCCGCCGTCAGGGCGAGCAGGCAGCGGTTCATTTCGAGCGCCGACCACCAGAGCCCGCCGCCCTCGATCGGGGTTTCCGGGAAACGCCCGAACGCGGCATGGACTGTGTCGACGAAGACGTCAATGTCCTCATCGGTCGTGGAACGAATCTCCATTGCCGCCGCTGCCTCCTCGAAATACCGGCACCACGACTCGTGGTGTCTGGCCACAGTGCAGCGTTGACCCGTGGCCAGGGCAAGCGAATTACGGCCGGGCCCGCGGACCTCACGTTCCAGTCGCTGGCTCGGCATACGCACTTCAGTGTGGGCGCGCTGAGCGGGGCGATGGCCGGACGCGAGTGCCCCCGCTGGGAGCCCGTGTGCGCGATCGTGGCGGCATGCGGTGGCGAGGTGCATGATCTGTGGCCGGTAGGGCGCAAGGCCTGGCTCGCCGACGGCCGCAAACTGGATGGCATCCCGGTGCCCGAGGGGCACGCCGTCGCACAATCCGCTTTCCGTTCGGTCTCCTACATGCGCCGCGGACTCCTGGTGGCGGCGGCCTGCGCGGCGGCCGTATTCATTGGGTTCAGCAGTATGGCGAAGAAGGTGGACGAGCGTCCCGGGTCCCTGCCGACTCCGCAGCCGCGCGGTGTGTGGTCGGCCACAGTCACTCGTCAGCCCGGCAGTTGACCGTTGGACAACGATGGGGAGGCCCGACCGCCACCCTCGTACGCGACCAGGTCGTGGCGGGCGGCTGCCCACAACGTGTCTCATGCTCGACCCGCAGCTCGTACAGCCGCAGCCACATCCGCCGTACGCCGGGCCGATGCTCGTCCGCTTCCAGGTCCAGGCCCTGGTAGGTCCAAACATCATCGAGACCGGCACCGATTCCTAGCGACTCGCCACCACACGCGCCCGCGCAGAACAGCAGATGGTCAGCTGACCAATCGCTCTTTCCGAGTGCGAGATAGGTCGGCATGTCCGTGACTCGTCGACGATGACGATTCTGTGGCGTTGGCCGACGTCTATGGTCGCTTTGTTGGCACTGGCTTAAGTGCGGGCCAGCGAGCGAGCATTCGTTGGCGCATAGCGGTGCTGAGGCTACTCACGCCGCTGAGAGAGGTGTGGTCGGCCGTCATCTGGCCAACGACCCCGAGCCGATGGACGAGCCGTTGCCGGGCGGTCGCGGTGCCCCACTTCCAGTCCCGATGCGGAATCCGGGCCAGGTGATCAGTGCTTTCGCGGCGTGCCCGCTCAACCAGCGCGTCGCCGCGGAGCAGCCAGCCGGCGCACGCGTCAGCGAGCCCATCTTGGGCTTCGGAGCCGGTCACGGTGCGCCACTCCTTGCGGTATGCGTGCTCAGCCCGTTCCAGCAACGGCTCCGACGCTGAAGTGACACACCAGCAGGTCGGAAAACCAATGCGCAGATAGGCCAGCTCCATCAAGCCGCTGCCCAGTGACGCCTGCTCAAAGTCGATGAACCTGATCCCCGTGGCGGTGTGGAGATCATTACCGGGACAGGGATCCCCGTGGAGAAGGGCATGCCCGGCTGCCTGGTCCAGCCGGTTCACGAGGTCAGTGAGTTCGCCGGACACGCCAAACGTGACAGGAACCTCCAGAGCCCTGGCCAGCCGCAGGAAAGACTCGATATCGGACTGGTTCGGGCCCTGCCACCGGGGAAGTGCGCCAACGTCCTCCGGACGGGCGGTGGCATGCAGCCGTGCCAACGCGGCTGCATAGTCGACGATCCAGTCGCTGGCCGGGCGTCGGTGATCCAGATGCTCCAGCACCAAGACCCGCTCGCCGGGATCGGTGGCCAGCAACGCGGGCACCACGGGAATTTCAGCTCGGGCGGCGAGCCGCAAGGCGGCCACCTCGCGGGCGTATCGCTCGTCGGCATCAGGACCGTCGACGATCTGCTTCACCACCACCGTCGCCTCTGGCAACTCGACGCGCCACACGCGCGAGCGAGGGCTGCTGCCCAGTCTGCGAGAGCGCCTGGGCGATCCCAGCTCGGCCCGCAACTCGTCCCCGAACGGCAGTCGCAACCACATGGGCTCATCCTTCCACGCGGCCGAACGAGCGCGCGGCTACTGCGCACAACTGGGCGTCCTCCTTCACGCCGCCGAGGACCACCACCCCGCAGCGAGAGCAGGGAGACACTTGGGACTGCCTCCCAGGTCTCTTCACCAGGTAGTCGGCTGACCTGCGATTCCGGGTGGCTGTCCAATGGATTTGTCGCGGGATCTGTATCCGGCTGTTTTGTCATTCTCTTCGGGGAGTAGTGCTGGACTTGGTGGACTGTTGTTGTCCGGCGGCCGTCGGAGGCGACGGAGAGGAGATGCGGGGTTCTGGAAGCCGTGGACCTTTTCGTCTCGGTGGGCGGGACGACCTTGCTGCCATCACCGGGTGCCCTGTGGCCAGCCTGGGTGAAAACAGATGGAGGCTTGGCCGACACGGTGATCGGATGGAGCGATGCAACGTGATGCGTCGGTGGTGGACCGGGGGCAGTACCAGGAGGCGGTGACGCCCTGGGAACAAGACGATTGGCGTAATGCCGCCCTCGGGTGGGCGGAGCGTGAGCTCGCTGCTCGTGGGCTGCGCGAAGCAGGAAAGCGGAAGGTGCGGGTGCGGCCGTGGTCCGTGTTGGTGCGGATGCCTGTTGAAGAACACGACGCCGTGTGGTTCAAGGCCAACCCGCCGGCCAGCGCCTTCGAGGCGGGGTTGACCGAGGCGTTGGCCCGCTGGGTCCCGGAGCACGTATTGAAGCCACTTGCCGTCGATGCCGACCGTGGATGGTCGCTGCTCCCGGACGGCGGATCGCTCTTCAGAGACGTACTCAACCGTGGCTCCGCCTGCCCACGGGCCTGGGAGGAGCCGCTGCGCCAGTACGCCGGCATGCAGTGGGTACTGCGTCCGTATACCGAAAAGATCGAATCACTCGGTGTTCCCAACGCCCGTTTGGCTGTTCTCCCAGAGATCTTCGACAAGACCGTCGATGAGAACACCACGCTGGGCCTCACCGACCTCAAGGCGTTGCGCGAGCTGCGTCCCCGCCTCGTGGACTGGTGCGCGGAGCTCGCGGGCGCGGGTATTGCCGATTCGCTCGATCATTCCGATCTGCATGACGGGCAGCTCTTCGCCCCAGAGCCGGGCCGTTTCACTTTCTTCGACTGGGGCGACGCGGCCGTCTCCCACCCCTTCTGCAGCCTGCTGGTCCCTGCCCGCGCGGCCCGCGAGCGGTATGGGCCCGAGGTGCTGCCGCGACTGCGCGACGCCTACTTGGAGCCGTGGACAGGAGCCGGCCGCACAGCTGCCGAACTGCGACGCGCTGTCAGCCTGGCGTGGCGGCTCGGAGCGATCGGCCGAGCCTGCTCCTGGGGCCGTCTCTTCCCTGGGACATCTGACAGCGTGAGCGCCGCAGGTGATGCAGAAAGCGCCGGCTGGCTGCGTGAACTCTTCACTGAGCCACTTCTTTGACGGCGGGGGGGGGGGGACGGCAGCTCGGCCACCAACTCGCCGACAACTACCCGGTCCAGATCCGTTTCCACCAGCTGCCCATCGGCTTGGCGGTAGACCACCCGGGATGACCGACTCTCTGTCACACGCTCTGGGTTCGATCGACGTGCCATAGCTGTACCTGTGTTGGAAGACCTCGGCACAGGGACGCCGGCCTTCTCCAGCGGCAACCTGCTGGAGAGGGCCGCCAAACCAGCTAAGGGATGGTTCTCGATCGGAGCGCCCGTACGACCGAGGCTGCTGGTTGAGGCTTTCTCGGAAGCGGGCTGGCGGCAGGACAGCCGGCTCAGTGGACCATGAACCGGTCTCATAATCTGCAGGACAACCCTTGCGATGCGCGGATCTTGGACGTTGGCGTGGGGTCCGGTGGGAAGGTACGGGGATGAGTTTCCGGCTGGCGGCATACGCCGTGTGCATTGAGGACGGGCGGGTGCTGCTCGCCCGTCACGTACCACCGAAGGGTGAGACCAACTGGACTCTTCCGGGCGGCAGGGTCGAGCACGCGGAGGATCCGTTCGACGCGGTGATCCGGGAGGTTGCTGAGGAGACCGGCTGCGACGCGGTGGTCGAACGCCTGCTGGGCGTGGACTCAAGGGTGATCCCCGCGGCCGCCGCGCGTGCGGGAGTCGAGCACCAGAATGTCGGCATCTTCTACCAGGTCCGTATCACCGGCGGCCAACTCCGGCCTGAGCCGAACGGCGAAACCGCTGAGTCGGTCTGGACTCCGATCCCCGACGTCGCTTGCCTGCGCCGGTCATCGCTGGTCGACATCGGCCTCGCCTTGGCGCAGACCCTTCCCGCAACTGGCCACGTTGCTCCCGTCCCGGAAGGCGGCCTGATCCAGCACTGAGGCCACCACCCACATCTACCTGGCCCGCTTGACCGTCATGTGGCTCACATGATCGGCCAGTCCTCAGGCCGCGGTCTTGGTTTTGATGAGCGGCACGTCCCGCGTGAACTCCCGGAACCCGACGCTGTAGTACAGGCCACGCGCCTTGGGATGCCCCGGCGCACCCAGGCAGGCGACCGTCATCTGAGTGGCCCCGGCCGCCCGCGCCAGATGCATCCCGTGCAGAAGCATCGCCCTTCCCAGCCCCAGGCGCCGGTAGTCCGGATGCGTCCCGACCGGCTCGAACTCAGCGGTCTTGTTCGCTTCGTCGAGCCACATGATCGTCGAGGATGCCATCGTTCCGTCCGGCGCCTCCACCAGGACGTGCAGGTCGCCGCGGTACGCCGCCGTCTGCCGGACGCCCTGGTAGCTCTCGGCCGTGTATGCCGAGGGAGCCCAGGCGTCCAGATGGGCCTGGACCGCGGCCTGTGGCCCGGCCTCGTCGGCGGTGCGGAACCGGAATCCGTCTGGCAGTACCGGCTGTTCCACGTCGGTGAGGTCCCGCTCGTTGAGCTGGGTCCAGGACCCGGCGTCGCCGAGCGAGGCCGGGTCGGTCTCATAGCCGTGCGCCGCCCATCGCTTCAGGGCGAGCTCATCGGCGGAACTCGGCATCACCGTACGCTCGATGGCCGCCGCCGTACCGTCGTACCAGTCGATCACCTCGTCAACCAGCCCGGCGTGTCCGGGATGGACCTGATACGCCAGATAGGCACCGGTGACGTGCTTCACCGACCCGTCGCTCCGCCTCTCCTGGTGCGGAAGATAAGCCCAGCCCCACGCCACCAGATCCCCGCCAGAAAACCACAACCGACGCGGCCAGCTTGCGCCGTCGCGGGCGTGACCCTTGCCCCAGTTCCAGGCCAGCTCGCCGAACGACGCGTCGCTGTTCACCAGGTCCGGGCGGGTGGCGGTGACACGCTGCGCCAGACCCTGCATGAGCTGTACGTCTGCGGCGGTCACAAGCTCGGAGTTTGCCATAGCGCGCCAATGTGTCAGGACTCCGCAAAGCTGTCGAACCGTTTTCCCGGGCTGCCCATCGCGGCAGTCAACAGCACAACGGGCGAAGCGCATCGTCGTTGCGGCGGAGCCGCTGGCCGGCCGGACAGTCATGTCCCTCGACTACGCCGGCTGACTGCGGACATCGACCGACGCGCGTCACGACCTACAGGGTGAACGCTCCCTGATACAGCACTAGTACCGGAGTACTTGGGCTTTCGCCCGGTGCGGCGAGAGTGCGTGCCGGGCGTCGGCCGGCAGGCGGGAGTTTGACGACAGGCCTAGGGGCGTTTCCCGCGCCGACGGGAGATCCCCGGCTTCAAGAGTGCGGAACCGTCAGCGGAACGGGCGGCGCAATCAGCGCATCCAGAGCGCGGTCGAGGGCGCGCAGCAACGCTTCCCGGTCGTCGGGCGCGTACAGCAGCCGCGGCGCCAGCCCGTCGGAGAGCGCGATTCGCTTGGGTCTGCTGCTGGTGCACTACCAGCAGCAGACCCAAGCAGTCCACAGCCACGCGCCACTCGCAGCCCAGTACCTTTTTGCCCGCATCGTTCTTGGGTGAGACGAACGGAGTGCAATCCACCGATTTATGGCGCCATCACCATCTACGATGCACGCGGAATTCCTAGGTAGGTCATGGCCTCCTGGAGGTCACGGAAACCAAGGACGGGCTCCTCGGTGAAATCCTTCACCGTCACCTCAATGACGGGGCCCCACTCGTCAACCGAAACGGAGATCGTGAATTCGGCATCGCTCGGGGAGCCTTTGATCCATGCTCCTTCTAGGTCATGGAACGAGAATTGCCATCCAGGGAGCTCTCGTAAATGCTTCCCCAAATCGATCCACGTCGAAACGACATCTTGAATCCGGTAACTTGAATAGATTCGCTGATGGATACCCAGAACGCAGATCATTCGAATGACGTCTTCATACGCGACGGCAACCTCGAATTTTTCCGGCGAGCGGTTGTTCAGAAGCCAGGTATAGGCGAGCAGATCAGAGCGAGAGAGATTTCCCTCCGTCATATTCAGGACTCATTTCGTGGTTAGCGCCTGGCGACATGCCACGCTAAGCGATCGTGACTAGGAGTGGAAGAGTGACGACCGTCAAAGCTGTCGACGCCAGGACCATTTCGGCAATTTCTCCGCTCGGACCCTCGTATTTCTGCGCGAGCATATGACTCAGTACTGCTACCGGCATGGAGCACTGAATGATGAAAGCCGTTGCTGCCGTCGGCGAGAGTCCCAGTGCCCTGGCCAGAAAAAGACCCACCGCAAATCCTCCGCCGACGCGGACGAACGACAAGAACAGGGACCGTGACAGACTTTTCACCTGGAGGTGCGCCAGGGATATTCCGAGCATGAAGAGCATCAACGGAAGCGTGACACCGCCAAGCAGGTCCAGCGTTTTCGCCAGCGGGCCCGGAATTTCGATATGGAGACCCAGCTTCAACAGCGCCAGTGCCAGCGCATAAAGCATCGGGTTCTTGAGGAGCTGTCTGGGGGACATATGCCCAGAGGCAAGCCACGCACCTAGCGTCACATGGCCGATCTGAATCAGCGTGGAGAAAGCCACCGCAAAGACAAGACCATCATTGCCAAGAACGAAGTAGGCGATGGGTATGCCGAGATTTCCCGTGTTCGGCAGCATCAGCGCCGGGAGATAGCGGCGATCCCGGAGGCGCAGGACCTTGAGCGCGAGTAGCCCGAGCACGGCGAAGCAACCGACCGCCAGGGCGCCGGCCACGAAGGTCTGCGCCACACGACCGAGGGTCAGCCCCGGCCGGTCCAGGGACGAGAGCAGGAGGCAGGGGAACCCTACGTTGGACACGAACGACGTGACGAAGGCCCTGTCGACGGGTTGCTTGAACTTTTCCCACAGTGCTCCCAGGCCGGCACAGAGCACGATGGGCAGAACGATGGATATCAGTGCAGAAATCACCTATCGAGCCACGCTTCTGAACCGGCCTCGCTCGATACGGAGGGGAGGAATCCGAAGATCATGCGCGCGCATGCGGGGCCGGTCGCATCGAAGTTGAGGCGACGCATGTTCCGTGGTTCGTGCGGAGCGAACGAGGTCCTGCCGTGAACGATGGCCGTGTTGTCCGCGATCAGAATGTCGCCGGCCTCCAGCCTGAACTGGAATCGATTCTCCGGAGCCTCGAAGAACCGGCACAGCTCTTCGAAGATTTCCTGTGCGTCGGCGTGCGGTGCGACCTCTGCGGCGCCATCGCGCATGCGGAACTTGATTCCACGCCATTCTCCGGAGCAGGTGAACACCGCCTGCGTGCTGCTCTGCGACGTACGGGTGACCGTGAGCGCATCGGCCCTCGATAAGAGCTCAATCTTGTCCGGGAATACACGCGCCACGTGGTCATACGCGGCTTGCGCGCTCGCGAGGATGGTCATACCGCCGATCGCCGCCGGGGTGACGCACTGGAGCGTGATGATCTTCTCGGGTGCATCACGGAAGGCGCCATCGGTATGCAGCAGGTGTTCGGCGGGAGTAGAACCAAGGAATCCCGCCGTACGCTTGAAGGCATTAATCCCAACAATTCCTTGGTCATCCGCCCGCGGATGCGGCGCCGGATTTCCGAAATACCTGCCAAGGCCGAGAAGGTCCTGGTAACTGTCGCTCAGGTCCAGACACCGAAGGATCACGAAACCATGGGCATCAAAGCGATCCAGCATGCCACGCTGCTGCATCAGAGACATGCGTCGCACCGATGGAATTTCGAGTATCTGCGATTCGACCGGAAAGGCGGCGTCAAAGGACTGTCGTGTTATCTGGGCGACTACCATTCCATCTCCCCCTCATGGGCTGTCCGCATCATTGGCGGCTACACGCACAGAAGGTATCAAGGACGCCAGCAACCCCTCACCAAGGATGGCCGAATCGAAGCGCTCCAATGCGGCCACCTCCTGGCGCATAAGGTGGCTATGAACTGCGAGTTCATCACGCGCTAAGGCCCACGGCACCTCGTTTTGACGGCGCTCGGATGGCTAGATCCACACGAGAGCGCGTGGCGGCAAGGCCATGCCCTGCGGGGGTAATTGCATGGATCGGCACGGCGCCGATAAAAGCGAGGAACGCCAGTAGGGCTCCGTTAGGTCGGTGTGCGTCTCGGCGCGCGGCGTCTGCCCGATCGTCTAGGCAGGGGTGGGGGGCAGGTAGTGCAGGTGCCGGTCCATCAGTTCAGCAGGGGCTGGAGGGTGTCAAGGACTTGGTAGAGCGTGAGGCCGGTGTGCGGGCTTTTGGGGAGAGCCGCTGTTCGGTGAGGAAGGCGTGACCGGCGGTGACCAGGGTGATGTTGTGGTGCCACCCGGTCCAGGAACGTCCTTCGAAGTGGTCCAGGCCGAGGCCGTGCTTGAGTTCCCGGTAGTCGTGCCCGATCCGCCAGCGGATTTTCGACAGGCGGAAAGTTCGGCGAGCGGGGTGTGCTCGGGCAGGCTCGTCAGCCATTAGTCGGTGGGCTCTTCGGCGCCTTCGGGCCATTCGACCTGCAGTGTCACTTCGGGCAGGACGCCGTCCCAGTGACCGTGCTCGGCGGTGGCGGCGGCCAGGGCGGCCACCGAGGAGGGCTTGTCGCGGTAGCGGGGCTGTGGCTTGCGGCCGTTGCCGGACCAGGGCGGGGTGACCGGCTGCGCGTCGTGCGGGTGCACGGTCACGTCCGAGCGGACGGCCACGACGTAGGCGATGCCCCTGTTGGTCAGGCCATCGCGGAAGTCGGCGTTCTGTCCGTAGCCGGCGTCGGCCACCATCACTGGCGGGACCAGGCCCCACCCCGTCAGCTCGTCCAGAGTGTCCAAGGCCAGGCGCCACTTCTCACGGTGCCCGATCTCCTCGGAGATCCCGGTCTTGTGCCGACGGGCCAGATCGCCCGCCCACTCCTGGGGCACGAACAGCCGCCACTGCAGCGGGACCGACGCGGTATCGGTGACCGCGTGCACGCTCACCGCGACCTGGCAGTTGGCTTGCTTGCCCAGCGCCCCGCAGTACTGGTGGGCGACCGCGACCGATATCCAGCCGTCCTTGGGGAACGACACGTCATCGACCGCCCAGGCATCCGGGCCGACCGTCGGCACCATCCGCTGCGCGATCCGCCGCCGCACCGGCTCCGGATGCCAGGTGGACTGGTTCACGAGCTGCTGCAGGTTCTGCTCGTGGCCATGGCTGCCGACTGGTCGCCGTCGGCGGCGACGGATGCGCTGGGGGATGCGGACGGCGATGCGGACGGCGACGCGGACGGCGACGCCCTCGAAGGTCCGTCCGCCGTGCCGGAGCCATGGTCAACGTGGACCTGGTCGAGGGAGGAGGCGTGGCCGGCCATGGAGGCCCGCCACGCCAACACCCTTGTACCGTCCGCCGGTTGACCGCCGGCGGGCGCTCACACCTCGCGGTATTGCTGGGCTTTGTCCCGGTCCCGCACGCTGATGCCGAGCGCGCGCAGCTCCTCGCGTGCCTCGTCGGCGGCACCGGTCCGGTCGTCGGCGAGTGCCCGCTGCCGCATCCGCAGCAACGTGTGGACACGCTCTTCGAGGCCCGGCGCGTTGTCGACCCAGGTGGTGTAATCCGCCTCATGCGGGTCGACGGTGCCGCGCCAGGGATAGCCCTGCTGCTCGAACGCGGACTTCAGACGACCCGCGAGGCCGTTGTCCACCCGGGTGCGGACATGCTCCCGGCCGTCGGCATCGCGCAGCACCAGCTCGCGGCCGTCGGTGAACACCTCGGCGACCAGGGCCCGTTCGACGTGGCGGCCGCCAGTGGTGTTGTGGACGACGACGCTGTCGGTGCCCACCTCGATCACGGGATTCTCCGCGTGCCAGGCGCCCGCCACCAACGCCCCGGCCACACCGCCGACGAGCGTCAGCACCGGCACGGCCCACACGAGCGGCAGTGCGGCCGCCAGCCGGAGCGGGCCCGGCGCGCCGTCGAAGAAGCTGATCATCCAGTCGGCGAGCGGGCCTACGGCGAAAGCGGCGCCGAGGCCGAGCGCGGCCCCGCCCAGGATGACGGCCCACAGCCACGCCCCGGGCAGCCGCACAGTGACAGAGGGCTCACGCTTGACCATCGGTGTTCTCACTCTCTCGCTCCGCCCTCTCGGGCTCTCGGTCTGTCCCCGCGGGCGCCAGGTAGCGCGCGACGGTGCGGCGCAGCGCGGGGAGGGGGGAGTGGCCGGGGCGGGCACCCAGGTACGTGGCGTCCACCAGGTTCTCCAGCCAGGCGGCGGCCTCGGCAGGGTCGAGCTCCGGGTCGACGTCGCCTGCCTCGATCCCGCGCGCGAGGAGGCCCGCCAGCCCGCCGCACACCACCCGGGACGTGCGGCCGACGACGTCGAGGAGCTCGGCGTCGTGTCCGACACGCCGCAGCAGCTCGACGACCATGCTTGAGGCGCCCGGGTCCTCGGCGTCCGCGGCCAGCTCGGTCACGACGTCGAGGACGGCAGTGAGGGGGTCGTCGCTCCCCTCGTGACGGGCGAAGAGTGCCTCCGCGCGCGGGAGGTCCTGCTCGAAGACCGCGCGGAAGAGGGCCCCTTTGTCGGCGAAGTAGTAGAAGACGCTGCCCGAGCTGAGTCCGGCGGCCGATGCGATCTGCGCGACCGTCGTCCGCTCGAATCCCTGCACCCCGAAGAGGCGGCCCGCTTCGGCGAGGATCGCCTCCCGCCGCCGTGCGTGCAGCACTGGGTCGACCGTTCGTGGCATCCCGGCACCCCATTCATTAACTGACTGGCCAATTAAAGAATAGCGCACGCCTCAGCCGCCACGTCCCGGGGGAGGCTCTGAAGGCGTCCGGTCCACCTCAGTGGCGTTCGATTGTTCGCCCCGGTCAGTGTTGGCTCCAACGGCTCGGAAGCCGACGAGTGTCAGGGGTAGCGGATGCTTCTGGCGGAGGAGGTCACTTGCACCTACGCCACCGACCGGGTCACCACGAAACTCGGGTGGAAGCTGACCGCCGACTGTGCCGAGGCCAAGGCCCTGTGCTGAGTCGCCTTCGGGTGCAAGTGCGCGATGGTGAAATTCACGCCAGCACCGTAGAGCCGCCGTCTGCGCCGCCGTTGGATGAGGGAGATGCCGGACCGGCTGTTCGTTTTCCGATCACCCGGTAGGTGCGTCGTCCAACAGGTGAGCGCCGGCGCTGCTCGGGGGTGAGTTGGTGGAAATCGGCGGTGCAGCGGGGAGGGTCTCGAAGGTCGGCGCGGCAGTCTCCTCTGGGAAGCACGAAGCCCCCGGTGTGACTTGAGTTCTAGTGGTTGTCGCAACACCCCAGATGAAGGGGTGCGATGGACTTCGAGATCCGGAAGAACCGGGGCCCGGAGGCGGGCGGAACATGGCCCGGGAGCGGGCCGCATACTTCCTGCTCATGGAGCAGGGCTACAGCACCCGGGAAGCGGCCCGGATCGTCGGTATCAACCTGCGCACCGGCAAGCGGTGGCGCAACGGCTGGCACTCGCCGCCAGGCGGCCGGAAGGCGGTTCCTCCGATCTACCAGGAGCCCGGGCAGATGCCCTTGGGTCCCTCGGAACCGGAGGGACCGCCCGCTCAGCCGTCTCGGTATCTCCAGGAGCACGACCGCATCCATATCGCCGACCGTCTCCGCGAGGGGGCGTCGATCCGGCAGATTGCAGCCGAGCTGGGTCGCAGCCCGTCGACCATCAGTCGTGAGATACGCCGAAACCGGCACACTCTGCATAACGGCGGCTGGTACTACCGGCCGAACATCGCCCAGAACCGGGCCAAGGCCCGCCGGTCCCGCCCGAAGCCCGGGAAGATCGGCCGGAATCCCGAGCTGCGGGACTTCATCCAGGATCACCTCGAACTGCGCTGGAGCCCCGAGCAGATCTGCCAGGCTCTGCGGGCACGCTTCCGCGACCGGCCGGAGATGCACGTGACCCACGAGACCATCTACCAGGCCCTCTACGTCCAGGGCCGCGGAGAACTGCGCCGCGAACTGACCCGCGCCCTGCGCACCGGCCGCGCTCGCAGACGCCCACACCGCGATCCACACAAGCGCAGCTCACACGCCATCAAGGGCATGGTCCTGATCAGCGAACGACCGGCCGAAGTAGAGGACCGGGCGGTCCCGGGCCACTGGGAGGGCGACTTGATCATCGGCAGGAATGGCAAGTCCGCCATGGGCACCCTGGTCGAACGCTCCACCCGCTACCTGATGCTCGTCCACCTGCCTGTCGGCCACAGCGCCATCGCCACCCGCAACGCGCTCACCACAACCGTCCAGAACCTCCCGCGTCACCTCTGGCGGTCCCTGACCTGGGATCAAGGCTCGGAGATGGCAGCCCACCGCGCGTTCACCGTCGCCACCGACATCCCGGTCTACTTCTGCGACCCTGCCAGCCCCTGGCAACGCGGCTCCAACGAGAACACCAACGGCCTCCTGAGGCAGTACTTCCCCAAGGGCACCGACCTGGCCGCCCACACCTCCCAGGACTTGGCGGCCGTCTCCGCCGAGCTGAACAGCCGGCCACGCAAAACGCTCGGCTGGGAAACCCCAGCCCGTCGTCACGCCAATCACCTTGCGGCAGAACCGAA
>NZ_JBFAIP010000113.1:0-18043 GCF_040654775.1 Streptomyces sp. NPDC050636
ATCACCCGCTGCTGCGACGGACCATTCGGCGCCGTCAAACCATTGGACGCACCATCCTGGTTCACAGCCGAACCACGCACGACAGCAAGCACCTGATGCCCATTGCGACGCGCGTCCGAAAGACGCTCCAGCACGAGCATGCCCACGCCCTCGCCCCAGCCGACGCCATCGGCCGCGTCGGCGAACGCCTTGCACCGGCCGTCAGCCGACAGCCCCCGCTGCCGCGAGAACTCCACGAACGTCGTCGGGGTCGACATCACGGTCACACCGCCGGCGACCGCCAGGGAGCATTCGCCGGAGCGCAGAGCCTGCGCCGCCCAATGCAGGGCGACCAGCGACGACGAGCAGGCCGTGTCCACGGTCACGGCGGGGCCTTCGAAGCCGAAGGTGTAGGAGACCCGGCCGGAGGCGATGCTGGCCGCGCTGCCGTTGCTGCGGTAGCCCTCGTACTGGTCGCCGACGAGGATGTCGCCGTAGTCGGTGTACATCACACCCGCGAAGACGCCCGTCCGGCTGCCGCGCAGCGACACCGGGTCGATCCCCGCCCGCTCGATCGCCTCCCAGGTCGTCTCCAGCAGCAGCCGCTGCTGGGCGTCCGTCGACAGCGCCTCGCGCGGGCTCATCCCGAAGAACTCCGGGTCGAAGTCCGCCGCCTCGTGGAGGAATCCGCCGGTGCGGGTGTAGGAGGTGCCGAGCACCTCGGGGTCGGGGTTGTAGAGGGTCTCCACGTCCCAGCCGCGGTCGGCGGGGAAGTCGGACACCGCGTCCACGCCGTCCGACACCAGCCGCCACAGGTCCTCGGGCGAGGCGACACCGCCCGGGTAGCGGCAGCTCATCCCGACGATCACCACCGGGTCCTCGGCCGTCCCCGCCCCCGTCGGCACCGGCGCCCGGACCGGCAGCGCGGCCTCGGGCTCGGCGCCGAACAGCTCGTCCAGCAGGAAGCCGACGAGCGCGTCGGCCGTGGGGTAGTCGAAGACGGCCGTGGCCGAAAGGCGCAGGCCGGTCGCGTTGTTGAGGCGGTTGCGGAGTTCGACCGCCGTCAGGGAGTCGAAGCCGAGGTCCTGGAAGACGCGGGTCGGGTCGATCGTCTCCGGGCTCGCGTGGCCCAGGACCACCGCGATCTGGGCGCGTACCAGGTCCAGGAGCACCTCGTGGCGCTCCAGCGTGTCCAGTCCGCTCAGGCGGCCCACCAGACCGGCCACGGCGGCCGAGCCACCGACCGCCGAGCGCCGGGCGCGGGTCCGGATCAGCCCGCGCAGCAGCGGGTGCACCTCTCCCTGCTCCCGCAGCGCCGCCAGGTCGAAGCGGACGGGGAGCAGGTGGGCGTCGTCGGCTGCCAGCGCGGCGTCGAAGAGGGCGGTGCCCTGTGCGGGGGTGAGTTCGGGCATGCCCTGGCGGGCGATGCGCTGGAGGTCGGCGTCCGACAGGGTGCCGGTCATGCCACCGTCCTGGGACCAGGGACCCCACGCCAGCGACGTCGCGGGCAGGCCCGCCGCCCGGCGGTGGTGCGCCAGAGCGTCCAGGAAAGTGTTGCCCGCCGCGTAGTTGGCCTGGCCGGGACTGCCGATGGTGCCCGCCACGGATGAGAACACCACGAACGCGTCCAGGTCCAGGCCCTTGGTCGCCTCGTGAAGGTTCCAGGCCGCGTCCACCTTCGGACGCAACACCGCCGCCAACCGCTCCGGAGTCAGCGACCCGATCACTCCGTCGTCCAGGACACCGGCCGTATGCACGACGGCGGAGAGCGGATGACGGGCCACGAGATCGGCCACGGCGGCGGGGTCGGTCACGTCGCAGGCCTCTACGGTGGCCTCGGCGCCGCTCTCGCGGAGCTCCGCGACCAGCTCTTCGACGCCCTCGGCCGCCGGGCCGCGGCGGCTGACCAGGAGCAGGTTCCGTACGCCGTGTTCGGCCGCCAGGTGGCGTGCCAGCACGCGCCCGAGGCCGCCGGTGCCACCGGTGATCAGGACCGTTCCTTCGGTGTCCCAGGCGATGGCGCGCTGTGCTTGCGCCCGGGCCAGCCGCGCCGCCAGCACCTCGCCGCCGCGCACCAGCAGTTGGGGCTCGTCCAAGGCCAAGGCCAAAGCCCTGGGCAGGACAGCCGCTTCGGCGTCGGTGGCTTCGGCGGTTCCGGTGATTTCAGTGGTTCCGGTGGATCCGGTGGTTTCGGTAGTTTCAGCGGTTTCGGCGGTTCCCGTGTCAGGGGCCTCGGGGGTGAGTTCCACCAGGCCGAAGCGGTCCGGGTGCTCCGACTGGGCGGACCGGACCAAGCCCCAGACGGCGGCGCCCGCGAGATCCGCGCCCGAGACCGCGCCGCGCGTGACGAACACCAGGCGCGAGGCGGCGAACCGGTCGTCGGCCAGCCACGCCTGGGCCAGTTCCAGGGCCTGGGCGGCCGTGGTGTGCGCCGACTCCACGACGTCACCGGAGCCGGGCGTCACGGGCACCAGCACCGCGTCCGGTACCCGGCCCGCCCCGGCCAGGGCCGCCAGATCCGTGAAGCGGTCGGCGGGGTCCGTAAGGCGGATGGAGATGGCGGGGTCGAGGGAGCCGATCGCGGCCACGGACGGGGCGGACCCGGCCGGAGGCAGGCGTACGGGGTTCCACTGCAGGCGGAACAGCGCGTCGCGGCCGACCGGGCTCGCGCCGCCTTCCAGCCGGTCGGCGGAGACCCCCCGGAGGACGAGGGTGCCGATGGAGGCGACGGGTTCGCCCGTGGTGTCGGCGACGTCCACGGACACCGTGTCGCCGCTGTGCCGGGCGACCTTGACGCGTATCGCCGAGGCGCCGGAGGCGTGCAGCGAGACGCCCTCCCAGGAGAAGGGCACCACGCCCTGGTCGATGCCGTTGAAGGTGACGACATGCAGGGCCGCGTCGAGCAGCGCCGGGTGCAGGCCGTAGGCGGGCGCGTCGGCTTCGGCCTCGGCGGGCAGGGCGACCTCCGCGAACACCTCGTCGCCCCGGCGCCATGCGGCGCGCAGGCCCTGGAAGTGCGGGCCGTAGTCGAAGCCGCGGTCGGCCAGGCGCGGGTAGAGGTCGGTCAGGTCGACGGGTTCGGCGTCGGCGGGCGGCCAGGACCCGGCGGAGAAGTCGTGGTCGGTTCCGGCCGTCTGCTGCCCGGTGGCCAGGATGCCGGTGGCGTGCTGCGTCCACGGGCGGTCGCCGTCGCCCTCCGGCCGGGAGCGCGCGCTGAGGGTGCGGCGGCCCGACTCGTCGGCGGGGCCCACGCGCAGCTGGAGGTGCACGCCGTCGTGCTCGGGCAGCACGAGCGGGGCGGCCAGGGTCAGTTCGTCGACGCGGTCGCAGCCCACCTCGTCGGTGGCGCGGATCGCGAGTTCGACGAATGCCGTGCCCGGCAGCAGGACCGAGCCCATGACGACGTGCCCGGCCAGCCAGGGGTGGGAGGCGAGCGACAGTCGCGTGGTGAACAGCACGCCGTCGCCGTCGGGCAGTTCCACGGCGGCGCTCAGCAGCGGGTGCCCGGCCGCTTCGAGGCCGACCGCCCCGATGTCGCCGGCGCGGGTGTGGTCGGGGGTCGGCCAGAACCGCTGATGCTGGAAGGCGTACGTCGGGAGGTCGATGGCGCGTGCGTCCGTACGGGCGGGGTACGCGGTCCAGTCGATCTCGGCGCCGCACACGTGCAGTTGCGCCAGGGCCGCGAGGAGGGTCGTCTGCTCCGGGCGGCCCTTGCGCAGGGCCGGGACGAGAACGATCTCCCCGGGAGCGCTCTGGCCGGCGGAGTCCCCGTCCGGCAGCGACTCGCGGGCCATGGCCGAGAGCGTGCCGTCGGGCCCCAGCTCCAGGAAGCGTGTCACGCCCTCCGCGTGCAGGGCGTGTATCCCGTCGGCGAACCGTACCGCCGCGCGGACGTGGGTCACCCAGTACTCGGGGGTGCGCAGCTGGTCCCGGGTTGCGAGGCCGCCGGTGACGTTGGAGACGACGGCCAGCTCCGGCTCGCCGTAGGCCAGGCGCTCGGCGACGGCGCGGAACTCGGCCAGCATCGGGTCCATGAGCGGCGAGTGGAAGGCGTGCGAGACCCGCAGCCGGGCGGTCTTGCGGCCCTCGGCCTCGAAGTGCGCCGCTACGGCGAGCACGGCGGCCTCGGCCCCGGAAATCACCGTGGCCGACGGGCCGTTGACGGCGGCGATCGCGAGGTCGTCGGTCAGATGCGGGCGCACCTCGTCCTCGGTGGCCCGGATCGCCGCCATCGCGCCGCCCGCGGGCAGGGCCTGCATGAGCCGTCCGCGTGCCGCGACCAGCGCGCAGGCATCGGCCAGTGAGAACACCCCGGCGACATGCGCGGCGGCGATCTCGCCGACCGAGTGCCCGGCAACGTACCGCGGCCGTACGCCCCAGGACTCCACCAGCCGGAACAGGGCCACCTCGATGGCGAACAGCCCGGCCTGGGCGTACGCGGTCTGATTCAGCAGCTCCGCGTCGTCACCCCACACGACGTCCCGCAGCGGGCGGTCCAGAAGCTCGTCCAGCCCGGCGCACACCGCGTCGAACGCCTCCGCGAAGGCCGGGTGGCGGCCGTACAACTCCCGGCCCATGCCGATGCGTTGCGCCCCTTGGCCCGAGAAGAGGACGGCGTCCTGGCCGGTGTGGGCGGTGCCGGTGGCCAGGGCGGGGTCGGCCTCGCCCGCGGCCAGCGCGGTCAGGGCGCGCAGCACGGCGTCGTGGCCGTCGGCGCGGACGGCCGCGCGGTGCGCGAAGGCCGTGCGGCGTGTCGCCAGGGTGTACGCGGCGTCCGTGAGGCGGGGTGCGGGCTCGCGGTCGAGGTGGTCGCGCAGCCGGGCCGCCTGGGCACGCAGGGCGCTCTCGCTCTTGGCGGACAGCAGCAGCGGCAGGGGCGCGTCGGGGACGGCGGGCTTGCCGCCGGAGGCGGTCACCGGCTCATCGGAGGCGGTCACCGGCGCGTCGGGGGCGGTGTCCGGCTCGTCGGGGGCGGTGACCGGCTCGTCGTTCTCCGTGGGCGTGGGCAGTTCCAGGACCACGTGGGCGTTGGTGCCGCTGATGCCGAACGCGGAGACGGCGGCTCGGCGCGGGTGGCCGGTCTCGGGCCAGTCCGTGCGCTCGGTGAGCAGTTCGACCGCGCCCGCGGTCCAGTCGACGTGTGCGGTGGGCTCGTCGACGTGCAGGGTGCGCGGCAGCACGCCGTTCCGCATCGCCAGCACCATCTTCATCACACCCGCCACACCGGCGGCGGCCTGGGTGTGCCCGAGGTTGGACTTCACCGCCCCCAGCAGCAACGGCCGTTCCCCCGGCCGCTCTTGGCCGTAGGTGGCCAGCAGCGCCTGGGCCTCGATCGGGTCGCCGAGCGTCGTACCGGTGCCGTGTGCCTCCACGGCGTCGACCTCGGCGGCGGACAGCTGGGCGTTCGCCAGGGCCTGCCGGATCACCCGCTGCTGGGACGGGCCGCTGGGTGCGCTCAGGCCGTTGGACGCGCCGTCCTGGTTGACGGCCGAGCCGCGTACGACAGCGAGCACCTGGTGGCCGTTGCGGCGGGCGTCGGAGAGCCGCTCCACCAGCAGCAGGCCGACGCCCTCGCTCCAACCGGTCCCGTCGGCGGCGGCCGCGAACGGCTTGCAGCGGCCGTCGGGGGCCAGCCCGCGCTGCCGGGCGAACTCCACGAAGGAGGACGGGGTGGACATCACCGTCACGCCGCCCGCGACCGCGAGGGAGCACTCGCCCTGGCGCAGCGCCTGGGCCGCCATGTGCAGTGCCACCAGCGAGGAGGAGCACGCCGTGTCCACCGTGACGGCCGGCCCCTCGAAGCCGAAGGTGTAGGAGACCCGGCCGGAGACGACGCTCATCGCGTTGCCGGTGAGCCGGTGGCCGCCGACCTCGTCTTGTGCCGTGTCCAGGACCGTGCCGTAGTCCTGGGTGTTGGTGCCGGCGAACACACCGGTGGCGCTGCCCCGCAGGGATTCGGGGTCGATACCGGCCTGTTCGAGGACTTCCCAGGTGGTTTCCAGGAGCAGCCGCTGCTGCGGGTCCATGGCGAGGGCCTCGCGCGGCGAGATGCCGAAGAAGTCCGCGTCGAAGTCGGCGGCGCCGTCCAGGAAGCCGCCGTCGCGAGCGTAGCTGGTGCCCTGGTGGTCGGGGTCGGGGTGGTAGAGCCGGTCCAGGTCCCAGCCGCGGTCGGCGGGCAGGCGGGTGATGGCGTCACCGCCCTCGGCCAGCAACTGCCACAGGGCCTCGGGCGAGTTGACTCCGCCGGGGAAGCGGCAGGCCATGCCGACGATCGCCACCGGTTCGTCGAGGGCGGTGGCCGACGCCCGCACGACCGTGGCAGGCCCCGCGGCGCCCAGGACTTCGGAGCGCAGGTATGCGGCGACGGCGACGGAGGTGGGGTGGTCGAACAGCAGGGTGGCGGGCAGCCGCAGGCCGGCCGCGGCGGAGAGCCGGTTGCGCAGCTCGACGGCCATCAGGGAGTCGAAGCCCAGCTCGCGGAAGGCCCGTTGGTCGTCGACGGTGTCCGGTGAGGGGTGTCCGAGGACCTTCGCGGCCTCCTCCTTGACCATGCCGAGGAAGGCGCGTTCCTGTTCGGCGGGCGGCAGTGCGCCGATCCGGTCGCGCAGCGGGGAGCGCTCCTGGCGCGGGCCGCCGGCGGGGCCGAGGGCGGGGCCGAGGGCGCGGCGGGCCTCGGGCAGGTCGCCGATGAGGGGGCTGGGGCGGACGGCGGTCAGGGCGGGGGCGTACGCGGTCCAGTCGACGTCGGCGACGGTCACGTTCGTCATGCCCTGGGCGAGGGCCTGGCGCAGGGCGGCGAGCGCGGGGGCGGCGGCCATGGGCAGCAGACCGTCGCGGCTCATCCGGTCGGCGGCGTCGCTGTCGGTGGCCATGCCGTGGCCCGCCCAGGGGCCCCAGGCCACCGAGGTGGCCGGGAGCCCTTGCCGGTGGCGCTGTTCGGCGAGGGCGTCGAGGTAGGCGTTCGCTGCGGCGTAGTTGGCCTGTCCGGCGTTGCCCAGGACGCCGACGATCGAGGAGAACAGCACGAAGTGGTCCAGGTCCAGGTCCCGGGTGAGTTCGTGCAGGTTCTGTGCGGCGGTGGCCTTGGGGCGCAGTACGGTCTCGAAGCGCTCGGGGGTGAGTGCGTCCAGTACGCCGTCGTCCAGGACGCCTGCTGCGTGGACGACGCCGGTCAGGGGCAGGTGTGCGGGGATGTCGGCGAGGACGGCGGCCAGGGCGTCGCGGTCGGCGGCGTCGCAGGCGGCGACGGTGACGCCGAGGCCCCGCTCGGTGAGCGCGGCCGCGAGTTCCGGTGCGCCGGGGGCCTCCAGGCCGCGGCGGCCGGTGAGTACGAGGTGCTCGGCTCCGGCGTCGGCCAGCCAGTGGGCGATGTGGGTGCCGAGGGCACCGGTGCCGCCGGTGACCAGGACGGTGCCGCGGGCGCGCCACTGAGCGCCGGTGTCGCCGCCGGGTGTGATCCGTTCCAGGCGGCGGGCGAAGACCCCCGCCGGGCGGATCGCGACCTGGTCCTCCTCGGAGGCGAGGGTGCGAAGCAGCGCGGGTACGGCCCGTGCGTCCAGGGTCTCGGGAAGGTCGACGAGCCCGCCCCAGCTCTGCGGGGACTCCAGTGCGACCACCCGCCCAAGGCCCCACAACTGGGCCTGTACGGGGCTGGTGAGGGGGTCACGCCGGTCGACGGCGACGGCGCCGCGGGTCACGCACCACAGGGGTGCCCGGATGCCCGAGGTCTCCAGACTGTGCAGCAGCGCGGTGGTGGCGGCGACACCGCGCGGTACGGAGGGCAGGTGCGGGTGCGGTCGCTCGTCGAGGGCCAGGAGGGAGAGCACGCCGTCGACGGGGGTGTCGGGGTGGGCGAGGAGCTCTGCGGGTTCGGCGGGTTCGGCGTTGTCTCGCAGTACGTGGATGTCGACGTGCAGGCCCTGGTCGTGCAGGGCGTCCAGGAGGCGGGTGGTCCACGGGTCGTCGGTGGCGGTGCCGGGCAGTACGACGAGCCAGTGGCCGGTGGCGGCGGGACCGCCGGGGGTGCTGCGGGGGGTCCAGTGGGTGCGGTAGCTCCAGCGGTCGGCGGCGGCCTGGGTTCTGCGCTGCTTGCGCCAGGAGGAGAGGGTGGGCAGGAGGCTGCCGAGCGAGTCGGCCTCGCTGCCGTCGATGGCCAGGACGGCCGTCAGCTCTTCGAGGTCCTCGCGTTCGACGGCTTCCCAGAATCCTGCGTCGCCCGCTTCGGCGGCGGCCGGTTCCCGGTCCTCCGTATCGGCCGGGTCCAGCCAGTACCACTGGCGTTGGAAGGCGTAGGTGGGCAGGTCGGCGCGGGTGGTGCCGGACGTGCCGAGGCAGGCGGACCAGTCGACGCGGGTGCCGTGCGCGAAGGCGGTGGCGACGGCCTCGGTGAGGGCGGGTGCTTCGGGGCGGCCGGTTCGCAGGAGGGATACGAGAACAGGGGGGACAGAAGAGATATGAGAGACAGAGGGGATAGCAGGGACGGGCTCTTCGAGGGTGGTCAGGGAGTCCTGGACCATGGGCGTGAGCACGCCGCCGGGGCCGATCTCCACGAAGGTGGTGACGCCCTCGGCTTCGAGGGTGCGCACGGCGGCGCAGAAGCGGACGGCTTCGCGGACCTGTCCGACCCAGTAGTCGGGCGAACGCAGTTCCTCTTCGGTGGCGAGGGCGCCGGTGACCGTGGAGACCATGGGGATGCGGGGGGCGTGGAAGTCCAGGTCGCGGGCGACGCGCCGGAAGTCCTCCAGCATGCCGTCCATGTGCGGGGAGTGGAAGGCGTGGCTGACGCGCAGCTGTTTGGTGCGGCGTCCCTGTGCCTCCCAGTGGGCGGCGATCTCGGTGACGGCCTCCCGGTCGCCCGAAATGACGGTGGAGTCGGGCCCGTTGACGGCGGCGAGGGCGGCGTGCTCCTCGTGGCCCGCGAGGGAGACGCGGATCTCCTCCTCGGTGGCCTGGACGGCGACCATGGCGCCGCCTTCGGGGAGCGCCTGCATGAGGGTGCCGCGCGCGGCGACCAGACGTGCGGCGTCTTCGAGGGTCAGGACGCCGGAGACGTGGGCCGCGGTGAGCTCGCCGATGGAGTGGCCCGCGACGAACTGCGGTGTCATGCCCCAGGATTCGACGAGGCGGAACAGGGCGGTCTCCAGGGCGAAGAGCGCGGCCTGGGTGTAGGCGGTTTGGTCGAGCAGGGCGGCCTCCGCGGCGCCTTCCGCCGCGGCGCCTTCTGCTGGGAAGACAACGTCGCGCAGCGGCCGGTCCAGGTGCCGGTCGAGCTCGGCGCACACCGCGTCGAAGGCCTTGGCGAACTCGGGGTACGCGGCGTGCAGTTCGCGTCCCATGCCAAGGCGCTGGGAGCCCTGCCCGGTGAAGAGGAACGCGGTGGTGGCCTTGGCGGCGGCGCCGCTGACCAGGCCGGTGGTGGTGCGGTCCGCCGCGAGGGCGTCCAGGCCGCGTAGGAAGGCCTCCCGGTCGCCCGCGACGACGACGGCGCGGTGTTCCATCAGGGCCCGGGTGTCCGCGAGGGCGTGGGCGACGGCGGCCGGTTCGAGGTCGGCGCGGTCCCGTATGTGGCGGCCGAGGCGTTCGGCCTGGGCGCGCAGGGCCTCGGGGGTGTGGGCGGACAGGATCCAGGGCAGCGCGTCGGGCCGGGCGGCCGGCTCGGGGGCCGTGCCGGGGGCCGGTTCGGTGTCGGGGGCGGGGGCCTGTTCCAGGATGACGTGGGCGTTGGTGCCGCTGATGCCGAAGGAGGAGACGGCGGCGCGGCGCGGCCGGTCGGCGCCCGGCCAGGGCTCGGGCCCGGTGAGGAGCCTGGCGTTGCCCTCGCTCCAGTCGACGTGGCCGGTGGGCTCGTCCAGGTGCAGGCTCTCGGGCAGTCGCCCGTGCCGCATCGCCAGGACCATCTTCATAACGCCCGCGATACCGGCGGCGGCCTGGGTGTGCCCGATGTTGGACTTCATGGAGCCGATCAGCACGGGGCGGTCCGCGGGGCGCTGCTGCCCGTAGGTGGCCAGCAGCGCGTGGGCCTCGATGGGGTCGCCGAGTGTGGTGCCGGTGCCGTGTGCCTCGACGGCGTCCACGTCGCCGGTGGCCAGACCGGCGTCCGTCAGGGCCTGGCGGATGACGCGTTGCTGCGAGGGGCCGTTGGGGGCGGTCAGGCCGTTGGACGCACCGTCCTGGTTGACGGCCGAGCCCTTCACCACGGCGAGTACGGAGTGGCCGTTGCGTAAGGCGTCGGAGAGCCGCTCGACCAGCAGCAGGCCGACGCCCTCGCTCCAGCCGGTGCCGTCGGCGCCGGCCGCGAACGGCTTGCAGCGGCCGTCGGGGGCCAGCCCGCGCTGGCGGGAGAACTCCACGAACATCTGCGGGGTGGACATCACGGTCGCGCCGCCCACCAGCGCCATGGAGCACTCGCCGCGGCGCAGCGCGTGCGCCGCCAGGTGCAGGGCGACCAGCGACGAGGAGCAGGCGGTGTCCACGGTCAGGGCGGGGCCTTCCAGGCCCAGGACGTAGGAGATGCGGCCGGAGGCGATGCTGATGTGATTGCCGGTCAGCAGGTGTCCGCCGACCTCGTCGGCCCGTCGGCCGCCCTCGGCGTCGTACCCTCCGTGGCCGGTGCCGACGAATACGCCGGTGCGGCTGCCCGCGAGGGATTCGGGGTCGATACCGGCCCGTTCGACGGCTTCCCACGCGGTTTCCAGGAGGAGCCGCTGCTGGGGGTCCATGGCGAGCGCCTCGCGCGGGGAGATCCCGAAGAAGCCGGGGTCGAACTCGCCCGCTTCGTGCAGGAATCCGCCCTCGCGGGCGTAGGCGGTGCCCTGGTGGGCGGGGTCGGGGTCGTAGAGCGCGTCCAGGTCCCAGCCGCGGTTGCGGGGGAAGGAGGAGATCGCGTCGACGCCGTCGCGAAGCAGCTCCCAGAGCTCTTCCGGCGAGCGGACGCCTCCAGGGAAGCGACAGGCCATGGAGACGATCGCGATGGGCTCGCGCTGCTTCGCCTCGGTCTCGCCCAGTTGCTGACGCGTCTCGTGGAGGTCCGCGATCGCGCGCTTGAGGTACTCGCGCAGCTTCTCCTCGTTCGACATGCAGGACGCCAATCATTCGGTGGAATGCCGGACCTGGGGCTGGGAGCGCCGACGCGTACGTCCGACCGTTTCCCAGCCATCTTCCTCAAGGTGGACTGCGGGTTTCCCTAGATGAGTGCGGGGAAATGCCACGGCGGGCGGCCAGTTGGCCGCCCGCCATGACGTTCCTCTCCCGGTACCCCTAGGTCACTGTCACTCCTGGCCGAGGGAGTCGAGCCACTCCTTGACGATCCGCGCGGTCTCCGGGGCGTCGTCCCGGACCATGGAGAAGTGGTCCGCGTCCACGATGCGGACATCGGCCGACGGGAACGCCTCGCTCTTCTCCTCCTCGCTCGCGGCGGCCGCGATGGCCTCCATACCGAGGGTCTCCTTGGTGGCGCGGACGACCAGCACGGGGGCGGTCGTGTGCGACACCTCGAGTTGGCCGAGCAGTCCCATCCACCGCCCCATGCCGGACAGCCTGGAGTTCGTCATCCGCACCGGCGCTTCCTCGTCGGCCAGGAAGTTGCGGTGCATCAGGCTGTCGTAGTCGATCTGCTCCTTGTCGTCGTGCCGGATGCTGACGGAGTCCAGCAGCACCACGGCTTCGGGCTTGATGCCCCAAGTGGCCTCCAGCAGTCCGGCGGCGGCGTAGGCGTACGTACCGCCGGAGGAGTGCCCGGTCAGGATGAAGGGATTGCCGTCGCTCGCACGCAGTGCGCTCTCCGCGATGGTCCTGACCGCGGTCGTCACCGTGGTCGGCAGCCGTTCCCCGGCGGCGAAGCCGACCAGGGGCAGCGCGCTGATGTGCCGTTCGCCCCGGAAGGGTGCGGCGAACCTGGCGTACTCGTGGACGCCGCCGTTGGCGGTGGGTGTGCTGACGCAGATGATCCGCGGTTCCGCGGGGCCTTCGGCGAGCGTGGTCGGCAGCGGCAGTTCCTCCAGTTCTGCCGTGTTCTCGAAGGTCTGGCGCAGGCCGGTCAAGGCCCGCAGCATGAGCCTGACCTCCGGGAAATTGCCGTTGTCCATAGCGTCGAGGAACAGCCGCTCCAGCGAGTCGGGTTCCGGCCCGGCCAGGAGGAGGCCCCCCTCGGACGCGGAGCCGGCGAGTCCGGGCTGTGCGGCGAATTCGCTGCGCAGCCGTGCGCCGAGGTCGGCGGGGGTCTTGGTGTCGAAGACCAGCGTCGCCGGCAGTTGCAGTCCGGTGGCCGTGGCGAGCCGGTTGCGCAGCTCGATCGAGGTCAGCGAGTCGAAGCCGAGCTCGTAGAACTCCCGGCGGGGCTCGATCTCCGCCGCGGACGGGTAGCCGAGGATGAGGGCGGCCTCGCCGCGGACCAGGTCGACGATGTGGCCGACGCGCTCCCCTTCCGGCAGCTCCAGCAGCTGCTGGGCGAAGGTGGCCGGGGTGCCGGATGTGCTCGTGGCGTTCGTGGCGGTCCGCCTGCTCTGGCGGACCAGCCCGCGGAACATCGGGGGAATCTCGGCCTGCGGTGCTCGGGCGCCGGGGATCAGGCTGACCGCCATCAGGACGGGCTCGGCGTAGCCGCGGGCGGCGTCGAACAGTGCCATGCCCTCCTCGACGGAGACCGGTGCCATGCCGTTGATTCGCATGCGCTGTACGAGGGCCGGGTTCAGCGCCCCGATCATGTTGCTGCTGACAACGTCCCAGTGGCCCCATACGAGCGACTGGCCTGGCAGGCCCAGGGCGGCGCGGTGCTGGACCAAGCCGTCGAGGAAGGCGTTCGCGGCGGCGTAGTTGGACGTGCCCGGAGCGCCCAGCGTGCCGGAGACGGAGGAGAACATGATGAACGCGGCGAGGTCGAGGTCCTTGGTGGCCTCGTGGAGGTGCCAGGCGGCGTCCACCTTCGGCCGCAGCACCGGCGTCAGGCGCTCGGGGGTCAGCGTGGTGACCACGCCGTCGTCGAGGACACCGGCGAGGTGGACGACCGCGGTCAGCGGGTGCTCCGCCGGGATGCCGGCCAGGAGGTCGGCGACGGCGTCCGGGTCCGCCGTGTCGCAGGCCGCGATCGTGGGCTGCGCGCCCAAGTCCCGTAGTTCGTCGGCCAGTTCGGCCGCTCCGCGTGCCGCCGGGCCGCTGCGGCTGGCCAGCAGCAGGTGCCGGGTGCCGTTCGCGGCGAGCCACCGGGCGAGCTCGATGCCCAGGCCGCCGGTGCCGCCGGTGATCAGTACGGTCCCTTCGGGGTCCCACTGCGCCTGCCGCGTGTCGGCGTCGGCGGGCAGCCAGGCCAGCCGCCCCATGCGCACCGTCTTGTCGCGTACGACGAACTGGTTCTCACCGGAGGGCAGCACGCCCGGCAGGGCCTCAAGGAGCACCCGCAGGTCACTGTCGTCACCATCCTCGCCCGCGTCCTCGACGTCGGCCAGGACGAAGCGGCCGGGGTGTTCGGCGATCGTCGAGCGCACCAGGCCCCAGATGGCGGCACCGGCCAGATCACCGCCGCTGACCGCGCCGCGTGTCAGGAACACCAGCTGCGACGTGGTGAAGCGTTCGGCGGCGATCCATTCCTGTACCAGGAGCAGGGCCTGTGTCGTCAGCTCGTGCACGGCCTGCGGGAAGCCGTCTCCCGTGCTGGGTACGGGAACCACGACCAGGTCCGGGGTCCCTGTGATGTCGGCGAGGGACGCCGCCCCCAGGGGTGCCAGGACCGTGCTCCGGGTGTCGGGCGCGGCCTTCGTCTGCGGTGCCGGGACCCACTCCAGGCGCAGCAGCCGCTCGCGCCGACTGTGGGCGGCGCGCTTGGGGGCCTCCGCCAGGGCCCGCAGCGTAAGGGTGTCCGCCGACAGCACGGGCTCCCCTGCGGCATCGACCGCCGCGACGCGGACACGGTCCTCGCCGGTCCTGGTGATCCGTGCCCGGATCGCCGAGGCGCCGGAGGCGTGCAGCGACACTCCGCCCCAGGAAGCGGCGTAGGGGATGTGCTCCTCGTCTCCCGTGCCGCCGAGGGCTGCGGCGTGCAGGACCGCTTCGAGCAGCGCGGGGTGCAGGCCGAAGGACTGGGCGTCGGAGGCGATGCCGTCCGGGAGTTCGGCTTCGACGTACGTCTCGTCGCCGCGGACCCAGGCCGCCCGCAGGCCGCGGAAGGCGGGTCCGTACTCGGTCCCGTCGTAGTACTCGTCCACGTCGACGTCGGAGGCGTCGCTGGGCGGCCAGGCGGACGCGTCTGCTTCCTCGGCGTGCTCGGCGTGCTCGGCGGCGGCGAGGGTGCCGGTGGCGTGCTGGGTCCACGCCTCGTCCGGCGTGGCCTGGGGCCGGGAGAAGAACCGGATCGGCCGCCTGCCCTCGTCGTCCGGGGCGCCGAGCCACACCTGGAGCGCCAGGGCCGCGCCGTCGGTGAGCACCAGCTGTGTGTCGAGGGCGAGTTCGGCGACCCGGTCGCAGCCGAACCGGTCACCGGCCTGGACGGCCAACTCGACGAATCCGGCGGCCGGGAAGACGATCGCCCCGCCCGCCACGTGGTCCTTGAGCCAGGGGTGGGTGTCCGTCGACAGCCGGCTGGTGAACAGCATGCCGCCGCCGTCCGCCAGCGGCACCGCCGCGCCCAGCAGCGGATGCTCCGTGGGCTGCAGGCCGGCGGAAGCCACATCTCCCGCCACCACCGCCCGCTTCGGCCAGTACCGCTGGCGCTGGAAGGGGTAGGTGGGCAGGTCGACGCGGTGGGCACCGGTGCCGTCGAAGATCTGGGTCCAGTCCGCCTCGACGCCGGCGACGTGCAGCTGCGCCAGGGTGGTGAGCAGGGCCGTCTCCTCGGAGCGGTCCCTGCGCAGGGCGCTGGCGGCGACCGCGTTGGCGTCCACGATGTGCGGGACCATCCCCGTCAGTACGCCGTCGGGGCCCAGCTCCAGGAAGGCCGAGACGTCCTCAGCCGCCAGGTCGCGTACGGCGTCGGCGAAGCGGACGGGCTCGCGGACATTACGCACCCAGTAGTCGGCGGAGCACATCAGCTCTTCGGCGGCCTGCTCGCCGGTCACCGTCGAGACGACGGGGATGCGCGGCGCCTGGTAGGAGAGGCCCTCGGCGACCTGGCGGAAGTCGTCCAGGATCGGGTCCATCAGCGGGCAGTGCCCGGCGACCTTCACCGCCACCTGCCGCGTCTTGCGGCCCTCGGCGGCGAACTGCTCGACGATCCGCAGCACGGGGGTCTCGTCGCCGGCGACGACGACCGACTCCGGTCCGTTGATCGCCGCGATCGAAACGCCGTCGACCAGCCGCGCGGCCGTCTCCTCCTCGCTCGCCTGGATCACCACCATGATGGCGCCCTGCCCCTCAAGGGTGTTCATCAGCCGTCCGCGTGCCGCCGCCAGGGTGCAGGCGTCCTGCAGCGAGAGGACCCCGGCGACGTGCGCGGCGGCGATCTCGCCGAACGAGTGCCCGGCGACGAAGTCGGGGCGGATGCCGAAGGACTCGACCAGCCGGAACAGCGCCACCTGGATGGCGAACATGGCCGGCTGGGTGAACCTCGTCTGGTCCAGCCGCTCCGCGTCGGTGAGCATCACCTCCCGCAGCTCGTCGTCGAAGTGGGCCAGTGCCGCGTCCAGGGCCTCGGCGAACGCCGGGAACCTGTCGTACAGTTCGCGGCCCATTCCGACCCGCTGCCCGCCCTGGCCCGGGAACAGCATCGCCAGCCGGCGGTTCTCAGCCGTGCCCCGCGCGACCTCGTCCCCTGCCAGCAGCACCGCGCGGTGATCGAACACCGAGCGCCCGGTGGCCAGCGAGAAGCCCACGTCGGCCGGCGAGAGTCCCGGGCGCTCCCCGACCCACTCGCGCAGCAGCTCGATCCCGTCGGCCAGTGCCTGGGACGACTTGCCCGAGACGAGCCACGGGACGGTCCGCGGCTCGATGGTCCGGGTGTCCCGGCCGGGCCGCTCGACGCTTTCCGGCGCCTGTTCGAGGATGGCGTGGGCGTTGGTGCCGCTCATCCCGAACGCGGAGACCGCGGCGCGGCGCGGGCGGCCGCTGTCCGGCCAATCGGCCGGCTCCGTGAGGAGCTTGATGTCCCCGGCCGTCCAGTCGACGTGGGAAGAGGGCGTGTCGATGTGCAGGGTGCGCGGCAGCTCCCCGCTGCGCAGTGCCATGACCGTCTTGATGACGCCCGAGACGCCGGCCGCCGCCATGGTGTGCCCGATGTTCGACTTGAGCGAGCCCAGCAGCAGCGGCCGTCCCTCGGCCCGGTCCTGGCCGTAGGTGGCGAGCAGTGCCTGGGCCTCGATCGGGTCGCCGAGCGAAGTGCCGGTGCCATGGGCCTCGACCGCGTCCACATCACCGGTCGACAGCCCGGCGTTGGCCAGGGCCTGGCGGATGACGCGCTGCTGGGAGGGGCCGTTGGGGGCGGTCAGGCCGTTGGAGGCGCCGTCCTGGTTGACGGCCGAGCCCCGCACGACGGCGAGGATCTCGTGTCCGTTGCGGCGGGCGTCGGACTGCCTCTCCAGTACGAGAACACCCACGCCCTCCGCCCAGCTCGTGCCGTCGGCCGCGTCCGAGAACGCCTTGCACCGGCCGTCCGTCGCCAGTGCGCCCTGGCGGCTGAATCCGGCGATGCTCATCGGCGTGGACAGCAGCGTCACGCCTCCGGCCAAGGCCATCGAGCACTCGCCGTTGCGGAGCGCGTTGACCGCCAGGTGCAGGGAGACGAGCGAGGACGAGCACGCGGTGTCGACGGTGACGGCGGGGCCTTCGAGACCGAAGGTGTAGGACAGCCGCCCGGAGAGGACGCTGCCCGCGAGTCCGGTGCTGGCGTGGGCCTCGACGTCCTCGCGGGAGTTCATCAGGATGCTGCCGTAGTCGCTGCCGCTGGTGCCGACGAACACACCGGTCTCGGTGCCCCGCAGGGACATCGGGTCGATACCGGCTCGCTCGATCGCCTCCCAGGAGGTTTCCAGCATCAGCCGCTGCTGCGGATCCGTCGCCATGGCCTCGCGGGGGGAGATCCCGAAGAAGGCGGCGTCGAAGTCCCCGAGACCGTCCAGGAAGCCGCCCTTGGACGCGGAGCTGCGGCCCTGGTCGCCCTCCGTCCCGCCCAGCAGGGTTTCCAGGTCCCAGCCCCGGTCGGTGGGGAAGTCGGAGATGCCCTCGCGCCCGTCGCGGACGAGCCGCCACAGGTCCTCCGGGGACCGCACGCCGCCGGGCAGTCGGCAGGCCATGCCGACGATGACGACCGGGTCCTCGGCGGCCGCCGTGGTCATCGCGGCGGGAGCGTGGGGCCGTCCGTGCTCGTCGAGGAGCACGGCGAGGAGGTGGTCGGCGAGTGCGGTGGGGTTGGGGTAGTCGAAGACGAGGGTGGCGCTCAGCTTGAGGCCGGTGGCGGTGGAGAGTCGGTTGCGGAGTTCGACGGCGGTCAGCGAGTCGAAGCCCAGGTCGTTGAACTCCCGCCGGGCGTCGATCGCCTTGGCCGAGGCGTGCCCGAGCACGGCGGCGGCCTCGGTCCGTACGAGGTCGGCCACGAAGGCGATCCGCTCGTCCCCGCTCAGCTCCGCCAGCTGCCGGGTGAGCCGTCCTGCCGCGTCGGCGCCGCCCGTGGTGCCCGCGGCCGTGCGCCGGGCGCCCTTGACCAGGCCCCGCAGCACCGGCGGGACACTGCCCCGGTCCCGGGCGCCCGCGCCGACCGGCCCGATCGCGACGAGGTTCGCCTCATCCGTCGCGGTGGCGGCGTCGAACAGCGCCAGGCCCTGCTCAACGGTCAGCGACGCGACCCCGAAAGAAGTGATCCGCCGCAGATCCGTCTCCGACAGGGCGGCGGTCATCCCACCGACGGGGGCCCAGGCGCCCCACGCCAGGGACTGCGCGGGCAGGCCCCGCGCCACGCGGTGCCGGGCCAGCGCGTCGAGGAAGACGTTGCCCGCGGCGAAGTTGCCCTGCCCCGGAGCGCCGAGGACGCCCGAGACGGACGAGTACAGCACGAACGCGGCCAGGTCGAGATCCTCGGTGGCCTCGTGCAGATGCCAGGCCGCGTCCACCTTCGGGCGCAGTACGGCCGACAGCCGCTCGGGCGTCA
>NZ_JBFAIP010000114.1:0-17984 GCF_040654775.1 Streptomyces sp. NPDC050636
GCCAGCTCGTAGACCACGGTGGAGCCGCTGCGGGTCGCGGTCACGATGCCCGAGCACCGATGCATGGGCCGAGCGGCCCGTCGGCGTCGGCCGCCGTGCTCGCGCGGCGCTCGTCCCCTTCGACGGGGTCCCGGCCGGCCTCGCCGAGGTCCGTAAACGCGTCTCCTGGGCATGGCGGGACCGGCGCGACACCGACTTCCGGCTGGGGGTGGCGTTCACCCCGCCCCTCGGGGAGCCGGTGAGCTGGGAGCCGGTCTGGGAGGCGCTGGCCCGGGAGAGTGCCCCTGCGATGGTCGGCGTCTGTCTGGAGCCGTACGCGCCGCCCGCGGAGCTGCTCTCCCACCTCCGCTATCTGGCCCAGGAATACGACAGACTCTCTCAACCCGGCCGGCTCCGGATGGGACGGACGCCAGCGCCGGGGCCTGCCGAGGGGCAAGGATGGGCCCCCGGTGCCGTGCCTGTGGCTCGGACCGGGGGCCCATTTCCGTTACCTGCGGATGATGTTGTTGCACCCCGCGGACGAGCCGATCCTGGTGTGCTGAGTGCCTGCGTCGCCCTCGCCGCCGCCCGCGTTGGCCAACGCGCCGTTGAGGATCCCGACGTTGCCGAGTACGCCGACGTTCGACTCGTGCGACCTGCAGGAGGTCTTCTGGCGGATGTCGAATCTGTGGCCGTGCGACTTGCTGTGATGGCGTTCGCCGCTCAACTGCTGCGGGCGGGAGTCCTCGCGGCTCAACTGCTGCTGAGGTGAATCTACGCGGTTCGACTGGATGCGGCTGTGGTCGCCGCCTTCCGGCCCGCCGCCGGCGTAGGCGGTGCCGGCACCGAGGAGGCCGACGCTGGCGAGGACGGCTGCCACGACGGCAGCGTTGCGAAACTTGTGCATGTCATCTCCGATAGATTGAACAGATCCGATCAGTAATCGATCGGCTCCGTGCAGTTAATGAAGGCTAATGCGGAATGCCACGCACCCACTTAGTGACGCGCCGAATCCCATGACCTCCGCGAACTGGTGCCGCCCCCGCTCACCAGTTGACCCGCGCTCCATGTGACCGCCCGGCATCGGCCAGGCACCATGCCACGCCCGCCCTGCGGGCGACATTCCTCGCCCAGCCTGCTTGCGCGAAGAAGCCGACGGACGAATACCGTTGCAGCCTGACCGCGCTGTTCTCGTCGAGCATCAACTCTTATCTGGACGACTTCTCCGTCGGTGATGGCTTACTCGTAGAAGCAGGCCGCCCTCAGCATGCTGGCGATCAAGCTCCAGTCAGGACGATCGGGAACAGACTCTCCTTGGTTGATGAAATAGCCGTCCATGTCGTTGGTCCAGGCGCCGAGCGCTTCGAGGTAGCGGTCGAGTGATTGGTTTTCCCAACGGCTGGAAGGGGCCCGAGCCTCAAGGCTCAGCTGTCTGACGTAGGAGACGAGATCTGCCCGTGTTTTCACCCAGCTGGTGTCGTTCAGCGATTCCATAACGACGATCTTGCAGGGTGTGTGGCGCGAACCTGCAGTGCGGGATGGGTCGGCCCCCGGCGCCGGCCAGCCTCAACCATGGCCTCGCGCAGGGAGTGCTTTCTCTGGAGTCGGTCAGCCGACGCCACGGCACGACTGCCTGCGTGCAGATGGCCGGGGACAGCCAGGATGGCTTCGAGTCCGGCGACGACATCTACTTCGACTTCCACCCGGACGGCACCGTCACAGGCAAGCTCGGCTGCAACGACTTCACCGCCAAAGCCTTCTTCTCCGGCGTGCACGTCTCCTTCCGTGACCCGGCGCTCACAACCCACCGCACTTGCCCCGCACCGAACATGCAGGACGAAGGAATGGCCTCAACATCCTGTCGAGCACACTCGATTACGAGTACGGGGCCAGCAGCGAGGATCTGGGCTTGCACCAGGGGACGTACCCCTTGAACTCACCAGGGGACGTACCCCCCCTTGAACTCCGGCCTTGGGTTCAAAGCCATGCCGCATCGGTAGACCCCGGAAGGAGGCCCGGGAGTCAGCCCGCTGTGGTGCTCTCCGCGCGGGACAGGGCGACTTCGAGTACGACCAGCAGTGCATCCCGGACCGAGCCCGTGTCGCGTGCGTCGAAGACGATCAGCGGTACGTGGTCGGAGACGTCCAGTGCCCACCGCACCTCGTCGAGGTTGTGGTGGACCTCGCCGTCGAACGTGTTGACGGCGACGGCGAACGGCATGCCCTTGTGCTCGAAGTAGTCCACTGCGGCGTAGCAGTCGTCCAGGCGGCGGGTGTCCACGATCACCAGACCGCCGAGAGCGCCCTCGACCACGTCGTCCCACATGAACCCGAACCGGTCCTGGCCCGGCGTGCCGAACAGGTAGAGCTTCAGTGTCGGGTCGATGGTGATGCAGCCGAAGTCCATGGCGACCGTGGTGGTGGTCTTGCCGGGGGTGTGAGAGAGATCGTCCACGCCTGCCGCGACCTCTGTGATGGCGGCCTCAGTGGTCAGTGGCCGGATCTCGGAGATCGAGCCCACGGCCGTGGTCTTGCCGACGCCGAAGCCGCCGGCGATGACCAACTTGACCGGTACCGGCGGCTGTTCAACCGCTGTCACGGAGTGTGTCCCGTGAGTCGGGGACGGCACGGAGACCATCAATAACCCTTCGCAGTACGGAGATGTCCTGGGTTGTCCTGGCGTTCGGGACGTGGATCGCCAGATGTCCGGCGGCGCGCAGGTCCTCCGCCAACACCCGGACCACGTTGAGGTGGAGGTGCAGCCGGGCGGCCAGTTCCGCCACCGACTGCGGCTGTCGGCAGGCGGCGACGATGTCGTGTTGTTCGAAGGCCAGCGAGTCCAGGACGGAGAGCCCGGACGATGTCGCCACGACCTGGGTCTCGACCGGGAGCGGGGGGCCGGCGCCGCCCCCCGCCACCCGGCCGGCGGTCAGCAGGAAAGGGCGGATCGCGGGAGCACGGTCAGCCGGCTCCGACGGACCCCGGGAGTCGCCCTCCCCCAAGCTCTCGGCTGTGCTCGAACAGGGGGGACCCCCACCCTCGTTCGGTCCTGGTTCACCGGCGGCCATCATGCCCCTCTTCTCAGCGCCTGCATCCTGCCTCCGCGGTGTCGGACGGGTCAGCGGGCCGGTGCGGCGCCGGCGCTCTTCTTCAGCTCCAGCACCAGCTGGGGGGTGAGCGCGCTCCCGGCCCGGTTGGCGAAGAGGGTCATCTCGTAGGCGATGTTGCCGAGCTTCGCCTCCTTCGAGGTCACGACGCCGAGGACGGCACCGCAGCCGATGGCCGACACCAGCACATGGCCGCCCTCCAAGTCGATGATGACCTTGTTGAGGCCGCCGAGTCCGTAGTTGCCGGACGCGCCGGCGGCCAGACTCGTGACGCCCGACACGATCGCTGCGAGCCGCTCGGAGTCGGCCTGTTCGCGCAGTCGGGAGACGGCGATCAGCAGGCCGTCGGAGGACACCGCGATGGCGTCGACGACGCCGGCGGTCTGGGTGGCGAACCGGTCGAGCAGCCAGGTGAAGTCGGCCGCGGCGGCTGTCAGATCCACCGGCTCCTCCCGCTCGGAACTGCTCTTACCTGTCGGCGTGGTCACTGCCCGACTCCTTCCGGGTTTGCTGGTGTGGCGATGGCTCTGGATCCCTCGGGGCAGCGGCACTCTCTTGCTCTGCCCTGCGTACGGCGGCCTCGAATTCGTCGAGTTCCGAACGGACCGCGTCGGCGTCGACAGGCCGGCGCACGGCCTGGGCCCCACGGTCGGCCGTTGGGGTGGTCGTGTCGAGCGTCGCACCCCGAACCCGCCGTCGCAGCGGCCGGTCGGACTGTGCAGGCCTCGGCTCGCGCGCGGGGGCGGTCTGCTCCGTGTCCGTGCGGGGCGGGAGGCGCAGGGGGAGCTCGCCCAGCGGCGAAGGGGCGGCCGGCCGCTGTTCGGGCGTGGTGGCGGCGGCTCGCACCGGCAGGGGCGTGGCGGAGGCCGGTGCGGGCCCGGGTGCGGGCGCGGTGGTCTCCTGCTCGGGCGTTGCCGGGTGCTCTGACGCGGCCACGTCCGCGGCCGGAGACGTGGATGGTGTGGCGGCGGGGCTCACGGCCAGCAGCAGCGCGGAGGGGAGCCAGACGGTGCCGGTGACTCCGCCGCCCGGCGTACGGCTCAGGGTGACCCGTATGCCCGAGCGTCGGGCGAGGTTTCCGACCACGAACAGGCCGAGGACCTTGGTCGGTACGAGGTCGAGCCGTTCCCGCCGGACCAGCCGGGAGTTCTCCTCGTCGAGGCGTTCCGCGCTCATTCCGAGGCCGTGGTCGATGACCTCGATCAGGGCACCACCGTCCGCGGTGACGTCGGTGCCGGGCCGCACGACCACCTCGACGGGCGTGTCGGACGGGGAGAACGAGACCGCGTTCTCCAGCAGTTCGGCGAGCATCAGCGTCAGATCGTCGACGATGTCGGGCTCGACGGTGACCTCCGTCCCGGACCGCAGGGACACCCGCTGGTATCCCTCGATCTGGCCGAGCCCTGCCCGTATGACGTTGACCAGAGGGGTCGGCCGGGCGTCCACTTCGGGGTCCCGGATTCCGGCGAGCAGCATCAGGCTGTCGGCGTTGCGCTGGAGGCGTACGGCGATGTGGTCGATGCGATACATCCGTTGCAGGACGTCGGGGTCGGTTTCCTCGCGTTCGACGGCGTCGATCAGCATGAGCTGGCGTGTGGTGAGGTTGCTGACACGGCGTCCGACGTTGCCGAACATCTCGGCGACGTTGCGGCGGCTGAGCACCTGCCGCTCCAGCAGCGCCGCGGCGGTGACCTGCACCTGATTGAACGCCTCGGCCAGGTGGCCGATCTCGTCGTGGACCGGAACGGGGATCGGCCGCGGCCGCAGCGGGGCGCTGTCCGCCGACTCGTCGTCCTCGACCCTGGCGAGCTCCTCGCCGGCCACGTCGACCACCTGCTGGGCGGCTCCGGTCAGGACCGCCAGGGGACGTACGACCGAGCGCCGGACCAGGACGGAGAAGGCCAGCCAGGAGGCGAAGCCGAGCAGGGCGAGGCCGAGCATCGCCAGTGCGTTGTGCAGGGCGTTGCGGGAGAGGCTGTCGGCTCGGGCGGCGATCTGATCGATCAGCGACCGGGTGATGCTGAGGCGGGCCTCGGCCTGCCGGGTTCCGGCGCTGATCGACTGGCGCAGCTGATGCGGGGTCTGGCCCTGTAGGGAGCCCGGATCGATCTGGAGCTCCGCGAACTGGGCCTCGACGCCGTTCTCCTCGGCATCCCGCTCGATCCCGCCCAGGCGCAGGACCTGGTCCGAGTCGGCGATCCTGCCGAAACGTGTGGTCTGCTCCTCGTAGAGCTTGTGGGCCCCGACCGCACGGGTGTACTCGGTGAGCGCGTTGGCATCCCGGGTCTGGGCGGAGAACACCCCGCTCTCGAAGGCCGCGTGGGCGGCGTCGGCGCGCAGTACCGTGTCGAGAAGATTGGTGACCGAGGACGACGAGGTCCCGACGAAGCGGTCGAGGCCGATGCCGTCGATCAGGTAGCCGACCGCGGCAGCGTACGCCGGATCGATGCTGGCGGCCGGAACCGATCCCCGTTCGACCTTGTCGCGCAGCACGGCAAGGCCCCGGATGTACTCCAGGGCCCGCGCCTCCTGCTTCGGCAGGCCCGCCCCGAACGCGGAATGCACGGCGGCGACCTGCTCGTCGGTGTCCTGCTGCGTCCGACGGTAGTCGGCGGTTGACGGCAGGGCGGTGCCGGGCCGGGCCGCCTCCTGCTCCACGGACAGCAGCAGCGCTTGCCGGTGTTCCGCCTGGACGTCGTTGATCAGCCTTGTGACCTGCTCGCTGTCACGCACCAGCTCCGCGCTCCGGCCGGCGTCCCGGGCCTTCTCCACCTGAGAGTTGACGCCGACGCCCAGAAGTACGCCGACGACCGCGACGGGCGCGATCACCAGAACGTTGAGTTTCCGCCGGAACGGCCATCGGTCCAGGAGGGCGCCCGCCTGCTTACGGAACCGCGGCCTCGACGGTGGACGCCGGGACGGGTCCGGCTCGTGTGGCGGGTCCACTGTGTCCACAGACACCCGGGCCTCCTTACGACGTGCTCCTGAGCGGTGACCGAGGTGTTGTCGCCGACCGCAGACGACGGCGGAGTGTGACGCTTGCGAAGTTCGCCCCGAACGCGAGCGAAAAGATTGCGCCACATGTCCAACCGGCCGCGAACACTACCGCTTGTGCACGCGCATGCAACACATGACCATCAATGGACCAGTGGTATTCAACTCTTTGTCGCGTTTGGCCCGTTACCCCCATTGCGGTGTGCCATGCCGGCCGATGAGCCCGTGCCGGTGGGGGTAGGGCGCGCAGCGGCTCGTGCCGCACCGGGCCCGGCGCCGGAGGCGTACGCGGTACCTCCCGAAGGCGGATGCCCCGCGGAGCATCGCCACCCGTAACCTGTCTCCCCCCACCCCAACCCGTATCCTCATCCTGCCCTGCGAGGAGACCCGTGCACCCCACCCGCAAGGCGGTCGTGACAGCCGCCGCACTCCTGGTCATGGCCACCGCCGGCTGTGAACCCGGCGCCGGCACCACCGCATCCCACCGGAGCTCCTCCAAGCCCGGATGCCCCACCGCCCTCGCCGGAGCCAAGCAAGCCGTCAAGAAGGCCGAGGAGGCCAACGCCCCCTGGAGGGGCCCCACCACCGGACCCGAGGCCGTCCACGGCAAGACCGTCGTCTACATCGCCCAGACCCTGACCAACCCCGGAGTCGCCGGAGTCGCCCAAGGTGTCCAGGAAGCCGCCAAGATCGTCGGATGGCGCACCCGCACCATCGACGGCCAGGGCACGCCCAGCGGCATCCGGGCCGCCTTCAAGCAGGCCATCCGCCTCAAGCCGGATGGCATCGTCATCAGCGGCTTCGATCCCGGGATGGCCGCAGAGGAAGTCAAAAAGGCCAATTCGGCGGGAATTCCACTGATCGGCTGGCACGCCACCGCAGCCCCCGGCCCCAGTAGGGATCCGGAACTCTTCAGCAACATCACTTCCCGGGTCGAGGACGTCGCGAAGATCAGCGCCGACTGGATCATCGCCCGGTCCAACGGCCGGGCGGGTGTCGTCCTGTTCACCGACAGCTCGATACCCTTCGCGAAGCGCAAGTCCGAGCTGATCAAGAAGGAACTGGCCACCTGCTCCGGCACCAAGCTGCTGAGCTACACCAACATCCCCATTCCCCAAGCCAGTAGCCGCTCCATCAAGGAAGTCCGTTCCCTGCTGTCCCGTTTCGGCCGCAAGTGGACCCA
Organism: Streptomyces sp. NPDC050636; assembly: GCF_040654775.1. NCBI lineage: Bacteria > Bacillati > Actinomycetota > Actinomycetes > Kitasatosporales > Streptomycetaceae > Streptomyces > Streptomyces sp. NPDC050636. The sequence goes on from NZ_JBFAIP010000114.1 coordinate 7,263, forward strand.
TTCCGCCGCCATCAACGACCTGTACTTCCGCCATGCCGCCCCCGCCCTGCGCGCAGCGGGCAAGGACGGCGCCGGCGCCCCGTTCAACATCGGTGCCGGTGACGGTGACCCGTCGGCCTTCCAGCGCGTCAACGGCAAGGAGTTCCAGGCCGCCACCGTGCCGGAGCCCCTCTCCGAGCAGGGCTGGCAGATCATCGACGAGTTCAACCGCGCCTTCGCCGGCGCCCCGGACAGCGGGTATGTCGCCCCCGTCCACATCGCCACCGCCGCCAACAGCGGTGGCGCGCTGTCCTGGGACTCCGAGGGCTACCGCCAGGCCTACCGCAAGATCTGGGGCGATTGAGGTGCCCTCCCGGCCGGTCCGGGCCGGAGCGAGGCGGACCCCTGCCAGGGCTTGTCCGACCCTGACCCGTCGGACAGGCCCTAGGTGAGCATGGCCGCCAGTACGGAACGCCGGTCCTCGCCCGGCCGGGCGCCCAGCGGCCGGGCCAGCCGGTCGGCCTGGTAGTGCCAATGGTGGTCGAGGTCCGGATGGACCTCGTCCGTCTCGCCGAACTCGCTGTCGCCGCCGAGCAGCTGGGTCAGGTCGGTGGCGAGGTCCCGCCAGGCGACATGGCCGCCGACCGCGTTGGCGACGCCGTGCACCGGTGCGTCCAGGCATGAGACCACCGCTCGTGCCAGTGCCGCGGCGTGCACCCAGGGCGCGCCGTACCATGCGTGGCCGTGGGCGCCCGGCCGCGGCAGGGCGAGCGGTCGGCCCTCCCGGACAGCCTGGTAGAGCAGGCCGGTGGCACCCCAGCGCAGCTGGTCACGCAGCCGGTCGTGCGGGCCCCACACCAGCGGGGAGCGGACCGCGCTCGCACCGCCCCGGCCGCCGGTACCGGCCGCCCGCAGCAGCAGCCGCTCGCAGTCGAGCTTCGCCCGGCCGTACGGGCCGAGCGGCTCACATGAGGCGGACTCCTCCGCCACCGTCCCGTCGGCGGGGCGCCCGTAGGCGTCCACACTGCTGACGAAGACGAACGGGCCGCGCGACCAGGCCCCGGCCATCGCCTCCATCGCCGCCACATCGGTCTCCGGACGGGTGAAGGTGCAGGCGGCATGGACGACCGCGTCGGCACCGGCCACCGCTCTGCGCAGACCGTCCGGGTCGCCGAGGTCCCCCTCGATCACCTCCACGCCCTCCGCCGCGACCAGGTGGGCGGATTCAGGGCGGGCCAGGGCCAGTACGGGCCGCCCCTGGGCGGCGAGTTCGCGTAGCACGAAGGCGCCCACCCCGCCGGTGGCGCCGGTGACCAGGACCGTGCCGGGGCGCGCCCGCCGTGGCCCGGAGGACCGTGGTACGGGTGCCGCGGCGCGCTCCGCCGCCCGGGCGTCGAGCAGGGCGGTGACCGCGCGCGGAGTACGGGCCTGCAGGATGTCCAGGCCGGTCAGCGGCAGGGTCAGCGCCTGGCGCAGCCGCTCGGCGAGCTGTACGGCGATCAGCGAGTGGCCGCCGAGGGCGAAGAAGTCGTCGTCGGGGGAGGGCGTGCGGCCCAGCAGCGCCGCGAAGCCGTCCAGCACCGTCGCGGCACGGGGCCCCTCCGGTGCGGGGGCGGACGGCACGCCGGGCAGCCGCGCCAGGTCGGCCGCGCCGTCGGGGGTCCGCGGCAGCGTGTCCAGCAGTGTGACCGCGGCCGGGACCAGATCCGGCGTCAGACCGTCCCGCAGATGCGCACGCAGTTCGGCGGGCGCCGGGCCGACGCTGTCCCGCAGAACCGCGAAGGCGAGCAGCCGGCCACCGGGCGCCACTACCACCGCGGCCTCCGAGACCCGGGGATGGGCGCAGAGCAGTACCTCGGACGGGTGCCCGCCGGGCCCCTCCGGGGATGCCGGTGCCGGTGCCGTGACGGGCAGTTGGGACAGCCGGAGGCCGGGGTCGTCCGCCACCGCGGTGAGCAGCGCGGCGTACCCCGCGCCGAGTCCGGCCGCCGCCTCCTCGTCCAGTGCGGCCCTGCGGTACTGCACAAGACCGGCGGGCCGCTCGGTGTCGACCAGGCCGAAGGAGAGATCGAACTTCGCCTCCCCGACGCCGACGTCGATGTGTTCGCTCACCGTCCCCAGGAGCTCCAGCACCGTGGGCGCGCCGAGGACGTCCGCGGTCACCCGGACCAGCGCCGTCCCGTCCGCGCCGCGGGCGGCGGCGCCGAGCCGCTCCAGAATCAGGTCGAACGGCGCCTCGCGGTACCGCTGGGCGTCGAACAGCGCGTTCCGCACCCGCTCCAGCAGCGTGCTGAAACGAGGATCGCCGGAGGTGTCGACGCGCAGCGGGAGGGTGTTGACACACAGCCCGACCAGGCCGCGCATGGCCGCGCCCTGCCGGTGTGTGCCGGCGACGCCGATGACGAGGTCGTCCTGCCCGGTGAGGCGGTGCAGCGCGGCGAAGGCCGCGGCGAGCGCGACGGTGAACACCGTGGCCCGGTGCCGGCGGCCAAGCGAGCGCAGGGCCGCCGGCACCTTCGGGTCGAGCGGAGCGAGGTGCGTCCCGGCAGGCCGGGAGTCGGTATCGGCGGGCCGGGCCGGGCGGGGCAGCCGCGGCGGAGCGGCGCCTTCGAGGAGTCCGGCCCAGTGGCGTACCCCCGCGTCGAGGCGGTCGGCCGCCCGATGCTCACGCCGTGCGAAATCCGCGTACTGCGGTGGCTCCGCGCGCCACGGACCGGGCGCCGCCTCCGGAGCGGCGGCGGCTGCGTAGAGGGCCCCGAGCTCCGCCGCAACGGTCTCCAACGACGGCCCGTCGATGGATATGTGATGGAACGTCAGCAGAACGGTGTGGCCCTGCTCGGCGTGCCGCAGGACCAGAGCACGGGGCAGCGGCCCGACGGACAGGTCGAACGGACGGCGTGCCTCCGCCTCCAGCCGGGCGGGCGCCTCGTCCACGCCGGCCGCCACGACCGGTACCGCGATCCTCTCGGGCGCCGCGCACACCTCCTGGTACGGCTCACCGTCCCGCTGCCCGTAGCGGGTCCGCAGGATCTCGTGGCGGCGCACCAGCGAGGTCAGGGCGGCGGCCAGCGCGTCCACATCGAGCGGACCGCGCAGCCGTGTGGCGAACGGCACGGAGTACGCCGCGCCGCCGTGCCCGAGCCGGTCCATCAGCCACATACGGCGCTGGGCACGGGAGAGCGGCGCCGGGCCGTGGTGTGCGGTGTGGGGGAGCGGCGCGGGGCGGGTGGCGATGGCACGTGCCCGGCGCAGCAGCTCCGTCTGGAGGGCCGGGGTCGTGGTGTGGTCAGTGGCCATCGGTGTCCTCCTGGGGGCGCGGGTGCAGATCGTGGTGCGCGGCGAGCAGCGCCCGCTCGACCAGGGCGGCCTGATCCGCCACGGTGGGAGCGGTGAAGAAGTCGGCGAGCGTCAGCTCCACGCCCAGCTCCTCGCGCAGGTCGTCGGTGACGGCGAGGGCCAGCAGGGAGTGACCGCCCAGGGCGAGGAACTCGGCGTCCGGACGGGTCACCTCGCGGCCCAGGGAGCGGCTCCACAACTCGGCCACGGCCTGTTCCAGCGGTGTCAGCGGCGCGGCCGGCGCATCGCCGCCGCCCACGGTGACCAGGTCCCTCAGCGCGCGGCGGTCGACCTTGCCGGACGGGGTGAGCGGCAGCTCCCCGACGACGGTCAGCTCGTCGGGCACCAGATGAGCCGGCAGGACCGCGGCCAGTCGGTCCCGCAGCGCACCCGGCCGGGGCACCGGCCCGGGCGCGGCGACGACGAAGGCGGTCAGACGGGCGTCGTCGGGGGAGGGGCGGTGCACGGTGACCGCCGCATCGGCCACCTCCGGCTGCTCGCGCAGCGTGTGCTCGACCTCCCCCGGCTCGATCCGGAAGCCGCGCACCTTCACCTGGTCGTCCGTGCGCCCGTGGAAGTCCAGCACGCCGTCCGGGCGCAGCGAGACGACATCGCCGGTGCGGTAGAGCCGGCCCCACTCGGGATGGGTGAGGAAGCGCTCGGCGGTCAGCTCCGGCCGCCCGGTGTAGCCCAGCGCCAGCCGGCTGCCGCCGACCCACAGCTCGCCGCGCTCGCCGTCCGGAACCGGCCGGCCGGTTCCGTCCACGACGTATGCCGAAGCACCCGCGATGGGCCGGCCGATCGGCACCTGCCCGTCGCAGTCCGCGTCGGTGACCCGGTGGGCGGTGGCGAACGTCGTCGTCTCCGTGGGCCCGTAGCCGTTGACCAACTCCAGCCAGGGGAAGGCCCGCAGGACCTCGCGGGCGTGGTGGGCGGCCAGTGCCTCTCCGCCCACCACCACCGTGCGCAGCAGCGCGAACAGCCGGGAGCGGCGCACCGCCAGCTGGTGGAAGAGCGCGGTGGTGAAGAACGCCACGGTCACACCATGACGCTCTGCCTGCTGGGCAAGATCCTCCAGCGAGGGCCGCTCCACGGAACACGCCACCACCGCCGCGCCATTGGCGAGCGCGCTCCACACCTCGAACGTCGAGGCGTCGAAAGTCATGGGCGAATGGAACAGCACCCGGTCACGGGAGGTCAGCGTGAGGTAGGCGGGATCGGTGACCAACTCGGCGATGGCGCGGTGCGCGATCGCCACTCCCTTGGGCCGGCCCGTGGACCCGGAGGTGAACATGATGAACGCCGCCCCGTCCGGGCCGAGTTCCTGAGCCGGTCCCGGTCCCGGTCCAGGTCCGGCGTCCGCCGGGGCCGCATCGTCGCTCAGCTCGTCGGGCAGCGCGAGCGCCGCGCCGGCCGGCGCGGCGGACTCCAGCAGTTTGCTGTCCCCGACTGTCAGCGTCACCCCGGCGTCCGCGGCCAGCGCCTCGCTACGGGGGCGGGGATGCGCCGGATCGAGCGGTACGCACACGGCGCCGGCCCGCCACAGCGCCAACTGGGCCACGACGGTACGGGCCGAGCGGGCCATCAGCAGCGCCACCGCGTCGCCCCGCCGGACACCGTGCCGCTGCAGGTACCCGGCGAGGGAGTGGGCCGCGGAGTCCAGCTGCGCATAGGTCAGCGTGCGGTCGCCATCCGCCACCGCCAGGGCGTGCGGGGCCTGTTGGGCGTGCCATGCCACGAGGGCGGGCAGGCCGGCCGAGGGCCCCGGGCGCGCGCCCGGAGCAACGGACGGAGCAACGGACGGGGCGGCGGACGTAGCGAGGTCACCGGGGGTGGGCTCGCTCGACGGACTGTGTTCGATGGGCACGTGCCCTACCTTCCGGGTGTCGTGGGGGTACGGGGTGCGGGTGGTCATCTCAGGCTCCTGCCGCACTCAGGGGCGCGCGCCGGGCGTCGACGAGGGCCGCCACCGCCCGGAGGTCGGGCTGCCGCAGCAGTTCCGGGGCGCGCAGCCGTACCCCGCCGTCCCGCTGGATCGCGGCCAGCAGTCGGGCGGCGACGAGCGAAGTGCCGCCCGCCGAGGTGAAGTTGTCCGCCAGCGTGATCTCCGGCCGGGCGAGAAGGTCACGTACCGCGCCGAGCACCAGCCGCTCGCCGGGCGTGGCGGCGTCGCACGGAGTGGCAGGCCCCTCCGCGCTGTTCTCCCCGGTCGCCCGGCGCGTCAACTCGCCCCGGTCCACCTTGCCGTTGGCGTCCAACGGGAAGGAGCCGACGATCCGCACGTCCGACGGCACGGCCTGCTCGGGCAGCCAGGCCCGGACCGCCGGCAGCAGCCCGTCCGCGGTGGGCGCGGCACCGGCGGCCGGCCTCACGTACGCCACCAGACGAGCCCGGCCGTCGGGTGTACGCGGCGCGACGACGACGGCGCTGCGTACCGCCGGGTCCTGCTCGAACGCGGCCTCCACCTCAGCCGGTTCGATCCGCACCCCACTGACCTTCACCTGGTCGTCGAGCCGGCCGAGGAACTCCAGCCGTCCGTCGTCCCGCATCCGCACCCGGTCGCCGGTGCGGTACAGGCGGTCCACCCCCGGCAGGGCGACGCCCTCGGGCGGCGCGGTGAAGCGGTCCGCGGTCAGACCGGGGTCCAGGTATCCGAGCGCCAGACACCGTCCGCCCAGGCGCAGTTCGCCCTCCGTACCGCGGGCGACGGGGCGGCCGTCCGCGTCGGTGACGACGACGGTCACGCCCGGCACCGGCCCGCCGATGGGCGGTGCGCTCTCCTCGCCCGCCTGGGTGTCCGTGCCGCGCATGGCGAAGGTGGTGGCGAGGACGGTGGCCTCGGCCGGCCCATAGGCATTGTGGACCGTCGTGGTCACATCGGCGCCCGGACGGCGGCGCATCCGGTCGCCGCCGGCGAAGAGATGACGCAGCGTCAGATCGGCTGGCCAGGGCCGGTCCAGTAGCGGCTCGACCATCGGCGTCGCCGCGATCGCCACCGTCACCGCGGCCGTACGCCACCATGCGGAGAGCACATCGGAGTCCCAGCGGACCTCGTCCGGCGCGGGCACCAGTGCCGCCCCGGACGTCAGCCCGGCCCACAGCTCCAGCAGATGCGGGTCGAAGGCGACGCCGATGAGCAGCGACTGCCGGTCCCCGGGGGCCAGACCGGTCTCGGTCCGGTACCAGTCGAGCAGTGTGCCGAGCGCGTCCTCGGCGACCGCGACCGCCTTGGGGCGGCCGGTGGAACCGGAGGTCAGCACGGCGTAGAACGCCCCGGCAGGCGCGGACCGCGCCCCGGTGGCCGGTTCGGCGAACGCCGCCACGGCTCCGTCGGGGGCATTGGCGCCCGCCGAGGGCAGCGGCAACGCCAGGCTGTCGGCCGTCCGGTACCGGGACGGCAGCAGCCCCGGCTCGCCGATCAGACAGACCACGTTCAGGTCCTCGGTGACGGCCTGGACGCGCCGTTCACCGGGCCGCGGGCCGAGCGGCAGATAGACGGCGCCGAGCCTGGCCAGCGCAACGGCGCTCACCACGAGCGCGGCGGAACGGTCGAGGCAGACACCGACCAGGTCCCCGGGCCCGACCCGGCCGCGCAGCGCATCCGCCATCTCGTCGGCGGCGGCGTCGATCTGCCGGTAGGTCCAGGTGTGGGCCCCGTCGAGCACCGCGGGCGCCTCGGGCGAGCGGGCGGTCCACTCCACGAAGCGGGTGAGCAGACCGGCCGAAGGGCCGGCGGCGGGGGCCGCGCCGTGGGCGATGCTGAGCGGGGTGTCCTGCGGGGCGGTAGGTGCGGCGGTGGCCGACCGGGCGGTATCGGGCTGGGTCATCACGACTCCGTCGGACTGGTCGTAGCGGCGAGGACGGGCACGTTGGCGGGCACCGTGGGGGCGACGGCCGCGAGGGCCTCGGCCTGGTCGGCGAGCACCGGGTTCTGGAACAGCAGCCGCAGCGGCGGGCGGGCACCCAGGCGTGGCTCCAGCCAGGCGGCCAGCTGCGCGGCGAGCAGCGAATGGCCGCCGACGTGGAAGAAGTGCGAGGTCGCTGCGAAGCCGCGATGGCCCAGCACCTCGTGCCAGCCGTCGGCGAGCAGCGCCGCCATAGGGCTGCCGGGCGCCGCTCCGGAACCGTCGCGCTCCCCAGCCGGTGCCACGGGTGCCACGGGGGTCGCGGGCTCCAGCGCGGCGGCCCGCCCGGACAGCGCCACCCGGTCCGGCTTACCGCCGGCCAGCCTCGGCAGGGTGTCGACGCTCGCCCACCGCGCGGGCACCAGGGCGGTCGGCAGGCGCCGGCTCAACTCCGTGTGCAGCGCCTGCTCGTCGTGGTCCGCTTCCTGGTCCGTGCCCTCCAGGAAGCCGACGAGCCGGGGGCCGCCGGGAGCCTCGCGGTCCAGGACGACGGCGCAGGACCGGCCGCCGAGCACCGCCGAGGCGGCGGCCTCCACCTCCTCCAGTTCGATGCGGTATCCGCGCAGCTTGACCTGGTTGTCCCGGCGTCCCAGGAAGTACAACAGCCCGTCGCGGCCCCGGTAGCCGATGTCACCGGTGAGGTAGACCCGCTCGCCGCCGAGCGCCTCGACCGTGCGGAACCGTGCCGCGGTCGCCTCAGGGTTGCCGACGTACCCCTCGGCGAGCCCGACGCCGGCGATGGCGAGTTCACCGACCGCGCCGTCCGGCAGCGGACGGTGGCAGTCGTCCAGGACATGGATCCGCTCGCCGGGCAGCTCGCTGCCGAGCGGGACCTCGGCCCCGTCGGCAGCGCCGTCCCGGGTGATCTCGTGAACCGTGGAGCTGATGGCGGCCTCCGTCACGCCGTAGACGTTCAGCACGGTGGCGTCGGTGTCCGCCATGAACGCGTGCAGCACATCGGCCGGGAGCCGCTCCCCGCCGAGGACCAGCAGCCGCGGCGCCCACCGGCCGTCGCGCAGCGCGGGGCGGAGGTCCTCGCGGGTGGCGAGGAAGTAACTCGTGGGCAGGTTCGCCACGGTGACACGGGAGGCGCCCAGCAGCGTGGCCAACTCGGCCCCGGTGGGCACCTCCTGTTCGGGAACGACCAGGCACGCCCCGGCGTGCAGCGACGGAAGCACTTCTTCGAGAGCCACGTCGAACGACGGCTGGGCGAAGAGCAGTACCCGGTCACCCGAGCCCAGGCCGAACCGCTCGGCCGCGCCCGTGAGATGGCTTTCCAGCGCCGCCCGCCCCACGGCGACGGCCTTGGGTATGCCCGTCGACCCCGAGGTGTGAATGATGTACGAGGCGCTGGGCACCGCTTCGGCGTTCCGGGCCGGGGGGAGGACCGGGGCGTCGACCGGTGCCGTCGGGAGACCGGCCGGGCCGACGGTGGCGGCGGTGCCGCCGGGGGTGAGGACGAGGGCCGGACCCAGCCGGTTCAGCAGCAGCTCCAGACGGGCCGGCGGGTCGGACGGGGAGAGCGGGCAGTACACCGCCCCGGTCCGCAGACACGCCAGCAGCGTCACGACGGAGTCCGCGCCACGGGGCAGTACGGCGGCCACCGGCTGACCGGCCGTCACGCCCGCCGCACGCATCCGCCGCGCGAGCGAAGCCGCCTGCGCGTCGAGGTCGCCGTAGGTGAGTCGGCGGGCGCCGATGAGCAGCGCGGGGAGCGACGGGTCGTGGGCGGCGGTCGGGTCGAGCGGGTCGTGATCCGTCGCCCGGGATGCCGGGGCCGCGGGGGCGGGGACGGACGGCGGCGCCAGGTCGGCGAGGGCGGTGCCGGGGGCGTCGAGGTAGCCGCGCAGGAGGTCCAGGAACCGCCCGGCGAGCAGCTGTGCCACGTCCTCGCCGAACAGATCGGCGTCATAGTCCCAGACCAGGGTCATGCCGGGGGCGCCGTACCGGGGGCCGACGCCGCGCCGGTCGTCCGGCAGCAGCACCACGTCCAGGTCGAAGCGGGTGGTGCCGGTGTTGAAGCCCTCGAACAGGGTGATGTCCAGGCCAGGGACGTCGATCTCCGGGAGCTCGGCGTCGTGTGCGCTGAACATGACGCTGAACAAGGGGTTGTCCGCGCCGGAGGTGTGCAGGCCGAGCGCGCGGGTCAGCTCCTGGACCGGCACCTCCTGGTGCGGCAGGGCGCGGATCAGTGTGTCCGTCACCTCGTCCATGGATTCCTCGGCCGGTGCGGCCGGGTCCAGGCGCAGCGGCAGCGGAATGGTGTTCACGAACATGCCCACCGTGTCCTCGAACCCGCGTGGGCGGTTGCCGACCGCGGTCCCGATGACCATCTGCGAGCGGCCGCTGTGTCGGCGCAACAGCTCGGCGAAGAGCCCCAGGAGCGTGGCGAAGGGGGTCAGACCGCGGGAACGGGCGTGCTCCCGAAGGCGTTCGGCCAGGTCTGCGCCGATCGACTGGCGCAGCTGCCCGCCGTGGTGCCCGCGCCGGGAGCCGGGCCGGGTCACCCCGGGCAGCGGCATGTCGTACGCCATCTCCCGCAGTGCACCGGTCCAGAACTCCAGGCCGGCCCGCCGGTCCGCGTCGGCGGCGGTGCCGTCCTCGGCCCGGGCCCGGACGTGGTCCGCGTACGAGGACGCAGTGGGCAGTTCGACCGGCTCGCCCAGGACCCGGCCCCGGTAGACGGTGAAGACGTCCCGCAGCAGGATCGCGAAGGAGTGGCCGTCGTGGATCAGATGGTGTTCGACGTGGATGAGCCGGTGCCGGTTCTCCGCCAGCCGGACCAGGGTCCAGCGCAGCAGCGGCGCCTCGTAGGTGTCGAGCGGCGTCTCGGCCTCGGTGCGTAGCAGTTCCTGGAAGGCGTCCTGGGGGTTTGCCGCCCCGCTGAGGTCCACGGTCCGCAGCCGCGGCCGGCAGTCCCCGGCGACCCGCTGGCCGGGCATCGCTCCGGGGACGGCGACGAGCTCCAGCCGCAGACCGGGGTGCCGGTCGAGGACGGTGGTGAGCGCATGGCGCAGGGCTTCGGTGTCGAGGGTGCCCCACAGGTCGAGTGCGGCGGTGAAGTTGTAGGCGCGGCTGCCCGGTTGCACCTGTTCGTGCAGCCAGACGATCTCCTGGGAGGAGGAGAGCGGAAGCATGAGCGGTCCCTGATGGGTCGTAGGGGCGGGGAAGGGGCGGCGGGCAGGGTCGGCCGGCCGCGGTGTGCGGACCGGCCGCGGATCGCGCGGGCCGGTCCGGTGTTGGGGCGTGTCTTCCTGGTATCCGTGGGCACGGAGCTCGGCGGGACACGCCCTGTTGGTTCGGGTGCGGGCCGGTGTGTCAGCCGGCCAGCGGCGCCGGCGCTAGGCCCTGCCGTCAAACTCCCGCCTGCCCCGCGGCGCCTGGCACGCCCGCTCGCTGCGTTGTCGGGCTCTTCCCGGTACACCCAGTACCGGGAAGACCCTCCGCCTTGCGATCAATGCTGGATCTTCCTGGTCAACCTGCCGGTGGGCGCGGTGGCGCT
>NZ_JBFAIP010000115.1:0-17773 GCF_040654775.1 Streptomyces sp. NPDC050636
ACGCCAGTGCCCGGGTCCTGGGCCTGGCGACCTCCGTCGTGGACGTCACCGAGCAGCACCGGGCCGCCACCGAAGCCGCCCGCGCCCGGCGGCGTCTCGCCATCATCGCCGACGCCTCCGCGACCGTCGGCACCACTCTCGACGTCGTCCAGACGGCCCATGAACTCGCCGATGTCATCGTGCCCGAGCTGGCCGATCTGGCCGCGGTGGATGTGCTCGACGCCGTCCTGGACAGCCGGCGTCCGGCCTCCCCCACCCCCGGAGGGCCGGCCCGCTTCCGGGCGCTGGCCGTCTCCGCGGCCTACGCCACCGACGCCGTCCGCGCCGCCGATCCCACCGGGCAGATCGCCTCGTACGACGCCGACCGCCTCATCACCCGGTGTGTGACCGACGCCCGCCCGGTTCTGGTGGGCGAGGTGACCGACAAGGACCTGCCGCGTATCGCCGCCGACGAGGAGGGCGCCGCCCTCCTCGGGGAAGCCGGACTGCACTCCTATCTGGCGGTGCCGCTGATCGCCCGCGGCGAGGTCCTCGGCGCCCTGTCGCTGTACCGGGTGCGCAACCCGCTGCCGTTCGACGAGGACGATACGGCGCTCGCCGTCGAGCTGGCCGCCCGCGCCGCGGTCTGCATCGACAACGCCCGCTCGTACCAGAGCGAACGCCGCACCGCACTGACGCTCCAGCGCCACCTGATGAACCACCGGCCGCGCCAGCCCACGGGCATGGAGATCGCCTACCGCTACCAGCCCGCGCAGGCGGCCAGCGAGGTCGGCGGCGACTGGTTCGACGCCATCCCGGTGGCCGGCGACAAGACCGCTCTGGTGGTCGGCGACGTCATGGGCAGCGGTATCAACGCCGCCGCCACGATGGGCCAACTGCGCACCACCACCCGCGCCCTGGCCGACCTCGACCTGGACCCCGACGAGGTCCTCCGGCACCTGGACCACATCGCCGCGGGTCTGGACCCGGCCTTCGCCACCTGCCTGTACGCCGTGTACGACCCGCACCGCGAGCAGTGCCGCATCGCCGTCGCGGGGCATCTGCCGCCCGTCCTGGTCCGGGCCGGCCAGGCTCCCGAACTGCTCGACCTGCCCACCGGCGCCCCGCTCGGAGTCGGCGGCGTCCGCTTCGAGCAGACCACCGTGCCGTTGCGCGCCGGCGACCAGCTGGTGCTCTACACCGACGGGCTCATCGAAACCCGCGACCAGCCCATCGACACCCGCCTGGACAGTCTGCTCGGCCTGCTCGCCGAGCCCGAGCGCCCGTTGGAAGAGCTCTGCGACCGCCTGCTGGGCGCGCTGCGCTCTCCGTACGGCCACGACGATGTCGCGCTGCTCATCGCCCGGGTCCGAGGCGAGGATTCCCGAACGGATCCGGTGGCGGTCGACGGAAGAATCCGCACCTCTCGCGACGCCGCGAAATCCGCGTAATCGCTGCCTCGTGGGGATGGAAAGGTCTATCTAGTCGCCGTTTCACAACGGATTTCGTTGTCTCAAAGTGTTGACGGGTTCTTGACGGGGGTCTTCGGCGGGGGTTTCATTCGGTCACCGAAGTGGTGCTGCATGTCCTACCGGCCGGCACCCCTTTGCGGCATTCGCCATCGAAGGTGCCCCCTTCCAGCCCGCCAGCACCGATGGGACATGGATAACTGATATGCCCAACACGCCCGTTACCTCCGCAGCTCCTGAGAAGGAGACCCGTAGCGCGACGGAGGGGGACGCCCCCAAACTCACGCGTTCGATCGGTGTGGTCGGAGGTACGCTGCTCACGCTGTCCTGCCTGACTCCGGCGTCGTCCCTGTTCGTGATCGTGCCGGACTCGTTCGCCAGCCTGGGCACGGGAACGGCCCTCACCATCGTCGTGGCGGCCCTGCTCTGTATCGGCGTCGCCTTCACCTACTCCGAGCTCGGCACCCTCATACCGAGCTCCGGCGGCGAGTACGCCATGGTCGGCACGCTGATGGGCCGGCTCGCCGGCTGGCTGGTCTTCATGCTCTCGCTGATCGTCGTCATGATCGTCCCGCCGATCATCGCCCTGGGCACCGCCGACTATCTGGCCCCGGTGCTGCAACTGGACCCGCAGTACACCGCGGCCGCGGTCATGCTGCTGGCCACCGCCATGGGCCTGCTCGATCTGCGCGCCAACGCCTGGATCACCGGCATCTTCCTGGTGCTGGAGGTCGTGGCGTGCGCGGTCGTCACCTTCCTCGGCTTCAGCCACACCAACAGGTCCGCCTCCGTGCTGGTCAACCCGGTGATCGACGCCGGGCACGGCCACACCACGGCCATCACCGCCGGCCTGATCGTGACCGGACTGGCCACCGCGCTCTTCATCCTCCAGGGCTTCTCGACGGCCGTGTACCTCGCCGAGGAGATGGACAACCCCCGGCGCAATGTCTCCCGCACCGTGCTGTGGACGCTGGGCATCGGCGTCGCCGTCGTCCTCGTCCCGGTCATCGCGATCACGCTCGGCGCACCGGACCTGGCGACCCTCGGCGCCGGTGACGTCGCCGGCATGGTGCAGGCCTGGAGCAACTCGGCCGTCGGCACCTTCGTCAGCCTGTGCATCGCCCTGGCGATCATCAACGCCGCGATCGTGATGGTGATCCAGAACTCCCGCGTGCTCTTCTCCTCGGCACGCGACGCCGCCTGGCCGGCCCCCGTGAACCGCGTGCTGTCCCACGTCGGCCGGCGCTTCGGTTCTCCCTGGGCGGCCACCCTGGCCGTGGGTGTCCCCGGCGCGGCCCTGTGCTTCGTCAACCTCGACACGCTGAGTGAGGTCACCGGCGTCGCCGTCGCCGCGATGTATGTCTTCGTCGCGCTGGGCGCCCTGGTCTCGCGTCGCGGGGCACACAAGCACCGGCCGGCATGGCGGATGCCGCTGTGGCCGGCGGTCCCGGTGGTACTCATCGTGGTGCTGGTGTGGGTGCTCTCCCAGCAGAGCACGAAGAGCCTGGTCATCACTGGCGTCATCGTCGCGGCGGCCGCCCTGTACTGGGCGTTCTACCTCCGCCCGCGGCAGCAGACGCACTGGGTGATCTCGGTTCCCGAGGACGAGCGGCTCCCTGAGGCCGAGCCCGCCGCTGCTGCTCCGGCGACGGTGTCTGCTTGATCGGGGACTGCTCAACCGGGGCCGCCGCGGCTCCGTAAGCCTCCGGCGATAACGCAATGGCCCGGTGTCCGTCTCTCAAGGAGACGGGCACCGGGCCATTGCGTGTCGCGGGAACCCGTCACTCTCCGTAATCGTTGCCGGAGTGGTGGAGAGAGTGGGGACTGGTGGAGAGGGGGCGGCGAGTGCCGATGTGGGCCTTACTCGGCGGACGGCCGGGAGAGGGCGAGGGCATCCAGCAAAAGGCAGACATGGTCGACGGCGTCCCGCCCGTCGCGGCTGTCGGCGGCGTGCGGCTCGTCCAGGAGCCCGGCGGTCCCGCGCAACAGATGGAGCAGACCGTCGCTCGCCCCGGCCACCGACTCCGCGGGGGAGAGGGCGGACCGGATCTGCTCGCCCGAGAGCGGCTGACCTGTTTCGAGGAAGCGGAACAGCGCCACGGCGGCACGCCGGTCGGCACCGTTCGGCTTCCATGTCCCGAGCGCGTGGCGGTCGATGAGCGCGGTCGCCTCGGCGCGGATCTCCTCCGGGCGGATCTCATCCGATACGTGCATCCCACGAACGTCTCATACCGGCTCGTCGGCCCGCTGGGCCGGATCCAGGGCCTCGTCGCCGCTCCCGCACCGGCCCCGGTCCACCCGCGAACCGGCCTGACCAGGCATATTGAGCCAGGTGCCGCACAGCCCCGACGAGCCGAGCGCGGCCATCGCGTCCGCCGCTCCTGTGGCCAGAGTTACACGCACCAGCGCCGGCGTGGTCGGCCCGAATTGGTGCGAATACCTCGCAGGATTATGCATATCGGGCAAGGGTGTGGCTGTGCGGTCAGGAAACCTACCCGCGGGTTTGTCAGCGCTCTGGTGTCCTGGCCAGGACTACGGGACCATCGGACCGTAGATCGACCTGGAGTGGAGCCCGAGCGGCCGCCGCGCTGCGCATCGCGTGGCTCGCCCACCTTATGGGGGAGGTGTAAAAAGAGGACATGGCCGGACGCTACGGCCGCCCGCGTTCGGTTCTGAGGATGCGAACTGTCGCAGGTCAGGTCTTTCTCCTGCAGGTGGCGATCGTGGTGTTGCTGGTCGCCGCCGCCATGACCGCGCTCGTGTTGCAGTCCCAGACCGACGCGCAACGAGAGGCCGCCAACAGATCGGTTGCCGTCGCCGAATCGTTCGCCAATTCCCCGGGCATCCAGAAGGCGCTACGGAGCCCCCACCCGACCGTGATCCTGCAGCCGCTGGCCGAAGCGGCACGGAAACGCTCCGAGGTCGACTTCATCGTCGTGATGAACACCGACGGAATCCGCTACACCCACCCGAAGCCCGACCGGATCGGCAAGAAATTCGTCGGCACCCTGGCTCCCGCGCTGGCCGGCGGCGTCGTCACGGAGAAGATCGTCGGAACCATCGGGCCCCTGGTCCAGGCCGTGGTCCCGGTCTTCGACAAGGACGGCCGGGTCATCGGGCTGGTGTCCGCCGGCATCACCATCGCCCGGGTCAGCGGAGTCGTCAACGATCAGTTCCCGCTGCTGTTCGGCGCGGCCGCGGGCGTGCTGCTCCTGACCACCGGCGGCACGGCGGTGGTCAGCCGGAGGCTGCGCCGCCAGACCCACGGCCTCGGTCCCGCCGAGATGACCCGGATGTACGAGCATCATGACGCCGTGCTGCACGCCGTACGCGAGGGCGTGATCATCGTCGGCGACGACGGGCGCCTGCTGCTCGCCAACGACGAGGCACGCCGGCTGCTCGATCTGCCGACCGATGTGGAGGGACGCGCGGTCGCCGACCTCGGGCTCGACCCGCAAACCGTCCGGCTGCTGGTTTCGGGGCGGATGGTGACCGACGAGGTACACCCGGTCGGCGAGCGGCTGCTCGCCGTCAACCAGCGGTCGACGGACCGGGACGGCGGACCGCCCGGCAGCGTCACCACCCTCCGGGACTCCACCGAGCTGCGGGCCCTCACCGGCCGGGCCGATGTGGCGCGGGGACGGCTGAAGCTGCTGTACGACGCGGGCACGGAGATCGGCACCACCCTCGACGTGGTGCGCACCTGCGAGGAACTGGCGCAGTTCGCCGCCGACCGCTTCGCCGACATGGTCTCCGTCGATCTGGCCGAGACCGTGCTGCGCGGCGAGGAGCCGGCCCCCTCCGCCGCGGGTATCGAGATGCGGCGCATGGCCGTCGGCGGAGACCAGGAGCACACCGCGCTCTACCCGCTCGGCAAGCTGATCCGCTTCGAGCCGTCGACCGAGCTGGGCTCCGGTCTCGTCGACGGCCAGGCGGTCCTCGAAGCGGACCTGGCGGCTTTCACCGGCTGGCAGCGGCAGGATCCGGAGCGGGCCCGGCGGCTGGTCGCGGGCGGGCTCCACTCCATGATCGCGGTTCCGCTGCGTGCCCGGGGCGTCATTCTGGGCGTGGCGATCTTCTGGCGCTCGGCGGCGACGCCCGAGCCGTTCGAGGAGGAGGACCTCTCCCTCGCCGAGGAACTGGTCGCCCGCGCCGCGGTCAGCGTCGACAACGCCCGCCGCTACACGCGCGAGCACACCATGGCGGTGGCACTGCAGCGGAGCCTGCTGCCGCGCGGCCTGCCGGAGCAGAACGCCGTCGAGGCCGCGTACCGGTATCTGCCCGCGCAGGCCGGCCTCAGCGGGCTCGGCGGCGTCGGCGGGGACTGGTTCGACATCATTCCGCTGCCCGGCGCCCGTGTGGCGCTCGTCGTCGGCGATGTCGTCGGCCACGGACTGCACGCCGCCGCCACCATGGGACGGCTGCGTACCGCGGTCCACAACTTCGCCAACCTGGACCTGCCGCCCGACGAGCTCCTGTGGCACCTCGACGAGCTGGTCACGCGCATCGACCAGGACGAGGCCGCCGACGGTACGGAGGGCGGCGTGACCGGCGCCACCTGCCTCTACGCGATCTACGACCCGGCGTCCGGGCACTGCACCATGGCGCGGGCCGGCCATATCCAGCCGGTGCTGCTGCTGCCGGACGGTGCCGCGGAGTTCATCGAAGTGCCCGGCGGCCCGCCGCTCGGACTGGGCGGTCTGCCGTTCGAGACCTGGGAAATGAGCCTGCCCAGGGACAGCCGCCTGGTCCTCTACACGGACGGGCTGGTCGAGGACCGGGACCGGGACATCGACGAGGGCATGGCCCTGCTGATCCGTACGCTGGCCGGCCGCACCGACCGGACACCGGACGAGACCTGCGAGGCGGCGCTCGGCGCGCTGCTGCCCGAGAGCCCGAGCGACGACATCGCCCTGCTCGTCGCCCGCACCCGGGTCCTGGACACCACCCACCTCGCCGACTGGGACGTACCGCCCGATCCGTCGTCCGTCGCCCGCATACGAGCCGCGGCGGTCGCCAAGCTCGGCGAGTGGGATCTGGCCGACGAGTCCTTCACCACCGAACTCATCCTCAGCGAACTGGTCACCAACGCGATCCGCTACGCCAGCGGCCCCATCCGCGTACGTCTGATCTGCGACCGCTCGCTGATCTGCGAGGTCTCCGACCGCAGCAGCACTTCGCCGCATCTGAGGCAGGCCGCCACCACGGATGAGGGCGGACGGGGCCTGTTCCTCGTCGCCCAACTGGCGGAGCGTTGGGGGACGCGGTACATGGCGGGCGGCAAGGTGATCTGGACGGAACAGTCCTTGGCGGGCGAGGGCGGGTTCCCCTAGCGGGTGGGGCGCGGCTTACTGGGCGGCGGACGGCGGCCGTTCATCCGTCAGGTAGCCGTGCAGGAGACCCGCCCCTTCGAGCATGGCCGTCGTCCGCCGCGTCAGCCCCTCCTGGCGCTGGGCGACCGCCGCGCGCAGTGCGTCGGTGCTGCCCGTCTCGCGCAGCCCTTCGAGGACGGGCCGGATCTGCGGCAGCAGATAGCGGCTCTGGCGCAGGATGTGGATGAGCCGCGCGTCGCGGACGTCGGTGGGGCTGTAGTGGCGGTAGCCGGTGCCCGGCTCGCGTTGCGGGGTCACCAGCCCAGCGGCCTCCCACACCCGGAGCGCAGAGGTGCGCACTCCCAGATGCGCGGCGACCTCGCCGATCCGCAGGCTGGAGCGGGGCAGCGACGGGGCGTCCGGGGACTGCCGTGCGATCGCTTGGAGGGCCTCGCTCGCCGCCCGCAGGGAGAGCCGCTGCTCGTGCAGGGCGGCGTGCGCGGCGTCGATGAGCGCGAGCGCCTCCGGCACGTCGCCCGCGTGCACGGCCCGCAGTACGGCCTGCGCGGTGCCGGTCCCGTATCCCTTCGCGAGGGCCCGGTAGGTGAGCAGGGCCTTCCGGTGCTCGTCCCCGAAGGTGCGGTAGCCGGACGGCGTGCGTGCGACCGGAGGCAGTACGCCCGCGGCTTCGTAGTTGCGGATCTGCTGGGCCGAGACGCCCGCGAGGCGGGCCAGATCGACCGGGCGGAGACCGGAGGGCTTCATCATCGGTTTGAAGGTTACCCGCACCAAATCACCACTGCTTCCGCCCCAGTTGCCACACAACCTTCAACTAGGTACTTCAATGGGAAACTTGAAGCCATGGACGAGTTCATCCGCGTCAAAGGCGCCCGCCTGCACAACCTCAAGAACCTCACACTCACCCTTCCGAAGAACAGACTCGTCGTCCTGACCGGCCTCTCCGGATCAGGCAAATCCACGCTCGCCCTCGACACGCTCCACAGGGAGGGCCAGCGCCAGTACCTCGAATCGCTGGGCATGGTCACCGGCTTCGTCAGCAAGCCCGCCGTCGACTCGATCACCGGCCTGTCGCCGTCGATCAGCGTGGACCAGCACCTGACGAACCGCAGTCCGCGGTCGACGGTCGGCACGGTCACCGAGGTCTTCACCTACCTGCGGTTGCTGTGGGCCCGCATCGACCATCGCCCGTGTCCCGCGTGCGGACGCGACACCCCGCCTACGCACCAGATCAGCGGGGACGAGACCTGGGACGACGAGGCGTCCGAGTCCGGACGGTTCGTGCCCTGCCCCCACTGCGCGGCACCGGCCCCCGAACTGCAGATGGGGAACTTCTCGTTCAACAAACCCGCCGGCGCCTGCCCCTCCTGCACCGGTATCGGCGAGACGTTCCAGGCCGATGTGCGCCGCCTGGTCGACGGCGAGCGCAGTGTGGCCGGGGGCGCCGTGCTCGGCTGGCACCCGAAGGTCACCGAGCGCAGCATCCCCGTCCTGCACGCCGCCGCCCAGCACTACGGATTCGCCTTCGACCCGGACACCCCCGTGAACGCGCTCGGTGACGTACGCGCGACCTACTGCTCCGCGGTGTCGAAAGCCCGGAATTCCAGCGGCACTTCCCTGGCGTGGAGCCGCCCGCGACGGTCTCCGGCGGCCGCTTCGAGGGCGTGGTCAGCACTGTGCTGCGGCGCTACGCCGACCGTATCGAGGACGCCGACTACCGTGACAAGACAGAGCAGTTGCTGGTCAAGAAGGTCTGCGAGGACTGTGCGGGCACGCGGCTGCGCCCTGAGAGTCGGCGCGTCACCGTCGCGGGTCTGACCATCGTCGACGCCGTGCGCCTGCCACTGGACGAGCTCGCCCGGTGGCTCGACGCACTCCGGGAGCACCTCACCGGGGATCCATGGCTCGTCACCGAGCCCATCGTCGCCGACCTGAGCGAGCGCGTCCGCCGGCTGGTCGACGTCGGCGTCGGCTACCTGACCCTGGAACAGGCGACGCCCAGCCTCTCCGCGGGTGAGACCCAGCGGCTGCGCCTCGCCGCGCTGCTCGGCTCCGGGCTCACCGGAGTGCTGTACGTACTCGACGAACCCACCATCGGCCTGCATCCCGCCGACACCGGGCGGCTGATCGAAGTGCTGTGCCGCCTACGGGACTTGGGCAACACCGTCCTGGTCATCGAGCACGATCTCGACGTGCTGCGGGCGGCGGACCACCTTGTCGACGTCGGGCCGGGCGCGGGGTGCGACGGCGGCCGTATCGTCGCCGAGGGCACGCCCGCGCAGGTCGCCGCGAGCCGGGGCTCGGTCACCGGCGACCACCTCGCGGGGCGCCTGCGCATGCCCGTACCCGAGGCACGCCGTCCCGGGAGTGGCGAGGCCCTGCTCATCCGCGGCGCCCGCGCCCACAACCTCAAGAACCTCACCGTACGGATCCCGCTGGGGCTCCTGGTCGCGGTCACCGGCCCCTCCGGCTCGGGCAAGTCGTCCCTGCTCCTCGACATCCTCGACCGCGCCGCCCGGCAGCGCTTCTACGGCGCGAGCGAGGCGCCCGCCGACCATGACGGGATCGACGGCTGGCAGCATCTCGACAAGATCGTGACGATCGACCAGCAGCCCATCAGCCGGCTGCCGGGGTCCAACGCGGCGACCTACTCCGACGCGTTCACCCCGATCCGCGAGGCCTTCGCGGCGACCGCGGACGCGCGCGAACGGGCCCTCACCCCGGGGCACTTCTCCTTCAACGTCCCCGGCGGCCGCTGCGAACGCTGCGAGGGCGCGGGCGTCCTCAGCGTGCAGATGCACTTCCTGCCCTCGGTGGAGGTGTGCTGTCCCGCGTGCCAGGGGCGCCGCTTCCGGGGCGAGGTGCTCCAGGTGCGGTATGAGGGCCACGACATCGCCGAAGTGCTGGAGGCGACGGTCGACGAGGCGCTTGCGGTCTTCGCCGGCGTACCGGCGGTCGCTTCGCGCCTGCAGCGCATGTCGGACGTCGGACTCGGCTATCTGCCACTGGGCCAGCCGGCCACCACGCTCTCCGGCGGCGAGGCCCAGCGCATCAAGCTGGCCAAGGAACTCGGCCGCCGCGCGAGGGGTCGCACCCTCTACCTCCTGGACGAGCCTCCCCCATAGCCCTGAACGGGCATGGGAGGTGCCCCCATCCGGCCTGCACGCCGCCGACACCGCCCGCCTCCTCGCCGTACTCCAGCGGCTCGTCGACGCCGGTCACACCGTCGTCACCATCGAGCACGACCTCGATGTGGTCCGCGCGTCGGACTGGGTCATCGACCTCGGCCCGGCGGGTGGCGCGGCCGGCGGCGAGATCGTGGCGGAAGGGACGCCCAAGGAGATCGCGCAGACGAGCGCGTCACGGACGGGGGCATTCCTGGAGGAAGCCTTGGCGTAGCGGCCTGGGCGGACGGTCGGACAGCGCGGACGGTCGGACAGGTCGGACGGTCCGCTCGCACCATGGGGAGGTTGCCGGAATCTCAGCGGTGTTCCGGGTTGGCGGAGTCCGAGCGGCAGCCGGCATCCCACTCGGTGCGCTGGTTGCCGTGCGCCGGGATGCCGCCCGCCTGTTTGAGCATGGCCGCGATATGCATCAGGTTCCAGGTCATGAATGCCGTGTTGCGGTTGGTGAAGTCGTTCTCCGGGCCGCCCGAGCCCGGGTCCAGGTACGAGGGTCCGGGCCCGGCCTCACCGATCCAGCCGGCGTCGGCCTGTGGCGGGATGGTGTAGCCGAGGTGCTGGAGGCTGTAGAGCACGTTCATCGAGCAGTGCTTGACGCCGTCCTCGTTGCCGGTGATGAGGCAGCCGCCCGCTCTGCCGTAGTAGGCGTACTGGCCGCGGTCGTTGAGGACGCTGGAGCAGGCGTAGAGCCGCTCGATGACCTGTTTCATCACTGAGCTGTTGTCGCCGAGCCAGATCGGGCCGCAGAGCACGAGAATGTCCGCGCCCTGCACTTTCGCGTACAGCTCCGGCCAGGCGTCGGACTCCCAGCCGTGCTCGGTCATGTCCGGCCAGACCCCGGTGGCGATGTCGTGGTCGATGGCGCGGATCAGCTCGGTGGCGACACCGTTGCCCTCCATGAGCCCGCGGCTCTTGTCGATGAGCCCCTCGGTGTTGCTGGTTTCGGGGGAGCGCTTGAGCGTGCAGTTGACGTACAGGGCGCTCAGGTCGTCGTAGCGGTATGCCGGGGCCATCGGGAACTCCTTGTGGCGACGCGGATGCGCCACCAGCCTGCTGCCGCCGGCCAGGGCGGGCCACTGGGATGGCCCCGAATGCATGAGGGGGCGGGCGAGGGGATGCCGGACGCCGGCGTGCCTCAGCTCTGCACCTCGCGGACCCAGGCCGTCAGACCTGCCAGGAAGCCGTCCCGCTCGCCCGGCGACAGCCCGTCGAGGGCGCGCAGCAGCGGCTCGCTCCGCCGGGCGACGAAGGTTTCGAGCGGTGCGCGGTATGCGTCGGCCAGGGACACCAGGACCCGGCGGCGGTTGGCCGGGTCCTCGGTGCGTTGCACGATCCCGGCCCGGTTCAGGGCGCCGACCAGCTCGCTCGCGGTGGGCAGCGACACATGGAGCCGCCGGGCGATCTCACTCACGGCCAGCGGCTGTCCGGCCATCAGCTGGGGGAGTACGGCGCCGTGGCGCGGCGTCAGCCCGTGCGTCTCCATCGCCTCGCGCAGCGGCGCCGGCATGAGATCCCGTACCACCGCGCCCCGGAAGAACGGCTCCAACAGCGGTACCAGGCCGGTGACTTGGAGTTCGCCAGGGGTCAGCATCCGGGGCGCTTTCCCGGACTCGTGCGTGTGCGGCATACTGCGAGTGTAGATGGTTTGGATTTCCAAACCATTGGGATATCCGAATCTCCTGAAGGTGAGCACTCCCATGCCGTCGATCAGCTACCGCGATGCCCTCAACGACGCCCTGGAACGGATGGACGATCTCGGGTACGAGCGCGGACAGGGCGCCGACCTCGCCAACCACGGCCCGATGGGTGCCGAGGCGCTTGCCCTGCTCGGACAGGAGGACGAGGTCGCCCGATGGGTCGGGCGCTACCGGCGCGCCATGGAGCACCACGAACCGCCCGCCGCGCGCTTCGCCCTGGACCCCGCGGACGAGTCCTCCTGGCGCCCCGCGCTCGGGGCCTTCCACCGTGCCGGGGACTGGGAGCGGCTGTTCGTCCGCGAACTTGCCGAGGCGCACTGGCGCGAGGTCCTCGTCCGCTGGTGGCCACGCCTGATTCCGGGCCTGTTCGCCGGCCTGACCCACGGCCTCATCCGCACCGCCCACGCGGTACGCGGCCTCTCCGCCGCCGACCGGCCGACCCGGCTCCAGCTGACCGAGCTGGCACGCGGCCTGGCGTACTGGGCCGCCCGCTACACGGGACTACCCGGCCGCCCGCGACTCTGCGGCACCTACGACCTGCCCGCCGCCGTCGCCGCGCTGCCCCGCGTGCCGCAGGACGGCGGACTCGGGCCGGGCACCGCCCGCCACCGCCTGGACACCCTCGCCGAACTACCCGGCTACCACGAGTCGTTGGAGTGGCTGGCCCCGGAACAGGCGCCCCGGCTGCTGTCCGAGATGACGGCCCAGTTCGCCGACGTCTACCTCGGCCACCCCGAGGTGTACCCGGTCCCACTGATCCACGGCGTCACCGCGCCCGCCGCCGTACGCCTCGTACTCCCGCACCTGCCGCACGAACTGTACGAGCCGACGCTGGCCCAGCTGTGGCAGGTGCATGCGGCGTTCCTGCTGGCCTTCACGGTCGACCGGCGCGACGAGGGGACGACGGCCTGGCGGTCCGAAGTCCCGGACCTGCCCCCGATGGACGAACTCGGCGCACGGGCCGCCGAACACGGCGACGAGCACGTCATCAAGTTCACCGAGGCATGCCTGCGCGAATACGCCCTGCGGCCCGACCCCCGCTACCCGGCCGCCGCGTTCGCCGCACAGCGGCGCATCAACCGCCTGGACGCCGGCGGGGGCGTCGGCGGTCTACGGCCCGGCACGCCGTAATTCCGGGGAACGCCCGGGTAGCCCCTTGAGCGCGATCACCTCCTGTGACGGCGGTTGCCCCTCGGCGCGGCTCAGCGCTCTGCCGCGGCGAGGGGCAGCCGCTTCTTCGGTCGTCGGGCAACGACCTGTGACGGAGACAAGCGGCCTCGGCGGCCCGTCCGCTCGGCGTTACAGGAACATGGCATACGGGGCGCGGCGCCGCCCCGCCTCCTGTGAGCCGGGAGCAACCAGCCCCTTACCGCCGGGAAACCGCGCGGCGCATTCCGGTTCGTATCGTCATCGGGCGTGACGCGTATCCAACGACGCCTTCTGCCACAACCGCTCACTCTCCCCGGCTGGCGCACGATCCGTGGCCGGGTGGCCATCGTGCTCGCCGTCCCCACCTGTCTGCTCCTGGTCGTGACCGGCCTCGGCGTCGCCGACCGCGCCGCCGACTGGTCCGCGGCACGTGAGACCGCCGGCCGGGTCGAGCTCGTCCTCAAGGCCCAGGATCTGGTGCGCGAGCTCCAGCGCGAGCGTGGCCTCACCAATGGGCTGCTGGGCGGCGCCGCGGCGTACCGCGACGATGTCGCCGCCCAGCGCGCACGTACCGACACCACCCTTACCGGCTTCGATGCGCTGCTCGGGGCGGACGGCATGGAAACGGACACCGCCGACGCTTTACAGGACGCGCTTGCCCCGGTCGTCGCGCTGGCCGTCGAGCGCCGCAAGGTGGACACCGGCACCGCCCAGCGCGTGCCGACCCTGGCCGCGTACACCAAGGCGATCGGTGGACTGATCGCTGCCGCTGCGGCGGAACCCGCCGGTGGTGACCGCGCGCTGGCCGATGCGATGGGTGCCCTGCAAGCCCTCACCCGGTCCACCGAAGCGGTCGCCCTGGAACGCGGTTCCCTCAACGGGGTCTTCGCGGAAGGACGTTTCAAGGGAGACGAGTTCCTCGACTTCACCGAAGTACGGGCGGACCGACTGGCCTTCCTGCGCCGGTACGCGGAACTCGCCACCCCCGCCCAGCAGTCCGCGCTCGACGCCGTCTTCGCCACCGACGACGCCCGGCGCGCCACACGCTACGAGAAGACGGCCGAGCGCGGAGCCGACGGCACCCGGCTCGCCGTTGACCCCCGCAGCTGGTGGTCGTCGATGACCGCGCTCGTCGACCAACTCCACGACGTACAGCGGAAGATCGGCACCGACGTACGGCAGCGCGCGGACCGGATCGGGGACGACGCCACCGGTCAGCTGGGCGGCTTCATCGGCCTCGGTGTGCTGATCCTCGCGGTCGCCACCGCGCTCGCCATGCTCTCCTCCCGCTCGATCACCCGGCCGCTGGCCGCACTCGCCGATGAGGCCGACTCGGTGGCCCGTACCGGCCTGCCCGCCGCCGTCGCCCGGATTCAGGCGGCCGACGCGGGCGACGAACTCGTCCCCGGACCCGGACCGTCCCGCCGAATCCCGGACAGCGCCCGCGAGTTCAGCCGGCTCGCCACCGCCCTACACAATGTCGAGGACACCGCGATCGGCCTGGCCACCGAGCAGGCCGTACTCCGCCGCAACACCTCCGAGTCACTCGCCGGCCTCGGCCGCCGCAACCAGGCACTGCTCTCCCGCCAGCTCGGCCTGATCACCACCCTGGAGAGCCAGGAGATCGACCCGGACGCACTCGGCGAACTCTTCGAACTGGACCACCTGGCCACGCGCATGCGCCGCAATGCCGAGTCGCTGCTCGTCCTCGCGGGGGAGGGGCTGTCGCCACGCACCTGGCCGGGCCTGGTGACGGCGGCCGAGGTGGTGCAGTCGGCGATCGCCGAGGTCGAGCAGTACCAACGCGTCGCCGTGGTCGACGTACAGGACGGCCGGATCCGTGGCCGGGCCGTCGCCGAACTCTCCCATCTGCTCGCCGAACTCATCGAGAACGCGCTGGTCTTCTCGCCGCCCTCGCGCCCGGTCGAGATCTACGGCTGGCGCGACGGCGGCGAGTACTGCCTCGCGGTCGTCGACCGCGGTTCCGGCATGACCGCCCAGGAACTGGCCCGTTCCAACGCCCGTCTCACGGGCCGCGAACCCTTCCTGGTCGCCCCCACCCACCCCCAAGTCCTCGGCTCTGCTCGAACAGGGGGGACCCCCACCCTCGGCCACTACGTCGTCGGGACCCTGGCAACCCGACTCGGGGCACAGGTCGAACTGTGCCCCACCGAGGGGCGGGACGGCACCTGCGGAGTCACCGCGTACATCGCCCTGCCGAACACGCTCGTCCACGCTCAGGAGGCGGAGCCGGCGACGGTCGGCTGAACCAGTCGGGGCAGGTGCCAACTCCCGCTCCCGTTACCCCTACCCCCACCCCCTACCGCTCCCGCTCTCATTGCTCCGCGGCGGGCCTCGGCCGGGGCGGTCGGGAAAGGGCCGCCGGGGAGAGAAGCTCGCGTACGAACTCCTCGATGAACCGCGCGACTTCCGGCCGCCTCCCGCACTCCTCCACCGACCGCAGATGGCACACGGCACGATCGACGTGTCCGCCGATGAGGCCCATCGTCTCGTCGATGGCACCACTGCTGCGCACTCGCTGGAGGATTTGCGCGGCCTCCTCGTCGGTGATTCCGGGACGTAGAAGGGGGCGAATTCCCGGATCGCGGCGCAGGGCCCGGAGGAGAGGAACGGTGTAAACACCTTCCCGGATGTCGTTGCCGACAGGTTTGCCGAGTTGCTCCCTTGTGGCCGTCATATCGAGTACATCGTCCATGAGTTGGTACGCAAGGCCGATCTCGTGCCCGAACCCCAGCATGGCGTCGGTGCAGGCATCGTGCCGACACCCCTGGAGAGCGCCTACGCCGCAGCTGTACGACATCAGCGGCGCCGTCTTCTTCGAAATGACCGACAGCACGGACTCTTCCGTGCGTTCGGGGGCGAAGCGTTCCAGCATCTCCGCGACCATGCCTTCGGCCAGCTCGCAGGCGAGACCGGCCATGAGCACGGCTTCGCGCTGACCGAGCGCTGCCAACAGGGCGAAGGACCGGGCGACGACGTAGTCGCCGGCCAGGATGGCCATCCCCGCGCCCCAGCGCGCGTTGACGCTCTCCCGTCCGTGCCGCGTGGGCGCCTGGTCGATCACATCGTCGTGGTAGACCGTGCCGACGTGCAGCATCTCCGTTGCGGTCGCGGCGTCGATGACGGCATCGGTGGTCACGGCGGGGTCGTCGGCCGTCAGATAGTAAGTGAGCAGGGTCAGCTGCGGGCGCAGTCGCCGCCGGCTGCCGCCGACCTGATAGCCGACGGCGTCGGCCATGTCCGCCCGCCCCACCTGCGCCAGCTCGACGAGTCGCGCCTCGACCCGGCCCAGGTCTTTCCTCAGCCGAGACGTGAGACCACTGCCGTCGACCACATCAACCACCACTGCCATTACGAATCTCCGATCCGTCGGGGCGACCGGCGTCCCATGTTCCTGTTCACGCCAGGTCGGTCCGCCCCACATCGAGGACGTTCACCGGTCCGGATGAAAGTGGCACCCGCCGATGCGATCGGACTGTCAACTCCCGCTAATTTGGAGGAGATCCGTCATTCCGTCACTCTGTCATTGCGCTACTCGGTCGTTCCGTCATTCTGTCGATCCATCGATCCATCGATCCATCGATCTCCGATCATCGATCTTCGATCACGAGGTGGGCGTGACATGGTCAGCGACACCACAGGAAGCCACCCCGCTACGCCGTCCGCGCCGTCTGCGCCCTCTGCTCGTCCCGTCGGCCGCACGAGCCGCAGACGAGCCGCGCTCGTCCTGCTGCCGACCCTGGTGACCGCCGCGGCCATCCTCGGGAGCATCGCCGACGGCGCCGTTGCCGCGTCCTTCACCAGCGGCATGCCGTTCACGGTGACGGTCGAGCGGCTGCGGTCGAAGGGGTTCGGCATGCAGCTCGGCGTCTCACCCGGCACCGGCCGGGCCGCGGTGCTGACCCGCTGGTCGGAGGCCGAGGTGGCCGGCCTGTGCCAGTCCTCCACGATGCGCCTTCCGGTCGTGGGCCGGATGACCATGGTGCTGACGGCGCGCTCGGTCCACGCCACCGACCTGGCCATGGACGCGTACCACGCGTCGGGCCGGCTCGACCTGCACGAACTCGTCATCGAACCGACCGATGGCAGCACCGGCTACCACTCCGACAGCGCCACGCTGCGCGACATCACCATCCAGGCCGGTACCGCCACCGCCGGAACCTTCTCCATCAAGGGCCTGGGCCTCGACGTACGCACCGGCCACAGCCCCTGCCGACTGCCGGACAGGGCGCGGCGGTGACACCCGTGAGCCGGGAGACGCGACGGCGATGGCGGCGCTCATGCCCCTTCGTCGGCGGTGTGTGCACCATCGCCGCCGGAGCCGAGCTGATCACGGTGGTCGCCGCCGCCCCCGGCCTGCTGAGCCTGTCCGGCGCGGGAGCCCCCGCCGGCTGGATCCTGGGCGTACTGCAGATCGTCGCGGGCCTGACCATGTGGACCGACCCGCAGCGCCGCTATTACGCGGGTGCCACCAGCCTCGTCTGCGCGCTGCTCAGTCTGGTGCTGTCCAACCTCGGTGGCTTTCTGATCGGCTTCCTCCTGGCCGCATTGGGCGGCTCGCTGGCGCTGGCTTGGACGCCCGTGAGGGAGGGCCCGGTTTTCCCGGCGCGACCGTCCAGCTAGCGGGAATCCGCCTGCCGGTGTGCCAGAACCTGCGATCAGTACGGTCCAGCAGGGCCCGGTCGTGACTGACCAGCAGCAGACAGCCGTTCCGAGATTTGCGAAAGGACGGCACGGCACCGCGGTACCGCACTATGCGCGTACCGCCTGCCGGCCGGGCCCGTTCCCGAGGCGGTTCCACCTTGCGTCTGCGCGGTTGCAGCCGTGGTGGGTGGTGTGTGTGGTGCATGAGTGGTGGTGGTTTGTGTTGTTGGGTGATTGTCGGGTTGTGGGTGGATGGGTGCGTTCGTGGTGTTTGGTGTGGTGGTGGGTTTCGTGTGGGGGGT
>NZ_JBFAIP010000116.1:0-17709 GCF_040654775.1 Streptomyces sp. NPDC050636
GGGCCGGACCGACCCCTGGCGGCCGGCGGCGCGGCCGAGGATTTCCTGTGGCCGCCCGGCACGCACCGCCCGCCGCCTCCGCGTCAGAACCCGTGCCGGGCCCCGCCGTCCACCGGCACCATCACCCCGGTGACGTACGAGGCGGCCGGTGAGAGCAGGAACGCCGCGGCCCGGCCGAACTCCTCCGGCTTGCCGTAGCGGCCCAGTGGAATCGACGCGGAGTTGCGGGCGCGGGTGCCTTCCGGGTCCCCGGAGAGCGCGTCGAGCTGGGTCATCCGGTCGGTGGCGATCCGGCCGGGCAGTACGCCGACGACGCGGATGCCGCGCGGGCCCAGCTCGTTGGAGAGCGACTTCGCGAAGCCGGCGAGGCCGGGGCGGAGCCCGTTGGAGATGGTCAGGCCGGAGATCGGCTCGTACACGGAGCCGGACAGCACGAAGCCGATCACACCGCCCTCGTCCAGTTCGGCGGCGGCCGTGCGGGCCAGCCGTACCGCGCCGAGGAAGACCGACTCGAAGGCCGACTGCCACTGTTCGTCGCTGTTGTCGGCGGCCGTGCCCGGTGCCGGGCCGCCCACGCTGATGAGGACGCCGTCGAAGCGGCCGAACCGCTCACGGGCTGCCGCCACCAGGCGCGCGGCGGCGTCCGGTTCGGCGTTGTCGGCCGCGATCCCGAGGGCCCGCTCGCCCAGCGTGGCGGCCGCCGCGGCGGTGCTCTCCTCGGTGCGTCCGGTGATCACGACATTGGCGCCGTCGGCGACCAGTTCACGGGCGGTGGCGAACCCGAGGCCGCGGGTCGCGCCGGTGACGATGTAAGTCCGGTCGGTAAGTCCAAGATCCATGGCCCCTAGTCTGCCCCGGGGCCGTCCAGCAGTCCGAAGGCGGTCCCCACGAGGCCGATATGGCTGAAAGCCTGCGGGAAGTTGCCCAGTTGGCGCCGGGCGGCCGGGTCGTACTCCTCGGAGAGCAGCCCCACGTCGTTGCGCAGCGCCAGCAGCCGCTCGAACAGTGCGCGGGCCTCGTCACGGCGGCCGATCATGGCCAGCGCGTCGGCGAGCCAGAACGAGCAGACCAGGAAGGCGCCCTCGCCGCCCGGCAGGCCGTCGACCGAGCGGCCTTCGGTGCTGTAACGGCGCACCAGGCCGATGGGAGTACCTCCCATTCCCTTGAGGCTGTGGGGCAGGGACAGCTCCCGGCGCACGGTTTCGATCGTCCCTGTGACCCGCGGATCGCCGGCCGGCAGAAAGCCCACACGGGGGATCAGCAGGGTCGCGGCATCCAGTTCCACGGAGCCGTAGGACTGGGTGAAGGTGCCGCGCTCGGCGTCGTAGCCCCGCTCGCAGACCTCGCGGTGGATGTCGCTGCGCATCGCCCGCCAGCGCTCGACGTTCCCGCGGAGCTTCGGATACGCCTCCACGGCGCGGATCGCCCGGTCCGCGGCGACCCAGGCCATCACCTTGGAGTGCACGAAGTGCCGGCGCGGCCCGCGGATCTCCCACAGCCCTTCGTCGGGATCGCGCCAGGTGGACTCCAGGTAGTCCACCAGCGCGCGCTGGATGTTCCAGGCGTGCGGTTCCGACGGCAGGCCCGCCGTGCGCGCGATGTGGAAGGAGTCCAGCACCTCGCCGTAGACATCGAGCTGGCACTGTTCGACAGCGGCGTTGCCGATGCGTACGGGGGCGGAGGCGGCGTATCCGGTCAGCCAGGGCAGTTCGAATTCGGGCAGCCGGCGCTCGCCGGCCAGCCCGTACATGATCTGCAGGTCTTCGGGGGCGCCGGCCACCGCGCGCAGCAGCCAGTCCCGCCAGGCGCCGGCCTCCTCCAGATACCCGGCGGAGATCAGGGAGTTCAGGGTGAGGCTGGCGTCGCGCAGCCAGCAGTAGCGGTAGTCCCAGTTGCGGACGCCGCCGAGTTCCTCGGGCAGCGAGGTGGTGGGGGCCGCGACGATCCCGCCGGTGGGCGCGTAGGTGAGGGCCTTGAGGGTGATCAGCGAGCGGATCACGGCGTTGCGGTGCGGGCCGTTGTAGCGGCAGCGCCCGGACCAGGCGTGCCAGTCCTCCAGAGTGGCGTCGAGGGACTCGAACGGGTCGACCTGCCGCGGCCGCGGCTCGTGCGAGGGGTGCCAGGTCAGCACGAACGCGGTGCGCTCGCCGGCGGC
Organism: Streptomyces sp. NPDC050636; assembly: GCF_040654775.1. NCBI lineage: Bacteria > Bacillati > Actinomycetota > Actinomycetes > Kitasatosporales > Streptomycetaceae > Streptomyces > Streptomyces sp. NPDC050636. Next base: position 2,156 of record NZ_JBFAIP010000116.1, read on the forward strand.
GACGGTGAACTCCGAGCGGGTGCTGAAGTCCTTCCCGTAGGTGCGGCATTCGTGCGGGGTGCGCAGCCACACCGAGTCGGGTCCGGCGATCGCGACCCGGCAGCCCTGGTGGTGCCGCACCCAGGGCACCACCCGCCCGTAGTCGAACCGCAGCCGCAGCACCCCGTGCATCTCGACCCTGCCCCGGAGGCCCTCGACGATCCGTACGACATCGGGCATCCGGTCGCGCTGCGGCATGAAGTCGGTGACCTTGACGCTGCCGGTCGGGGTCTCCCACACGGTGTCCAGGACCAGCGAATGGCCGCGGTAGGAGCGCTGCGGCCGGGCGTCGGAGGACTTGGGGGCCAGCCGCCAGTGGCCGTTGTCCTTGCCGCCGATGAGGGCGGCGAAGCAGGCGGCGGAGTCGAAGCGGGGCAGGCACAGCCAGTCGATGGAGCCTTTGCGGCTGACGAGAGCGGCGGTCTGGAGATCGCCGATGAGGGCGTAGTCCTCTAGATGTGGGTGCACGCAGCGGATCTTCCCGCCGGGCGGGATCGCTACTCGGTGGTGGCGGCTGTCCGGGCTACGGGGGCCGGCGCCGCTTCCTCTTCCGCCGCCCCGGCTGCGCCCGCTTCCCGGGCCTGCCGCGTCTCCTCGGCGGCCGCCGCCCGGTCGCGGCGCTCGCGGCGTACCAGGACGACCCAGCCGACCGGCACGGCCGCCGCGAACAGCCACCACTGGATCGCATACGCCATGTGCGGGCCGATGCTGTCATGGTCCGGCTCGGGCACCAGCTCCGGCTTGCCGCCGGCCTGCTCGGGCGCGGTCTGCTCGATATAGCCGCCGAGCACCGGCCGGCCCAGCCGCTTCGTCTGCTCGGTGCTGTTGATCAGCATGACCTGGCGGGCGGGCAGGCCCTTGGTGTCCTTGATGCCGCTGCCGGCGGTGGTCTCGTCGGCCATCATCCGGCCGGTCACGGTGATCTTGCCCTTGGGGGCGGCCGGGACGCTGGGGAACGTGGTGAGGTCGTTGCCCGCGGAGATCCAGCCGCGGTTGACCAGCACGGTGCCGCCGTTGCCGAGGTCCAGCGGGGTCACGACGTAGTAGCCGATGCTCTGCTCGTCGGCGGCCGTGCGCTGGCGGACGACGACCTCGTGCTCGGTGTCGTACGTGCCGGTGGCGGTGACCGGACGCCACATGTCGCCCCGGGGCAGTGTCCGGCCGGGGGCGGTGAGGTCCGTGACCGGGACCGGCTTGGCGGCCAGGCTGTCCGCGATGAGCCGGTTCTGCGCGACCTTGTGCTCATGGCGGTGGAACTGCCAGAAGCCCAGCTCGATCATGACTGGGATCAGGGCGAGACCCACGAGGGTGAGGATCACCCACTGCCGGGACAACAGGAAGCGGTACACGGCTTCGACGGTACCTGGGAGGCGCAGGCCCCCGGGCAGGGGGGCCTGCCGGGGGCCGGGGCGGACATCGTGCCGCGGCGCGACGTCCGGTGTCGGACTCTCTGGTTCAGACTCTGTCGACGATGCCCACCTTCCCCTCCGAGCGGGCGCAGTGGGCGCCGCAGTAGAAATGCCCGTCGGCCTCGACGCCCTGGCCGATGATCTGGCATCGGCAGTGCTCACAGAGCGGCGCCATGCGGTGAATGGCGCAGGAGAAGCAGTCGAAGACATGCACCGCGCCCTGCGCGTGCACCTCGAACGTCATGCCGTAATCGTTTCCGCAGACCTCACAACGTGCCATGCGCCACAGGGTGCGGGCGGCGCCGGTGTGGGGCGAGGTGCCGGCGGGTGTGTTGGCCGGGCTTCACCCGGACGCAGGCGCCTGGGCCGCGGGGGTGGCCGGCTCTACGTCCTGAAGCAGTTGCATGAAGGCCGCCTCGTCGATCACGACCGTGCCGAACGTGCGGGCCTTGGCGGTCTTCGAGGTCCGCGCGTCGGGGTCGTTGGTCACCAGCAGGCTGGTCAGCCGGGACAGGCTCGTGGCGACATGCAGCCCGGCCTCGATCGCACGGTCCTCCAGCAGCTCGCGGTCCACGGACGTGTCGCCCGAGAAGGCGACCCGCATCCCCTGGACGAGCCGGCCGCCGGTTTCATAGCGCCCCGGGTTGGGATACGGGCACGCCGGGCGCTTACGGGACGGCCGCCAGGAGGTGGGGCGGTAGGACGTCGCGGAGGAATGCTGCCGGGGCGCGGGGGAGTCCGACCACTCCGTCAGCGGCTGGCAGCTCAGCAGCGGCAGCCGCAGCTTCTCCCGCGCGGCCCGCCGCAGACTGGGCCGGAACGCCTCGGCGAGCACCCGGGCGTCGTCCAGTGCGTGGTGGGCGCGCTCCTGCACGACGCCGTAATGGGCGGCGAGGGACTCCAGCTTGTGGTTGGGCAGCGGCAGCCGCAGCTCCTTGGAGAGCGCGATGGTGCACAGCCGCTGGCGGACCGGGGCGGTCGCCGCGGCGCGGGCGTACTCACGGGCGATCATCGACCAGTCGAACATCGCGTTGTGCGCGACCAGCACCCGGTCCTCCAGGCGCTGGGACAGCTCCGGGACGATCTCCGGGAAGAGCGGGGCGTCGGCGAGCACCGCGCTGGTGAGACCGTGGATCCAGACCGGGCCGGGGTCCCGCTGCGGGTTGACGAGGGTGTACCAGTGGTCCTGGACCTCGCCCTGTGCGTCGAGTTGATACACGGCGGCGGAGATGATCCGGTCGTCGCGGGCCAGGCCGGTGGTCTCCACGTCGACGACGGCGTATCCCTGGGGGTATTCGGACGGCCAGGGAGCCGGCGGCGTCTGCGGGCCCGGCTGCTGTCCGATCTTCGGCGCGATCGAGCGGTCTGCTGCCATGCGGTCTTCGAGCATGGTCAATGAGGATACGGGCCGCCACTGACAGCCACCGAACCGCGGTGGCCCGCATACCGCTGTTTTTCCCCGCCGCCCACCCCCCTTCGGGGGGATGGGGGCCCTGCTCATTCAGAGCTTGGGGGCGGGTGTAGTGCCTTGGTTCGTTGAGGTGACGTCCGGCGCGCGCCGGAAACCATGGGCGCCCCCTGGCCTACGCCGTACCTGCACCTGTGCCCGTACCTGTGCTCGTACCTGCGCCCGTGCTCGTGCCTGTACCTGTGCCCGCCGCGAGCAGCGACGTCACCAGTGCTTCGAGCGAGACCAGGAAGAGCTGTTCGGCATCGACGGGACCGGCCAGCGCGCGGGCCAGCGCCGGATCGTGCCCGGCGGTGGGGGAGTCCCACAGCTCGCCCTCGCTGGGGTGCTGCTCCGGCGACCGCTCGCGGTTGCGCTCGACCAGGACGAAGCCGACGACCTGGAACTGGACGGCGCGCACCGCCTCGGCTGCCAGGTCCCCGCGCAGCCCGGCGGCGTGCGCCTCATGGACCAGTGCCTGTTGTGCGGGCAGGAACATCCGCTCCGTCAGACCGCGTTCGTGCACCATCGCGATCAGCTGGGGGCGCTCGCGCAGCGCCGTACGCAGCGCGCGGCCGACCGAGACGATGCGTGCGTGCGGTGTGCGCCCGGTGGGACGGATCGCGCCCATCTCCTGGACGGTGCGTTCCACCAGGGCGTCCAGCAGCGACTCGCGGTTGCCGATGTGCCAGTAGATGGAGGTGACGGCGGTGCCGAGCTCGGCGGCGAGCTTGCGCATCGTCAGGGCGCGCGGGCCCTGCTGTTTCACCAGACTCGCGGCGGTCTCCATGACCTCTTCGCGGGTGAGCGGATGTCGCGCCATGGGTCCCCCAACTCTGTTTCGTGCACGCCTATTTACCCTTCATCGCCCTCGGTGTAACTGTGTTACAGGCGCCTCGAACGACCCCCGCAAGTCACCGATGACGAAGGGCGGTACGACATGGCACGCATACGCTACGGAGCACGCACCGAGGCGGAGATCGCGGCGGCGCGCACCGGGAGTTCCCGGCTTCCCGACATCTGGTCCACGGGTGTGGCGGCCGTCTGGGAGACCGATCCGGATGTGGTCGCGGCCGTACTGCCGCCGCCGCTCAAACCCACCGCACGCCCCCTGGTACGAGCCAACATCAGCACGGTCGAGCTGCCCGGCTACCCCCTGGGCGCGGGCTCGGTGGCCGTCGCGGCCGAGCACAACGGCGTCGAGGGCTGGTATCCGCTCGTCATGCCGATGACCCACGAGCGGGCCCTCATCGGCGGACGCGAGGTCTTCGGCGAGCCCAAGAAGCTGGGCGAGGTCACCGTCGAGCGCCAGGGCCCGGTCGTACGCGCCACGCTCGCCCGGCACGGCATCGCCTTCGTCGAGGTGCGCGGCGCGGTGGACAGTCCGCTGCCCACCCCGGAGCCCGCCCGGAGGACCGACTTCTACTTCAAGTTCCTTCCCGCCGTGGACGGTTCGGGGTTCGACGTCGACCCGGTGCTGGTGCACTGCGTGCGCAACGAGAAGGTCCGGAAGCTGGAGCGGATCACCGGGGACGTGGTCCTGCGGGAGTCGGTGTACGACCCCGTCGCCGACCTCCCCGTACACACCCTCGTCGGGATCACCATCGGCCGGAAGACCACCGACCAGAAGGGCCGGGTCGTCGAGCGGGTCAGCGCCCGGGCCCTGCTGCCGTACATCCACCAGCGCTACGACGACCCCCGGCAGATCCTCGACGGCCCGCCCGAAGGCAGCGTCCGATGGAACTGAGGGCGGGACAGGTCGCCGTCGTCACCGGCGCCGCGAGCGGTATCGGCCTGGCCATGGCGCGCCGCTTCGCCGCCGGGGGACTGAAGGTCGTGCTCGCGGACGTCGAGGAGGAGCCGCTGCGCGCCGCCGCCGACGAGCTGATCGCCGAGGGCGCCGAGGTGCTGGCACGCGCCGTGGACGTCGGCGTACGGGAGGAGGTCGCCTCGCTCGCCGCGGCCGCGTACGAGACCTTCGGCGCCGTCCATCTGCTGTGCAACAACGCCGGGGTGGGCTCTGGAGCCGAGGGGCGGATGTGGGAACACGAGCCCAACGACTGGAAATGGGCCTTCGCGGTCAATGTCTGGGGCGTCTTCCACGGCGTGCAGTGCTTTCTGCCGCGGATGCTGGCGGCCGGTGAGCCCGGCCATGTCGTCAACACCTCCTCGACGGACGGCGGGATCGCGCCACTGCCCACCGCCTCCGTGTACGCCGTCACCAAGGCGGCCGTGGTGACCATGACGGAATCCCTGTACGCCCATCTCAAGGCGGAGCGCGCCCCCATCGGCGCCTCGGTGCTCTTTCCCGGCCCGCACATGCTCCGTACCGGCCTATGGGAGTCGCACCGCAACCGGCCGCAGCGGTACGCCAAGTCCCGGCCGCGCCGCACGCCATACCGCAGCCTGGCGCAGTGGGAGGCGGCGATGCGGGACGCCGGGCGGGAGATCGCGTTCACCCCGGTCGAGGACGTCGCGGAGCAGGTCGTCGACGGCATCCGGGCCGACCGCTTCTGGATGCTGCCGCCGAGCGAGCACAGCGACGCCCAGATCTGGGCCAGGGCCCGCGCCATGCTCGACCGCGCCGCCCCCGCCTACCTGGAGAACTTCATCCTCGACTGACCGAATTCCTGACGGACCGATTCCTCGACCGACCGACCGATTGAGGGGACCGGAATGACCGACCCATACCTGATCATCTCCTCCGACTGCCACGCCGGACTGCCCACCGAGGAGTACCGGCCCTATCTGGACGCCCGCTTCCATCGCGACTTCGACGAGTTCCTCGGCCAGCGGGACGCGCGCCGCGCCGCGATGACGCGTCTCGGCGTCCGCAACGACGCGTTCGCCGAGGCCTGGTTCCGCGACCACGAGGAAGGGCTGCGCGGCGGCTGGGACCCGGCCCGCCGCAGCAAGGAGCTGGACGGCGACGGGGTGGCGGCCGAGGTCGTCTTCCCCGACGCGGACGCCGTGGACAGCCGGACCGCCGCGCCCTTCGGCGTCGGGCTCGGCCTCTCCGGCGACCAGGACCCCGAACTGGGCATGGCGGGCGCCCAGGCGCACAACCGCTGGCTCGCCGAACTCTGCGCGCACGAACCCGAACGCCACTGCGGCGTCGCGCTGCTGCCCATCACCGGCGACGTCGACCGGGCCGTCGCCGAGATCCACCGCGCCAGGGAATCCGGTCTCGGCGCGCTGATGATCCCCGCGATGTGGGCGGACAAGGCGCCCTACCACGACCGCCGTTACGACCCGGTCTGGGCGGCCGCCGCCGAGGCACGGATGCCGGTCATCACCCACTCCGGCGCCGCGCCCCGCCAGGAGTACGGCGACCACCTCGGCATCTTCGTCTCCGAGGTCACCTGGTGGCCGGCCCGCCCGCTGTGGTTCATGCTCTGGTCCGGCGTCTTCGAACGCCACCCGGACCTGCGCTTCGGCGTCGCCGAATCCGGCTGCTGGTGGCTCCCCAACCTGCTCTGGTTCATGGACCGGCTCTACCTCGGCGCACACGGCGGCAAGAAACTCTCCCCGTTCGCCGAGCTCAAGCGTCCACCGCACGCCTACCTGGACCGCAACATCTTCATCTGCGCGACCAACACCAAACGCCGCGAACTCGCCCAGCGCTACGAGATCGGCGTCGACAACATCCTCTGGGGCTCGGACTACCCGCATCCGGAAGGCACTTGGCCGAACACCGGCCAGTGGCTGCGCGACACCTTCCACGACATCCCCGTCGGCGAGACCCGCCGGATGCTCGGCGAATCCGCCGCCGAGATCTTCGGCTTCGACCGCGCCGCGCTGGCCCCGGTGGCCCGCCGGATCGGCCCCACCCCGGCGGACCTCGGCCAGTCCGCCGACCAGGGGCCCGTCGAGGCGTCCTGGCGCCGCGCCCGGGAGACCGGCCGGCACTGGCTCACCGGATTCGACTTCCCGTACGTAGGAGTGGGCAATGACTGACGCCGGGACCACCGCCGAGCAGCGCTACACCGTGATCTCCGCCGACTGCCACGCCGGCGCCGACCTCCTCGACTACCGGCCGTACCTGCCCGCCCATCACCACGACGCGTTCGACGCCTGGGCGGCCACCTACATCAACCCGCACGCGGACCTGCTCGCCGACACCGCCGACCGCAACTGGAACTCCGCCCGCCGCCTGGCCGAGCTGGAGGCGGACGGCATCGTCGCCGAAGTCGTCTTCCCGAACACCATCCCTCCCTTCTTCCCCTCTGCGTCCCTGATGGCCCCGGCGCCCACCCGCGAGGAGTTCGAGCAGCGCTGGGCGGGCCTGCGCGCGCACAACCGCTGGCTCGCCGACTTCTGCGCGGACGCCCCGGGCCGGCGGGCCGGCGTCGCCCAGATCCTCCTCAACGACGTCGGGCAGGCCGTCCGGGAAGTCCGCTGGGCGAAGGACGCCGGCCTCACCGGCGGCATCATGCTCCCCGGCACCCCGCCCGGCTCCGGCCTGCCCGACCTGCACTCCGAGGTCTACGACCCGCTCTGGGCGGTCTGCGCCGAACTCGACGTCCCCGTCAACCACCACGGCGGCTCGGCCTCCCCGCCGCTCGGCGACGAGCCCGCCGCCCGCGCCGTCTTCATGGTGGAGACCACGTGGTTCTCGCACCGTGCCCTCTGGCACCTGATCTTCGGCGGGGCCTTCCGCCGCCACCCGGGCCTGAAGCTCGTCCTCACCGAACAGGGCTCCGGCTGGATTCCCGGCGTCCTGGAGATGCTCGACTACTACCACGGCCGCCTGGTGACGGCGGCGGCCCGGACGGCGACCGCCGAGTCCAAGTTCGGCGCGGGCCTGGCGGAGACGATGGGCGCGACCCCGGCCGACATCTGGCGCGAACACTGCTACGTCGGCGCCAGCTTCATGCGCCCGCACGAGGTCCCGCTCCGCCACCGCATCGGCCTGGACAAGATCATGTGGGGCAGCGACTACCCCCACGACGAGGGCACCCACCCCTACTCCCGCGAGGCGCTCCGCTTCGCCTACGCCGGCCTCCCGGCCCCCGAGGTGACCGCAATGCTCGGCGGCAACGCCGCCCGCGTCTACGGCTTCGACCTGACCCGCCTCGCCCCCGTGGCCGCCCGCGTCGGCCCCACCGTCACCGAACTCGCCGAACCCCTGGAGAAGACCCCGGCAGACGCCACCAGCCCGGCGTTCGCTCCGGGTGGGGCGGTGCGGGTGTGGTGACGGGTGCTGCGGCTGAGGACGGCCGCCACTGCGCCGTGTATACGTAACGATCTCGCGTATATACCCGAGGAGGTGGGTCCCCGACGGGGCCCACCGCAGGGCTCGCGAGGTCCAGCGACTGCTCACTGAACAGGGCCGGCATCGCAGTGCCGGCCCTGTGGATCTTGTCGTCGCCGCCACCGCGGAAATCCTGGGGCTGACTCTGGTGCACTGCGACCGCGACTTCGAGGCCATTGCCGCCGTCAGTGGTCAGCCGACCCGCATGATCAGCGCCTGACGCCGCCGGAAGGCTACCGACGGTAAGTCGCCCCCGCTCAGCTGACACCCCGTCTCACATACTTATCGGTAACAACCCCTAGCGGCACCGCCGTCACCGCCCTTATGGTGCGGGGCATGCCGCACCTGCCCGATGTCGTTTTGTGGTCCGTACCGGCCTTTGTCCTGCTCACCGTGGTGGAGATGGTGAGCTATCGCCTGCATCCCGAGGAGGAAGCGGCGGGCTACGAAGCCAAGGACGCGGCCACCAGCGTCGGCATGGGGCTGGGCAGCCTCGTGTTCGACGCGCTCTGGAAGATACCGATCGTGGCGATCTACGCCGCGGTCTACGAGCTCACCCCGCTGCGCGTCCCCGTGCTGTGGTGGACGCTGCTGCTGATGCTGCTCGCGCAGGACTTCTTCTACTACTGGTCGCACCGCGGGCACCACGTCATCCGCATCCTGTGGGCCTGCCATGTGGTGCACCACTCCAGCAAGAAGTTCAACCTCACCACCGCGCTCCGCCAGCCGTGGACGACCTGGACCGTCTGGCCGTTCTACCTCCCGATGATCGCGCTCGGCGTGCACCCGGCGGCCATCGCGTTCTGCTCCGGGGCCAACCTCGTCTACCAGTTCTGGGTGCACACCGAGCGGGTCGGCAAGCTGCCCCGGCCGTTCGAGTTCGTGCTCAACACGCCCTCCCACCACCGCGTCCACCACGCCTCGCAGGGCGGCTACCTGGACCGCAACTTCGGCGGGATCCTGATCATCTGGGACCGGATGTTCGGCTCGTTCGTCCCCGAGACGGAGCGGCCGGTCTACGGCCTCACCAAGAACATCGAGAGCTTCAACCCGCTACGGGTGGCCACCCATGAGTACGCCGCCATCGCGCGCGACGTACGGGCCGCGAGCAGCTGGCGCGAGCGCGCCGGGCGGGTGTTCCGCGGGCCGGGCTGGCAGCCGGCCGACCGGACCGGAGCGGAGGGCCGACTGCCTGTGAAGGGCGGCGGCAAGGGGACGACGGGGCGCGGCTCGGTCCAGGAGCCGGCCGCGTGACGGCTCGTTGGCCCCGGGCCGTACGGCCGCTGCTCGGGCTGTTCACCGTGCTGGTCGTCGTGCACCTCGCAGCGCTGCTCGGGGGAGCGACGGCCATCGAGCACCTCACCAAGCCCGCGCTGATGCCGGTGCTCGCCGGATATGCGCTGGCCCGCGGCGGCCCGCCGCTGCTGGCTGCCGCGCTGCTCTTCGGCTGCGGCGGCGACACCTTGCTCCAGATCGGCGGCGAGACCGTCTTCCTGCTGGGGATGGGCTCGTTCGCCGCCGGGCACATCTGCTATCTGGTGCTGTTCGCTCGGCGCGGGGCGACGATGGCCGGGCCGCGGTCCCGTACGGCCGCGGCGGCCGGGGCGTACGCGATTGTGCTGGCCGCCACCGTGGCGCTGCTGTGGCCGGATCTGCCGCCCGAGTTGCGGATCCCGGTGGCCGGCTACAGCCTGCTGCTCACCGCGATGGCGTTCGGCGCGCTCCGGGCGGGCCCGTGGGCCGCGCTCGGCGGGCTGCTCTTCCTGCTCTCGGACACCTTGATCGCGAGCGGTATCGCCCACTGGCCGCAGCTGCCGGCCCCGCAGTTCTGGATCATGCTCACCTATGCCACGGCCCAGATTGCGCTGGCCGGCGGCGTACTGCGGGCCGCCGCGGACAGCCCAGAGGGCCGGGCGGTGAACCACCCGGCCCTCCGGTGAAGTCGCTGGACTCACATGGCCTGACCTACCCGGCCTGATGCACCCGGCCTACTTCTTCACTGCGTCCAGCGCGTCGACGATGCCGTAGCCGAAGTGGCTGTTGACATGCTTCGTGCCGGTGCAGGTGGCGTCACCCGTGGGGCAGCCGGGGTTGTCGGCCTGCGCCTTGAGCAGCCACTGGATCTCCTGCGGGCTGGCCTTCGGGTGCGCGCTCTTCAGCAGCGCCGCGACGCCCGAGACATGCGGTGACGCCATGGACGTACCGGCCAGATAGGCCCAGTCGCCGCCCGGCATCGTGGAGAGGATGTTGCCGTTCTTGGCGGGCAGCTCGGGGACCTGCGTCTTGTCGCCGCCCGGGGCCGCAACATCGACCGGACCCAGGCCGAAGTTCGAGTAGTACGACTTGGCCTTGTTGACGCCGGTCGCCGCGACGGTCACCGTGCCGGGCAGCTGGGTGGGCACATCCCAGCAGGTCTTCGGGCTGATGGTGCGCTCGACCGGGGTCGAGTCGTTGGGGCTTGAGGTGTCGACCAGCTTGTCGGCCGCCAGGTCGAGGTTGGAGTTGCCGGCCGCGGCGACATTGATCGCGCCCTTGCGCTCGGCGTACTTCGCGGCCCGGCCGACCGCGTCAAGAATGGCGGCCTGGTCGGCATCATCCTTGCAGTTGAACATCCACGGGTCGACGTAGTAGCTGTTGTTGGTGACCTCGACGCCGTGCTCGGCCGCGAAGACGAAGGCACACACCACGCTCTCGGCGAAGAAGAGGCTCGTCTCGGGCTCGCTGACCTTGATGGCGGAGATCTTCACGCCCGGGGCGACACCCGCCACGCCGGCGCCGTTGCGGGCCGCGGCGATCGAACCCGCGACATGCGTGCCGTGGTAGTCGTTCTCCGGGTCGTAGGGGCGCCAGGACCCCTTGGACGTATCGGCCACGCCACCCACGCAGTTGGCCGACTGCTTCGCCGAGAAGTTCGGCCTCAGATCCGGGTGGGTGTCGTCCACGCCGGTGTCGATGACGGCGACGGTGACGTCCTTGCTGCCGGGGTTCACCTTCGCGGCCTTGTCGGCCTTGATCGTGGGCAGGTCCCACTGGAGCGGCTCCAACGGCTCCTGGCCGTTCGCCTTCGCCGTCGTGCCGGCCGCCTTGAGCTGCGACGCCGGCAGGTTCACCTTCTGCGGCTTGCCGACGTCGGTGGTGCCGGAGGGCTTGAGCGGCGCGGTGCGGGTCGCACCCGCCGACTGCACACCGCTCACGCCCCGTATGGTCGCGGCGAACTTGGGGTTGGCCGAGTGGACGACGATCACGCCTATCTGCTCATGGCTGGTGATCACCTTCCCGCCGGCCTTGGCTATCGCCTTCGCCACCTTGCCGACCGTGGCGTGGTCCGGCGTGGTGTTCACGACGTACGACAGCAGCGGGCCGTCGGTCGACACCGCGGCGGCGGGGACGGAATCCGGGGACGCGGCGGTGGCCGCGTTCGGGAGGAAGCCGAGGGACGCCGTCAGAGCCAGTCCGAGCGGTACGGCCAGCGCCCGCGCCCGTCTGGATCGGGGATGTGCCATGGGTACTCCACATCATCCGTGAGACCGCCCGTGCGCGGGTTGCGCACGGGCGGGTGCATGACACGTGAAGTTATCGGCGATCACTGACGTACAGCAATGGAATGGGAGAAAATCACTTTAGAGACAGCAAACTGACGTGTTGTCAGTGCGTGGGCGCCGAGTACGCGGGCGTCGAGTACGCGGGCGTCGAGTGCGCCGCAGGAACTCTCGTGGCGTCAGGACTGACGGCGCAGCGCGCCGATGCTCAGCGGTGGCAGGGCGATCCGGGGGCCGTACCAGCGGCGCGGCTCCGTTCCGGCCGGCCGTCGTACCACCGGGGTGACGGCGAGCGGAGCCGGCAGCCGGACGCTGCCGTACGGGCGCCGGGGGGAACCTGGCGGCTGCGGGGCCTGCGAGGGCGGCGGATTCACACCCGGCTCAACGAAGCGCCCCGCGAGCGGTGGCGGTCGGCGCGGGCATTCCTCTGGTTCCGCCGGTAATTTCTTCTGGATTTCAACCAACGCCCCTCTGTCGCATCGATTGCCACGGCCCTACCATGCGTGATCCGGATCACTTAACCAGGCTTTATCGTCGGCCTTTCCACCAGCCTCCCCCAAGCTCTCGACTGCGCTCGAGCAGGGGGTACCCCCATCGCGTCAGGAGATGCCGTGAGCATCGCACCGCCCAAGGACTCGGGAACGCATGAGCCGCCCGACTACTCCGAAGCGCAGTCGAGCCCGGAATTCGCCCAACTGCGCCGCGCCCACCGGTCGTTCGCCTTCCCGCTGACCGTCGCCTTCATCCTCTGGTACCTCGCGTACGTCCTGCTGTCGAGCTACGCCGGCGGCTTCATGGGGACCAAGCTGTTCGGCAACGTCAATGTCGCCTTCGTCCTCGGTGTGGCCCAGTTCGTCACGACGTTCCTGATCGCCTGGTGGTACTCCCGGCACGCCGCAGCCAAGCTCGACCCCAAGGCCGAGGCCATCAAGTCCCGCCTGGAGGGCGTCACCCTCCGCAAGGAGGATGACGCATGAACCTCACGCAGCAGCCCCTCGCGCTCCAGCTCGCGGCCGGCGGCGCGGGCGAGCACCGCCCCCTGATCATCACCCTGTTCGCGGTCTTCGTCGCCGCCACCCTCGGCATCACCGTCTGGGCCGGCCGGCAGACCAAGGGGGCGGAGGACTTCTACGCCGGCGGCAGGCAGTTCAGCGGATTCCAGAACGGCCTCGCCATCTCCGGCGACTACATGTCCGCCGCGTCCTTCCTCGGCATCGCCGGCGCCATCGCCCTCTTCGGCTATGACGGCTTCCTCTACTCCATCGGCTTCCTGGTGGCCTGGCTCGTCGCCCTCCTCCTGGTCGCCGAACCGCTGCGCAACTCCGGCCGGTTCACCATGGGCGACGTCCTCGCCTACCGGATGCGCCAGCGCCCGGTCCGTACCGCCGCCGGCACCTCCACCATCGTCGTCTCGATCTTCTATCTGCTCGCCCAGATGGCCGGCGCGGGCGCCCTGGTCACCCTGCTGCTCGGTATCACCAGCGAGGCGGGCAAGATCCTGGTCGTCATCCTCGTCGGCATCGTGATGATCCTCTACGTCACCATCGGCGGCATGAAGGGCACCACGTGGGTCCAGATGGTCAAGGCGGTGCTGCTGATCGCCGGCACCCTGCTGATCACGTTCCTGGTGGCGCTCAAGTTCAACTTCAACATCTCCACGCTGCTCGGCGCCGCCGCCGAGAACAGCGGCAAGGGCTCCTCGTTCCTTGAGCCGGGCCTCAAGTACGGCGCCAACGCGACATCCAAGATCGACTTCATCTCGCTGGGCATCGCCCTCGTCCTGGGCACCGCGGGCCTGCCGCACATCCTCATCCGCTTCTACACGGTGCCCACGGCGAAGGCCGCCCGTAAGTCCGTGAACTGGGCGATCGGCATCATCGGCGTCTTCTACCTGATGACCATCGCGCTCGGCTTCGGCGCCGCCGCCCTCCTCAAGCCCGGCACGATCACCGCCGACAACAAGGCGGGCAACACCGCCGCCCCGCTGCTCGCCCAGGAGATCGGCGGCGGCCCCGGCTCCACCGGCGGCGCCATCCTGCTCGCCGTCATCTCCGCGGTCGCGTTCGCCACGATCCTCGCCGTGGTCGCCGGCCTCACTCTCGCCTCGTCCTCCTCCTTCGCGCACGACCTGTACGTCAACGTCCTCCGCAGGGGCAAGGCCACCGAACGGGAGGAGGTCGGCGCGGCCCGCTGGGCGACCGTCGGCATCGGCTCCGTGGCGATCATCCTCGGCGTCTTCGCCCGCGGCCTGAACGTCGCCGGCCTGGTGGCACTCGCCTTCGCGGTCGCCGCCTCCGCCAACCTCCCGACGATTCTCTACAGCCTGTTCTGGAAGCGCTTCACCACCCAGGGCGCCCTCTGGTCCATCTACGGCGGCCTCGCCTCCTCCGTCCTCCTGGTCCTCTTCTCGCCGGTGGTCTCCGGCAAGGAGACCTCGATGTTCCCCGCTGCGGACTTCGGCTTCTTCCCGCTGGAGAACCCGGGCCTGATCTCCATCCCGCTGGGCTTCCTGCTCGGCTGGCTGGGATCCCTGCTCTCCAAGGAGGAGCCGGACGCCAAGAAGTACGCCGAGTTGGAGGTCCGCTCGCTGACCGGAACCGGAGCGCACTGAGCCTTCCCCGCGCACTGAGCCTTCCCTACAGCCCCGGGGCGGGGTGGCGTCGTAGAGATCTACGACGCCACCCCGCCCACCTCGTGCTTCTCACGCCTGCCCGCTGTCGTACCCATCGCGTAGGCTCGAAGGCGTACTGATCCACCACTGTCCGGGGAGGGGGCCTAGTGCTCATCGACACTTACGGTCGCGTGGCCACCGACCTGCGCGTTTCGCTGACCGACCGCTGCAATCTGCGATGTACGTACTGCATGCCCGAAGAGGGCCTGCAATGGCTCGCCAAGCCCGATCTGCTCACCGATGACGAGATCGTCCGCCTGATCGGCATCGCCGTGCGCGACCTCGGGATCGAAGAGGTCCGCTTCACCGGCGGCGAGCCGCTGCTCCGCCCCGGCCTGGTCGGCATCGTCGAGCGCGTCGCGGCGCTCACCCCCCGCCCCCAGATGTCGCTGACCACCAACGGCATCGGCCTCCAGCGCACCGCCGCCGCACTGCGCGCCGCCGGCCTGGACCGCGTCAATGTCTCCCTCGACACCCTGCGGCCCGACGTCTTCCAGAAGATGACCCGCCGCAAACGCCATGACGACGTCCTGCGCGGCCTGGAAGCGGCCCGCGCCGCCGGCCTCACCCCGGTCAAGGTCAATACCGTCCTCATGCCGTCCCTCAACGACGACGAGGCCCCCGACCTGCTGGCCTGGGCGATCGAAAGCGACTACGAGCTCCGCTTCATCGAGCAGATGCCGTTGGACGCCCAGCACGGCTGGAAGCGCGACGGCATGATCACCGCCGGGGACATCCTCGCCTCCCTGCGCACCCGCTTCGAGCTGACCGCCGAGACCCAGGACGAGCGCGGCTCCGCACCCGCCGAGCGCTGGACCGTGGACGGCGGCCCGCACCGCGTGGGCGTCATCGCCTCCGTCACCCGCCCGTTCTGCCGCGCCTGCGACCGCACCCGCCTGACGGCCGACGGCCAGGTCCGCACCTGTCTCTTCGCCACCGAGGAGACGGATCTGCGTGCGGCGCTGCGCTCGGATGCGCCCGATGCCGAGATCGCCCGCATATGGAAGCTCGCGATGTGGGGCAAGAAGGCGGGCTCCGGGCTGGACGACCCGTCCTTCCTCCAGCCCGACCGTCCGATGTCCGCAATCGGCGGCTAGGGCCTGTCCGATGGGTCATGGCCGGGCCCGCGGCGCCTGGCACGGCACCTCGCGGCGTTGCCGAAACGTCCCAATAGCTCCGCTATCGGGCCGCTCCG
>NZ_JBFAIP010000117.1:0-17612 GCF_040654775.1 Streptomyces sp. NPDC050636
AGAACACCCGCCGGATCTTCGCGGGTGTGACCGCGCCGGGCCCGCCCAGCGTGCCACCGCCAACCCTGCACAAGCTCGTCAGACGCGCACAGCCGAGTCTTGTCGCGCCACTTTCGGCTCTCGACTCTCGACTCCCGCTTTCTGCTTTCTGCTTTCTGCCTTCTGCTTTCTGACGGTCCGTCGGGCGTCGCGCAGGCGGGTGGGCGTGGAGAACCGACGTGGTGGGGCCGCGGGTTGAGTCTGGTGGTGGGGCGGGAGCAGCATCCGCTGGCGAGCAATCGCGGTGTTGCCTGCTCGGGCCTGTGGCGTGAACTGCCCACGGCCGGTGGGCAGAGGTGGTAGTACGGGACGCGGTCAGCGCCGGACGGCGGTGCTGGGGCGGGGTGAGGGGGTGGGCTGAGGTGTCCTCGGGCTTACGGGCGTTCGCCCGGCTGGTCACGGCGGTCGCGGTCGTCACGGCCTATGTCGCGCTGCACTTGGCGATCACCGCGGGCATGGACCTGCGGGCCCACGACCGCTTCCGCAGCGCCCCGGCGCGGGCCTCCGCGTTCACCGCTGCGCTGGACCGCTACGCCGACGGGGACGTGTCTGCGCGCGCTGAGATCCGTGAGGGCGCCGCGTGGTTCGAGGAGAACGCCCCATCGGGGGGAAGCCGGTCCGCGGTGTCCTCCGCCGCCGGCGACGCTGAGAAGGGCAGGGTCTTCCTGGCCCGCGAGCGTGTCGCCGGGCTGGTGGCGGAGGTCGGGCGGGAGCAGGCGGGGCTCGACCGGGAGCTCAGCTCGTCGAGTGTGGCCGCGCTGTGCTGGGCGGCGCCCGCCGGGGCGCTGCTCGTGCCGGCGCTGTGGCTGCGGCGGCGTCGCCGGTCGGGCGCGGCGGAGGTCGTCGACGTGGTCAGCCGGTTCGTTCCACGTCAGCCGTGGTGGCGGCGGCCGGTGTTCCTGGTGGCCAACAGCGTCGGGTACGCGCTGTTCGCGACGGGATTCCTCGCCGCCTCCATGTCGCAGCAACAGGGCCACAAGATGCCGCTGGAGGAGCAGGTGCTGTTGCTGGCCGGCGGCCTGGCAGCGCTGGGGTCCGGGGTCCTGACCCTGCGCTACACCCGCCCACGCTCGGCGCGCGGCGCGGCCCAGGCCCTACTGGCCGACGGTCGCAGACCCGTGCTCTACCTGCGCAGCTTCGACGACGACGACACCACGAACCAGGTCGACGACGGGGCGGTCGTCAACATCCACTCGCGGGAGGAGCAGCTCGCGGGGGCGTTGGGCGCCGTCGGCCCCGTGATCGCGGTGGGCAAGCCCAGGGAGACGCTGCCGCAGCTGGGGGCAGCGCGGTTCTACCTGCCCCTCGACGACTGGCAGCCCGCAGTGCTGCGGCTGATGGAGCTGTCCCAACTCATCGTGTTGCGCCTGGGCTTGGGCGACGGGCTGTGGTGGGAGGTCGAGCAGGCCCGCGCCACCCAGCCCGCGCGGAAGCTCGTCCTGCTGGCTGCGGACCGGCTGCCGGACGTGGCCGAACGGCTGGACCAGCACCTGCCGACCCCGTCCCGGCTGGACGAGGTGGTCGCGGACGGTCCCTGGACCTCCGCCGTCGTCACCTTCGACCCCGAGTGGACGCCCCATGTGCATCCGGTGGGCCCCGTGCCCGGTGCCAAGACCCCGCGGGGCGCGCTCGCGCGCCGCTGGGCCCGCGCCAAACAGGCCGCTCGGGCGACGATGACCACGTTCACGCCCACGCACGACGTGGCTCGCACGGTGAAGACCGCCCTGGCGTCCGTGGGGGTCCGTAGACGGACGATGGCCTGGAGGGCCACCCTCGCCACGCAGGCATCGTTGTGGAAAGGCTTCATGCTGGTCACAGCCCTGGGGCTGCTGTCCTGGCTTGTGTTCCGGGCGCTGCAGCTGTTCGGCCCCTAGTGCTGTTCAGCCTCTAGTCTGTTCGGCCTCTGGCAGCACCATTCCGTGGCGACAGTCCAACATGACACCCCGAGAAGCCGGAACTGGTCAGAAACCGGGGACACAACTGGGCGGCGCCCAGTAGCATCCCCCCCAGCCCATGTAATGGCCAGCAGTCGCACGAGCTTCCGGGGGGAATCGTGGACGATGCACAGCAGGGCACACCTACAGGCGCGGGTCCGGCCGGCGCACAGCAGCGCAGGACGGTGACCGGCCCGGCTGGCGCCGCCACGATACTGATCTTATTGGCGCTCGTGGGCGGCGTGCTGGGCACGGTGTCCGACTGGCGCAACTACCTCGTCGTCCACGACTACCTGGCCGGGGCGGCGACGATCGCGGACCTTGAGGCGGCCGACACCTTCTCGACGTCCGTGGGGATACCGATGCTCGTGCTGTACATCGCGGCCGGCGTGCTGTTCCTGGTCTGGTTGTGGCGGGCGCGGATCAACGCCGAGCTGTTGGGCGGCCGCGCCGCGCACCGCCGGTCCCGAGGCTGGGTGGTCGGCGGATGGCTTGCCCCGGTGGCCAACCTGTGGTTCCCGTACCAGGTCGTGTCGGACATCTGGCAGGCCAGCGCGCCCCGGCGACCGGCCGTCCGCGGCCTGGTCATCGCCTGGTGGGCGCTGTTCGTCGCTGACACGATGGTCAACCGGGCCGTCATGGGGTTCTACCTGCGGGAGGAGATCACCGAGGAGGGGCTGCGCAGCACCGCGAACATGGCCACACTGGGCACGGTGCTCGACTCGGCCGCCGGCGTGCTGATCGTCCTCATCATCAAGCGGATCACCACGTGGCAGAACCAGAGGCTCGCCCAGGACACGGTGTGAAGGAATCGAGCGCAGACGCTGTGAACGCGGCGGCGCACGAACATTACTGACATTACCGATCTTGAACGGCAACCGGCGGCGGCCTGCGCCATCACCTTCTCATTCCGGCCGCCTGGTCCTGCGTTCGCGAGGCGGGATCGCGCGGCCGCCGTCTCTTCCACCGCCGCAGTTTGTGCCGGTCAGCCACCGCCGCGGTGTGTGCCGGTCAGCGGCGGCGAGCGCCTGAGGGCCAGACCACCTGGACGGGGATGCCCGCCTCCCGGGCCTCGGCGACCACGGCGGCCGTGCCACCGCCTTTCTCCGACGGTGCCCCGTCCCATACGGCGATCAGCCTCTCCGCCCGCTGGAGCAGTTCGGTGTTCGCAGCTTCGAACGCCGTCAGACTCGCCTCCGGATAGGGCATCACCGTGATGTGGGAAGCCGCCTTCATCAGGCGGTCGAACCGCGCCCTGTGCTCCTCGTCGTCCAGGAATCGCCGGTAGTCGCGGAACGGCAGGACCACCGAGAGCTCGCCGCCCCAGGCCAGAACGGCCTCGGCGAACAGCGAGTCGGCGCCGGGTGCGATGCAAGAGACGCCGACCAGGCCCTGCGCGCCCGCGGCCAATTCGCCGAGCAGGTCGCGCAGTGCGTCCCGCACGAGTGCCTCCGTGCCCTCGGCGAGGCCCATATGGCCGGTTACGGCGATCGTTCGCATCACACCTCGTTCGTCTGCCGGTTCGCGCTGCCCAGCCAGTGTCCCACCTGGCCCGCGTGCGCCCGACGGTACCCGGCGCGGGCGCTCACTGATCATTACAGAATGAGGTGCGGAGGGGCCTCAAGCAGATGACGGAACAGGCGAGTTGAGGATTCCTTGGTCGATGAAGTTCCCCGCACGGTTCACTGGTCGATGAAGTTCCCCGCACGGTTCACTGACGGCATCCGGCTCGGAACCCTCCTGCTCCTCCCGACCGTCCCGAGGCGAAGGCTGAAGCCTGACGTGGAGGCTCCGCAGAAGACCGGGCTCTCGGTCCCACCGTGATCCGCACGGTCATTCGGTGACGGTGGCGGGCGCGTCGTCCCAGGCCAGTGAGGACATCCTCCACCCTGACGGGGTCCGGACGAACTGGGTGGTCTTGTGGCCGGAGCCCTCGAACCACTTGTCGTGGTGGAAGCCTGACTTGCGGTATTCGCTGAACCGGTGCGCGATCGATCCGAAGATCTCGGTCCGCTCAGCGACCTCCCATTCGCAGAACTCCGTCAGCGTCCCGTCTGTGAGCATCTTCTGCCGGGGCTCGATGAACGCGTCGAGGTCGTAGATCACGGGCTCGTCCCCGACGTTCGCGATGATCCTCCCCTGCGGGATGAAGACGTCGCGGATGACCCCGAGGTCCGGCCGGCTGTCGCCGGTGTTGGTGAAAGCGCCGACGAACACGCGCATCAGCCGATCGAGCTCGGCCTGGACTCCGGTCCCGGACGCTTCGGACACTTCCCCGGGAGACGGCCATTCTTCGGAAAGAACCGACCAGACTTCGCTGTCGTGCCGCGCACCTCGGTACGCAGAACGCTGTCGCAGCACGCCGTCGCGGGTCATGCCCAGTCGGCGCGCAACGTCGATACTGCGGGTGTTGCCCGCCGCGACCCACCATTCGACGCGGCTCATCCCGCGTTCCCGGAAGGCCCAGTCGATCAACACCCGGCAGGCCCGGGTCACCAGGCCCCGTCCCTCCCCGGCCTGCTCCAGCCAGCAGCCGATCTCGCACACCCCGGAGGCGCTGTCGAAGCGGGTGAACATGACGCCGCCGACCAGCGTGCCGTCCAGCCAAATCCCGTAGATCCGGCCGGTGTCCTGGGCGAGACGGTCGGCGTAGCGCTGGAGGGAAGCCGTGGCCGAGTCGAGGTCGGTACTGAACGTCGCCCAGGGTATCCACGGGTCCACAGAGACCCGAGCGCGGTCGATATGGGCGAGGAACTCCTGTGCCTGCCAAGGCTCCAGGGGACGGAGCCGGGCATGGTCGCCGAGCGGCAGGGTGAACATGGGAGCCTCGCTCTCTGGATACATAACAAGCGTTCGGTACGTAAGCTAGCAGCATGCCGCCCGCACCCGGAGACCGTGAAGCCCGCCGCAAGGACGTGTCCGAGGCGGTGTGGCAGGTCCTCGCCGACAGGGGGTTCGGCGGGCTGACCCTGCGTACCGTCGCCGCTGCGATGGGGGTCTCGACCGGGATGCTCATGCACTACTTCCCGACCAAACGGGCCCTGATCACGCACGCCTTGGACCTGCTGGAGAAGCGCACCGCGGAGAGGCCCCGCCGCGCGCGTCCCGCCGCGGGCCTCGCCACCGTGCGCGCCATGCTCCTGGACATCCTGCCGCTGACCCCGGGCGACACCGCCCGCAACCGCATCTGGGTCAGCTCCTGGGACCTCTCCCTCGCCGACGACGGGCTGACCACGGAACAGGCCGACCGCTACACCCGGCTGCGCTCGACGATCCGCCCGCACCTCGAAGCCGCACGCGACCTCGGCGAGCTCCCCGCAGCCGCCGACCCGGACCAACTTGCCGCCACTGCCGTCGCCTTCACCCACGGACTCGTCGTCCAGGCCCTCTTCGACCCCGGCCGATTCCCCCAGGACGTACAGATCACCATGCTCGACGACTTCCTCGCCTCGACCGCGCTGCCCCGGCCCGACGGCGGCAGCCGACCGGCCCCTGGTATCAGCGCGCGGTCCTACTGATCACTTCAGAATGAGGTTCGCAGTCGTCTCAAGCAGATGATGCTGCAGGCGAGTTGGAGCAGGCCGAGGTGGAGGTCGGCGCGTATCTCGTAGCGGGTCCGCGGCCGTAGGGGCTGAGCTGGGTGATGCCGCGGCAGCTTCCGCTGGTCAAGGAGACGGCCGACCGGCGAAGGTCCGGTGTGGGCCCACCTCTGAGCGCGTGGACGTGTGAGCCGCCGCCCCACCCGGTAGCCAAAGCCCCTCACCGAACTCATTCTGAAATGACCAGTTAGAAGGCGGTAGCTACGAAGCCCATAATGTAGGCGACGCTGAAAATGAGCGGAACGCCCTGCTCCACGTAAGTCAGCGGCACATATCGGCGCCAGTCTCGGCCCTCGCCCAAGGCGCCCCACTCCGCGTCCGAGTACGCGAACGCCGGCAGCTTCCGCTCCAGCGCACCGATCACCGCGTACTTGGCGGCGTTGAGCTGACGGTAGGAGCGCATCATCACGAACCAGGCCAGGCACTGTGTCAGTAAGATCACCAACCCCGCCAGAAGTACCCACACCGACCCACCGCGCCAGTTCACCCCGGACACGGTGACGACAACAGCCACGACTGCAGTGTTGAACGTCAGGAAGAAGGTGTTGGTGAGATTGCGCCGGGAACTGACCCGGTCGGCCATCTCGACGCACAGCTTGTACTGCTCCAGGATCGCGCCCTGGTAGTTGTCCGCAGCATAAGCGTAGTCCGACGGGCTGACGCCTTCGTTCCAGAGTGTGTCATCGATACCGGTCATGGGCTCATGATGGCCCACCACCCACCGCGGGTAAATCAATTCAGCCTGCGCAGCGCGGTCAACTGGTCCATGACAGGCCCGAGTTCGCGGAGCTCCTGATCACGTCCGCTTGCGCGGCGAGGAAACGGCACGCCTGGATGCGGAACAGGTGCGGCACCTGCCGTACGTGCCCACGGCACACCGAACAGACCCGGCAGACAGCGAAGCAACGGCACCGTGATCGCCGCCGGCAGGATGCCGGAGTTTGCGACCCGCACGTTGTCGAGTGGCTCTCCTCGGCTGCCGGACCCCACCAGGTCCAGTGGATGCTTGAGGGTCCGGCGCGCGTGGGTAGGATCGCGCGGGCTCGGCGGATCGCCCAGGCCGACTACGGGGGTTGGTGACATGAGCACAGCCGGCGGAGGCGCACCGTGGGGCGGCCACTGGGGTGGTGGCCAGGGTGGCAACCAAGGTGCCGGGCAGGGATGGCCGCAGCAGGGCCACCAAGGCGGATGGCAGCCGGGCCCCCAGCCCGGCCCGACCGTGCCGCCGCAGGCCGGCTGGGGACCGCATCCCCCGGGGCCGCCGACGCCGCCGCCGGAGCCGCCCCGGCGGCAGCGGATCCTGCGGTACGTCTTCAACCCGTTCCACGCGGCACAGCGGGTCTTCCGTCCGTCGCGTCCCGGTGTCGTCGAGGACCCCACCGTCCGCAAGCTCCAACTGTGGCGCACAGTGGCGGGCGTGGTCGCCTGGGTGTGGCTGACGGTCGCATACAGCGCGATCAGCGACGCGGGGAAAGCGGCCGACGTCGTCTCCGAGCGCTTCAACCAGAGCTGGATCAGCGTCGGGGTGCTGATCTGCACCTTCCCCGTCGTCGTCGGCGCCTTCTGTGCCGCGGCCCATGGCGGACTGCGGTACGTCTATCTGCGCCGCGCCCTGAAGTCGCTCGGCGCGGTGGCGGCCGTGGTCGTCTCCATGTTCACGTTCCCGCTGGCGATGGCGCCGGAGCTGGAGGGTTTCCGGGACTTCGTGGGCATACCCGGCAAGGTGGTCATCGCGCTGCTGGCCCTGTGGTCGCTCGGCTTCGCGATCTACGGCATCGGGCTCTCGCTCGTGCATGTCTTCCGCACGGCCGACATCCACGAGATGGTGCCGCCCATCCTCGCCACCTTCCTGGTGTGGGAGATGGCGATCATGGACGTGGCCACGGGAGCCTACGAGAACGTCCCGCCGCTCGCCCGGATCGCCTTCATGATGGGCGCGCCGGTGACCGTGACGGCGCTGTCCGCCTGGGAGGTGTACCGGCTGCACCGCCACCACGGACTGTCCCTGCGCGCGGCACTGCGGGGCTGAGACCCGTCTCCACCTTGCGGGCGGCGCAGCAGGGCTGCGGGCCCCGCCCAAACCCGCGGGTCCTTCGGCTCATCCTGGTAGCCCTGCCCCTGTCCACCGGACTCGGGCCGGCCTGACACCACCCCTTGGGGAAAGCCGCCGGGCCACCCGAACCCGTCCCTGGGGACGGGCCGTTGGCGTGTGCGGGGGTTCCGACCCGAACTGGACACGAGGAGGCCGCCCGTCTGGCAAGATCCTCTCCATGTCGAACACTTCATCGATTACGTACACGCGGATAGGTGCGGTCCTTCACGAGATCGGCATGGTGTCCGAGGAGAAGATGCACAGCGTCCTTGAAGGCGCCGTCAACTACGCGAACGACAGCCTGGAGCACTACTCGGCGGCTTCTGCCCTCGAAGCCTTCGGCGTGGCGGTCTCGGTCCACGCCGACGACATCGACTCCATCTACGACGGCTACGAGAGCCTGTTGCGAGAGGCGGCCGAGGTCGCCGGCGGCAAAGTCACCATCACCAACGTCCGGCTCATCGAGGTCGAAGGCGATTACGAGGGCGGCCGCTTCGATCGCCTGGAGTTCGAACGAAACGGCAAGCTCGTGTCCATCGACGCCGAGCACTTCGCGGAGGACTACTACGACCATGAGGCGGCCTGCGAGGCCATCTACGAGACCGCCCATGACGACGACCCCCGCTCATGGCGGTGCGTCGACTTCGAACGCAAGCCGAACCGCGGCTACGACAGCATCATGGTCCTTGCCACCCGCGAGCAGGCAGACGCTCTCCATGAGCACCTGGGCTTCACGTTCCCCGGGAACAGCGAGTGATGGGCTTCCGCAGGCTTGCCATCGGCGCACCGCGGCCGCGTTGAAGCCTGCGGCCCACCCATGACATCACCAACCACCAGCGCGTCGCCGACGAGTACAGGTCAGGAGACGCGCCAGGCAACGGCGTACGGCTGCGCGAACTGGGTGATCCGGTGGGCGCGGACGACGACTTCGGCTTCCCCGGCGGGGATGGCCTGCCACCGGACCTGTTCGATGTTGTTGCGATCGGCCCCTTCCGGGATCGTGATGGGGAACGAGCGTTTCTCGCCCTGCTCCAGCTCATCCTCGTCGGCGAAGCCCGCCCGGTCGCCGCTCCCCGGGAAGATGACGGAACGTTCGAGGTTGACGCGGCCGAACCCGGAATTGTTGTTCGGGGAGGCGCCCGCCTCGGTGGGGCTGTACTGGCCCCGGAGGTCCTCCGCGCCGTTGATGAGCATGGAGAACGCGGGGTCCGAGGAGACACCGAAGCGAATGTCGGTCCCCGCCACACGGGAGTGCGCCGACAGGATCGAGGTGCCTGGGCCGACGACATCGGGCTTGAAGCGTCCTTCCTGGGACGGGCCACGGCTGCTGAAGGCCGCCATCCCGTCCGGGTTGTCCGCCATCAGGTCGTCACGGATCGGGTTGGCGGGGAACGAGATGCCGTCCAACTGGCCATAGGTCTTGGAGATGTCAGGGCGGCTGCTTTCACTGGCACCGATGGTGATGCAGTTCTTGGCTCCTGCCTGCCCGCTGACGGACGCCTGGTTGATGTGACCGTCACGGTCCTGGTCGTGGCCATCGTTGCCCGCCGCGAAGCAGATGACGAATTCCTTGTTGTCCCAGACCATCTTGTCGGCCTCGAACGCGCTGGAGTCGTACGGCAGACTCGGGTCGATCGGGCCCCACGAGTTGGTGTGGATCCGCGCCCCGTCCTGCAGGAACGGCGGGTCGAACAGGTCGCGCAGATCGAGCGGGACGCCGCCGAGTTTGCCGTTCTTGTCCAGGAGGGACTGCAGGACCAGCTTTGCCTCGGGAGCCGTGCCCGTGACGGCGCCGCCCATCGACGCCGACGTCCCGTCGCCCAGGACCGATCCCGCCACGTGGGTTCCGTGCCCGTCGGGGTCGTCCGCCCGCTTGGGGCTCGTACGGCCGAGGGCGATCAGACGCTTGACCCGGCCGGTGAACGCCGGGTGCACATCTGTCGTGGACCCGAGGTCGAAGCCGGTGTCGGCGACGGCCACGACCTGCCCCTCGCCCCGGAACCTGGTGCCGTTGAGCGACACCTGGGTGCGCATCAGCGTCCTGGCGACGGTGTTGTACAGCCCCACCTCCGGGGCCTCCTCCACATGCCGTACCTCGTCGAGGGAGGCCAGCGCGGACAGGTCCTGCTCGCGGACCGTCATACGCACCTTGCGGTGGTTGGGCTGGAGATCACCGGTGCCGACTCCGGCCGCCCCGGCGATCCGCTCCCGCACTCCGTCCGACCCCGCGTCGACGTCCTCATGGAGGACGACGTCGACCGTGCGGGTGCGGGGCCCGGCCGTCTCAAGGGGATCGGCCAGGACGGCGACGGCCGGCCGCAGCCGGGACGACGGCCGCAGCGACGGGGCGATCTTGAACCCCTTGAGATACAAGTCCGACCAGGCCACGAAGGGCAGTGCACGCACGGCCTCCAGGTCGGCGGGCCGGTAGCCGCACAGATAGGTGCTCTCCGGAACGTATTCATGGATCACCACGCCGAGCGCCGCGAGTTGTTCCTTCTCCTCGGCGGTGGGCACCTCCGTGGTCTGTACGAGCAAATAGTCGGACGCGGAGGCATCCTCGGAGACCAGCCATGCACTGGCCAATTCTGCGGACTGGATCAACGGATCCACAGTCACGCCGTTCATCGGAGGACTTCGTCGACCAGGTCGTGCCGGTCCTCCAGCGACGCGGGCTGTTCCGTACCGAGTACACCGGCCGCACCCTGCGCGAGCACTACGGCCTGCCCCGCCCCGCCAACCGGCTGGCCACGGCCGCCTCGGGAGAGGGGCGGCCGGTATGACCGGACTCGACCTGACCACCGACGTTCCTGGCGGTCGGCGGCGGGGCGGACGTCATCCTTGCCGACATGGGCCACCGCGGCACCAGCGGCGCCACCACCTCGGGCGGCACCGGCGTCTGGTGCGTCCCGCCGGAGCCGGCCGCGTACGGGCCCCCTGCGAGGCGAACTGCCCGGCCGTCGCCCAGTACGTCACACCCCAACCCCCCCTTCCCGACGACCCGGCGGCGCGCGACAAGGGGCGCCTAGACCCTGCGGGGCTCCTCGGCAGTTACCGCCGCGAGATCGGCTGGGGCAGGGCCACACACCCGGTGCTCTGCGTGCGGTCGGCTCGTCGATCAACGTGCCGGGCACCAAAGGAAACTGACTGACCATCACCACCTCAACCGGCAGATCCGTTTCCGCCCTGGCCATGCAACCACCTCGCAACGTTGGGAGGAGTTCACTGAGGCACTGCTGTTCCGCTGGTCGAGAAGGGGTTGTCGGCCCATGTATCACCATGAGACCAAGAATCTGCTGGTCAGGCACGCCGCCAAGAAGCTGGGCTGCTTCTGATGGACGGAAGGGTGGACGGAGGGGTGGACGGAGGGGTCGAAGGAGGAACTGCGGGTCGGGAGACGGACGGGGCGGACGATGTCTCGCGGGTCGCGCTGAGCGCGGCGGCCACCGAGCTGCTGCGTCTGCTGCGGGATCAGCACGGGCCGCTGATGTTTCACCAGTCCGGCGGCTGCTGTGACGGCAGTGCCCCGATGTGTTACCCGGCGGGGGAATTCCGTACGGGATCGTCGGATGTGCTGCTGGCGCGGCTGGCGGTGGAAGGGATGCCGGAGCCGGTGGGGTTCTGGATGTCCGCGGACCAGTTCAGCCGCTGGCGGCATACGCATCTGACAGTCGATGTCGTACCGGGGCGGGGTAGCGGCTTCTCCCTGGAAGCACCCGAAGGCGTCCGGTTCCTGATCCGCTCCCGGCTGCTGACCGAGGAGGAACGGGCCCGGCTCGGCGACCAGCAGCAGACATCAGAAGCGGCCGAAGATAGCCAGAGATAGCTGGAGACATGGTGAGGCCCCGCGCACGGGGGATGGCACGGGGCCTCACTGAGAAGAACGGGCGGGAGGCAGCTGAGGTTCCCCTGCTGTGAAAATTCCGCAAGAAATTCTGGGCCGATGTGTGATCGGGAGGGCCTGCCGCCTCACCGGCCCCTCAGGCGTCGTCCTGTACCAGTCGCTCCAGCAGCTCCTGGAAGTCCCCGTCCACGAGCACCCGCAGCCCCTCGCCGTCCGGCTCGCTCAGCGGGGTCATCACGCCGCGGCGCCACCAGAACACACTGGGGCTGATCGCGCCCGCGGCGTCCTCATGACCGGCCGCGGCGAATTGCGCCATGGCCTGCAATGCCGGGATGACCTGTGCGTCGTGGATGCGGTGGAAGGCGAGTTGGTGCCGGAACGGCATCGCGACCAGCGCCCCGTCCGGCGTCAGCTCGGTACCCATGATCCGCTGTACCAGCTCGTCCAGCACCAGCACCCGGCTCGCGGTGAAGAAGGAGTCACCGAGCAGCACCTCGAACGCCGAGCCGTCGCCGCGCCGCACCGTTTCGTGCCCCTCGACCGGCAGCGCGCGCAGATTGTTCATCGCCCGGATGCGCAGCTCGGCCACGTCCCCGAGGTCGGAAAGCGAGTCCTCGCTCAGCATCTGCACCGCCTCGGGCAGATCGAGTGCGAGCACTTCACGCAGCCCCGGGGCGGGCTGCCGGCCGTACCGGAAGGAGTCCGAGTCGGGCAGCGTCTCCTGGGCGACGACACGGGGGAAGAGGCAGGCCCGGATCTCGTCCTCGGAGAGGATCTCCAGCGGCTGCGGGCCGTCCATCGTGCGCAGGACCTTGCCGACGTGGTCACGGATCAGCGCGGGCCAGCAGCGCTCGCCGCGCCGGTCGCGGTGGCACACCGCCGCGAGATTGCCGAGGCCGAACTGACGGCCCGCCGAATCGGTGACCACCCCCGCGTAGGCGGTGACTTCGAGGCCGTGCTCGGCGAAGGCCTGCCGGACCTGCGATCTGAAGACGCCGCCCTCCCGCTCGGAGAAGAAGGTGAACTCCGCATCGCGTGCGAGGTCGCGGGAATCCCGCTTCGGTCCTCGGCGGAACAGGCCCATCTCTTCCTCCCGGCGACGGCCACGAACGAACGGCCATGAATGGGCTGATCGTAACGGGTGCGCCCGCCGCACCTGACACGTTCCACCTGCTCGGAGGAGGGGACGGGACAGCCACGCACCCCCTGTACCTCCCGACCCACGCCTCCCCCGCCCTGCCACCGGTTCGCCGGATGCCGCGCATGGAGGCCGCGCCAACCTCAACTCGGCCCTGCTGCACCACGGTCCATGCGATCCGGAGGTGCCGCAGCCCGAAACGCCGCTCCCGGTATCACGCGCCGGTGCGCGATACCGGGAGCGGTCGGCCACCGATGACGGTGTCTAGCCGCCGATGTTGACGTCGATACAGGCGTAGAAGGCGTTCGCGGTATCGGCGATGTTCCAGACCGCCAGGACCTTCTGCTTGCCGGTCAAGCCACCGAAGTTGACGGTGTGCGAGACGGTCTCGGGAGGCTGTGCGCCACCGTCGTCGAATTCCGCGACCTTCTGGCCGCCGACGAAGTACTGCCAGGTGCTGGTCGAATGACGGGCCGTCAGCTTCCAGTTGAAGGACTGGGAACTGCCGACCGGGGTGACCTCCCAGCCCTTTGAGTCATCGTCGAGTTCGGCGAACTGGCTGTTGCCGCCGCTGCAACTGGTCAGCCCCTTGGGGCCCTCGACGCTCTGCGGCTCCCACTTGATCGGTCCGCATTCGACGGTGCCCGCGGCGCACTGCGCCTGCCTGCTGGGCGGCGAGGACACATATCCGTGCGCGCTGGCCGGGCTGGCCGGCATGGTCACGACGAGGAGTGGAGCAATTCCCGCGCCGATGGCGAGAGCCAGCCTTCTTTTCCGGTTCATGTCAACCCTTTCGCGATGGAGGCCACCACGCGA
Organism: Streptomyces sp. NPDC050636; assembly: GCF_040654775.1. Taxonomy (NCBI): domain Bacteria; kingdom Bacillati; phylum Actinomycetota; class Actinomycetes; order Kitasatosporales; family Streptomycetaceae; genus Streptomyces; species Streptomyces sp. NPDC050636. The sequence continues at coordinate 13,463 of NZ_JBFAIP010000117.1, forward strand.
GAACAGGGGACCCGACGCCGCCACGGGCGCCGTATGTCCGCCCCGGGAAGCCTCGTTGAGTGTGGGGGTGGATGACGCGAGGGTGTTCCACGGCGGCATCCCACGCCCGCCCCGCCCGGGGCCGACTCCGAGCACGGCGTCCCGTAGGCATGACCGCCAATTGGTCTAGACTTTACTCGCTGACCGCGTACGGTCAAGAGGGCGGACCGACCCCGTCCGGGCCGCAAGGCGCATCACTTCGCCGGTGTGGCTCCGGACCCACTGGAGGCGCGCACGACGAGTTCGGGCGCGAGCCGGACGGTCCGCCGCGATCCGACCCCTCCGCCGGCCGGCTGGCGGGCGAGCAACCAGGCGGCCTCGGCGGCCAGTTCGGCGGCCGGCTGCCGGACGGTGGTCAGCGCCGGGTCCGCGAGGCCGGCGAGCGGGATGTCGTCGAAGCCGGTGACGACGACCTCGCCCGGGACGTCCGCGCCCAGTTGCCGCAGCCGTTGCAGCGCACCGACCGCGATGAGGTCATTGGCGCATACGAGGGCATCCAGCCGTCCGGCCGGACCGGACGGCCAGATCCGGTCCACCGCGGCGCGCCCCCACTCCACCGAGAAGTCGCCGAGTTCGACGCGCCCCGCAGCCTCCGGGCCAAGAGCCCCCGCCCCCGCCTCGTACGCGGTGCGCCGCTCGACCGCCGCCGACGCGGTCCCGGCCGCTCCCACGAAACAGGGACGACGGCGGCCCGTGGCAGCCAGATGCTCCAGCACGAGGGCCATACCGGCCGCGTTGTCGACGGCGACCGAATCGGCGACGCCGGGGCCACAGCCGCGGTCGAGCAGCACCAGCGGCACCCGGGCGGCCGCACTCGCCACCGCGTCCCGGCTGCGCCGCTCGTCGACGGGTATGACCAGCAGCGCATCGACCTGCCGCTCCAGGAACGCGCCGATCCGGGCCGCCTCGGTCACCGGATCGTCGTCGCAGTCGGCGAGCAGTACGGCACGCCCCTCCGCATGCAGGGCGTGCTCCAACTCCCGAACGAGCGCGGGGAAGAAGGGGTTGGTGATCTGCGGCAGGACCAGACCGACGGTGCCGGTGGAGCGGCTGCGCAGGGCGCGGGCCACCTGGTTGGGCCGGTAGCCCAGACGCTCGGCCGCCTCCCGTACCGTGCGGGCGGTCTCGGCGCCGACCGGACGGGTGCCGGCCAGCACCCGGGACACCGTGGCAACGGAGCAGCCCGATGCGCGGGCGACATCCCTCAGGGTGACTTCGGCCACGGTGGTGTGCCCCTTCGCTCGGTCAAGGCTCGGTCACGCGCTCGGAAGGCTCTGTCACGGTCGCGTGCTGCTGCGCGACGCGGGCCCCGATCCTGGCATCGGCCGGGAAACAGAGGGCACCGCCCGGAGTTGGCGGCAAACGTTATCACCGGGCCTGCGCCTGTCCAGTGCCGGAAAGTGAGGTATCCGGGGAACATGACGGGAGCATCCGGTCGTGTTGCTCACACTGCGTTGACATCGGGCGGAACGATGAGCGAAATTTCCGGAGAACGTTTTCCAGCGGTGGCAGCGCTGAGGCGCTCGCAGAGATTTCGACGTCACCCGCAACACCGTGCGCAGCGCAGCAGAGCGCAGAGCAGCAGAGCGAAGGGGCTCTTCCGTTGGCCAGAAAGATCATCCTCGACTGCGACCCGGGGCACGACGACGCGATCGCCATGCTCCTGGCCCACGGCAACCCCGGCATCGAGCTGGTCGCCGTCACGACCGTGGTCGGGAACCAGACGCTGGAGAAGGTGACCCGCAACGCCCTGTCCGTGGCGCGGATCGCCGGGATCACCGGTGTGCCCTTCGCGGCCGGCTGCCCGCGCCCGCTGGTACGGAAGGTCGAGACGGCGCCGGACATCCACGGCGAGACCGGCCTCGACGGCCCGGAGCTGCCCGAGCCGGCCATCGAGCTGGACCGCCGGCACGCCGTCGACCTGATCATCGACACCGTGATGTCCCACGAGCCCGGTGAGATCACCATCGTCCCGACGGCCGGTCTGACGAACATCGCGCTGGCCGTACGCAAGGAGCCCCGGATCGCCGAGCGGGTGCGCGAGGTCGTCCTGATGGGCGGCGGGTACCACGAGGGCAACTGGAGCGCGGTCGCCGAGTTCAACATCAAGATCGACCCCGAGGCCGCCCATATCGTCTTCAACGAGAAGTGGCCGCTCACCATGGTCGGCCTCGACCTCACGCACCAGGCGCTGGCGACTCCCGATGTCGAAGCGAAGATCGCCGCGGTCGGCACCAGGCCGGCGCAGTTCGTCCTGGAGCTGCTGGACTGGTTCCGCGAGGCCTACCGGGAGAACCAGGGCTTCGAGTTCCCGCCGGTGCACGACCCGTGCGCGGTCGCGTATGTGATCGACCCGGATGTCATGACGGTGCGCAAGGCCCCTGTGGACATCGAGCTCACCGGTGGTCTGACCCTCGGGATGACGGTGGCGGACTTCCGTTCGCCGGCCCCGGCCGACTGCACCACCCAGGTCGCGGTCAAGCTCGACCACGAGCGGTTCTGGAACCTCGTGGTGGACGCCCTTGAGCGGATCGGCGACGTCCAGGCATGAGCACCTCCACCACTTCCACCGGCATGAACGTCTCCACCTCCCAGGGCCCCACCGAGGTGAAGGGCGGCGGATCCGGCGTCCGGATCGGCGTGCTCCTCGCCGCGCTGCTCACGGCCTGCTTCGCCTTCCAGCTCAATGCGAGCATGCTCAGCCCTGCGCTGAAGAGCATCGAGGACACCCTCGGCGCCAGCTCCGCCGAGATCGGCCTCACCCAGACCGCGTTCTTCACCTCGGCGGCCCTGTTCTCGCTGTTCCTGCCGAGGCTGGGCGATGTCATCGGCCGTCGTAAGGTCCTGGCCGGAATGCTGGCCCTGATGGTCATCGGATGTGTGGTCGCCGCGCTGGCGACGAGCGTGCCGATGCTGTTCGCCGGCCGCGTCATCCAGGGTGTGTCCGGCCCGGTCGTCCCGCTGTGTCTGATCATGCTGCGGGTCGAGGTGCAGGAGCCGAAGCGGTACGGCACCCTGCTCGGCGTGATCACCGCCGTCAACGGCGGTATCGCAGGTGTCGACTCCCTCGCGGGCGGCTACCTCGCCGACAACCACGGCTTCCAGTCGGTCTTCTGGGCGATGGCGGTCGTCGCGGCGCTCGCCGCGGTCCTGGTCGCCACCCTGACCCCGGAGTCCCGGGCGGCCGCGGCGACCCGAATGGACTGGCCCGGAGTGGCCCTCCTCGTCGTCTCGGTCGGCTCGCTGCTGATCGCGCTGAACGAGGCGGGCAAGCTCGCCGCCGCCAACTGGCCGCTGATCGCCGGCCTCGTCGTCCTGACGACAGCCGCCTTCGCGCTGTTCTGGCGGACGGAGAACCGCAGCGGGCACCCGCTGGTCGCCACCCGGCACCTCAAGCAGCGCGCGACGTGGGCGACCCTGCTCACCACCGTGCTCACCATGACCGGCGTGTTCGCCGTCATGAACGGGCTGATCCCGGCGTTCGCCCAGGACGCGCAGGCCGGACTCGGCATGACCGCCGAGCAGTCCGCGTGGTGGACCCTGACCCCGTACGCCCTCGCCGGACTGGCCATGGGCCCGGTCGCCGGCCGCCTCGCCGCCACGTTCGGTTACGGCCGCATTCTGCGGCTCGGCCTCATCGGCTCGGTGGCGACCGTCGTCCTGATGCTCGTCACCATCGACGGCCATTCACGCGTACTGCTCCTGGCGGCGTCGCTGCTCGTGGGCATCACGTACGCGGGCGTCGCGAACATCGTCCTCAACGGACTCGGCATCGTCCTGTCCCCCAGCGAGAACCCGGGCTTCCTCCCCGGCCTCAACGCGGGCGCGTTCAACCTCGGTGCGGGACTGAGCTTCGCGGTGCTCTTCGCGGTCCAGACGGCGGCCCTGCCCGCCGACCCGGCGTCGCCGTCCGGGTACGTCGCCGGCATGATCGCGGGCGTCGTCATCATGGCCGCCGCCATCGCGACGTCGTTCCTGATCCCGAAACCGGTGGCGGCGGAGGCGCGGAGCTAGGGTCCGTCCGACCCTGATCCAGCCGACAGGCCCTGGACGAGGCGCCGCCGCACTCCCCCCTCGTGCGAAACCGCCCGCAGACCGGTGTACTCCGGTC
>NZ_JBFAIP010000118.1:0-17499 GCF_040654775.1 Streptomyces sp. NPDC050636
GACAGCGGGCGGATGCGTCCGCTGTCTGCGGATGCGTCCGCGCGCGCTCAGACCCGTACCGGCACGGACAGGAAGTCCCGCAGCGGCACCGACCGGCGGCGTACCGGCGGGCCGGCCAGGGCGAGCCCGGGCAGGGACGTCGCGATCGCCGTGAGCACGGCCGCCATCTCCATCCGGGCCAGGTTCACGCCCAGGCAGTGGTGAATGCCCGTCGCGAAGGCCAGGGAACGCGGATTCTCCCGGAACGGATCGAACCGGTCCGGATCCGGGTTCACTTCGGGGTCGCGGTTGGCGGCGCCGAAGAGAAGCCGGATCTGGGCGCCCGCAGGGACGGTGAAGCCGCCGAAGTCGGTGTCCCGGGCGGCGAACCGGAAGCCGGTCGAGATCTGCCCGGCCACATCCCACCGCAGGACCTCGTCGACGAAGCGCAGCGCGTCCTCATACCGCTGGAGGCTCTGCCGGTGCTCCGGGTGCGCCAGGAGCGTGAGCACGCAGATGTCGATCGCCGTGGCCGCCGTTTCGAAGCCGGCGGCCCACAGCGTGAAGAGCATGGTCCGCAGCTCGTCGTCGGTGAGCCGGTCCCCGTCCTGCTCCCCGATCGCCACCAGCGCCGAGATGAGGTCGTCCCGCGGCTCCTTGCGACGGGCCTCCACCACCTGCCACAGACAGTCGCCCAGCTCGTGGAACGCCTGGTCGGCGTCGGCCATGGCCGCGTGGTCAGCCGCCGGATCGATGACATTGATCATCCTGGGCACCAGGTCGGCGAGCCGCTGCCGGTCCTCCTCGGGGACCCCCAGCAGCTGCGCGACGACATGCAGCGGCACGGGCACCGCCAGCACGCTGTGCAGGTCCACCGTTCCGCCCCGCTCGCCCCGCGCCGCGACCTCCGCGACGAGTCCCGCCGCGATCCGGTCCACATCGGGCTTGAGCGCCTCGATCCGGCGCGGGGTGAAGGCCCTGGCCACCAGCCGGCGCAGCCGGGTGTGGTCCGGCGGATTCCGGTTGACGACCGAGGTCAGCAGCACCCGGTACGCCTCGTGCTCACCGGCCTGCGGCAGCATCCGCATCAAGTCGGACTCCGCCGCGGCGGGGAAGTCCGCGGGGTTCCTCAGGACCCGCTCGCAGTCGGCGTACCGGGTCAGCACATACGCCCCCAGCGCTTCGCTGAAGTACACCGGTGCGTGCGTCCGCAGCCAGGCGTACAGGGGGTACGGATCATCCAGCCCCGGGGCGAGGATCCGCGCCATGGCGCTCGCCGCCTCCGCTTCGATGGGGTTCTCATCCGTCAGGGCCGTCATCGCATCATTCCTCTCTGGCGTGCCGCGTCGAGCGGCATCCGCCAGCCTGACCTCAGGTGCTTGAGGCGCTGTCGAGCCGGGCTCAAGGAACCCCCGGAAGACTCCACCGGAGAACCGGATTCCGAAGGAAGGCGGGCACCATGCCGGACGTGCCGCACGACCAGGTCCACTCCGTACGCGGTCCCGTCGCGGCCGCCGACCTCGGAGCGACCCTCGTCCACGAGCATGTCTTCGTGCTCAGCCCGGAGATGCGGAACAACCTGCCGCATCCGCCCGACGCCGAGCGCCTGGTCGACCACGCCGTGTCGGTCCTCGCCGAGGCCGGGCGGGCCGGCGTGGGCAGCGTGGTCGACGGCACCATCATCGGCCAGGGCCGTGATGTGGCGCTGGTCGAGCGGGTCGCCGAGCGGACCAACGTCCATCTGCTGGTCGCGACGGGCGTGTACGTCCATGAGGAACTGCCCGGTTGGTTCCGCCATCGCGCGCCACGCGGCGCCGACGCCACCGACGTACTCACAGAGATCTTTCTGCGCGATATCCGCACCGGCGTCGGGGCGACCTCGGTCCGTGCCGCCATGGTCAAGTGCACCTTGGACACCCCGGAGCCCAGCCCCGACGGACTGCGCGCGATCCGGGCCGCCGCACAGGCCCAGCGGGAGACCGGAGTGCCGGTCATCTCGCACTGCGAGGCACGGACCGCCACCGGACTGCGGCTGGCCAAGGAACTCACCGGCCTGGGCGTGCCCCCCGAGCGGATCCTGATCGGCCACAGCGGGGACACCGACGACCTGGACTATCTGGAGCGCCTGCTCGGCGAGGGGGTGAACCTCGGCATGGACCGGTTCGGGTACGACTTCCTCCTTCCGCACGCGAAGCGGGTGGGCGTCGTCGCCGAACTGTGCCGCCGGGGCTACGCGGACCAGCTCTTCCTGGGACATGACGCCCCATGCTTCATCGACTGGTTCCAGGACGAACCGGGAGACCGGGCGCTGCCCGGCGGCATCACCACGGTGCACCGGCGCGTCGTACCGGAACTGCGGGAACTCGGCGTCCCCGACGCGGATGTCCGGCGGATGCTGACCGGCAACCCGCGAAGGCTGTTCACCCCGGCTGTGCCGACGCGGCCCGAGTGAGGTCGAGGGTCGCCTGCGCCCCGCCCCCCGGCAGGTTCTCGTACGTCACCTCGGCGCCGAGCACCCGCGCCTGGCCGTCGACGATGGTCAGGCCCAGGCCGATGCCGGTGCCGCGTTCGCGGGCGCCGGTACGGAAGCGCTGCGGGCCCTGGGCCAGCAGGTCGGCGGGGAAGCCGGGGCCCTGGTCCCGTACCCGTACCGCGGTGCCGTCGGCTTCCACCACGACCGGCGGGGCGCCGTGGCGGCGGGCGTTGGCGACCAGGTTGGCCAGGATGCGCTCGACCCGGCGGGGGTCGGTTTCCACCACGGCTTCGCCGCGTACCTCCACTTCGACCTCGCCGCCGGCCAGCGCGGCGGCCCGGTGGGCCAGCGCGCTCAGCAGTACCTCCTCACGCTGCGCCTGCTCGACGCCCGGTACGTCCAGGCGGGCCACCTCAAGGACGTCTTCCACCAGGTTGCGCAGCGTGTCCACGCCGCCTCGGACCAGCTCGGTCGGGCGGCCGGGCGGGAGGAGACCGACGGCGGTCACCAGGCCGGCCACGGGCGTGCGCAGTTCGTGGGCGATGTCGGCGGTGACGCGGCGCTCGGCCTCCAGGCGGGCGCTCAGGGCGTCGGCCATGGTGTTGACGGCGGCGCCGAGCCGGGCGATCTCGTCCTTGCCCCTGGGCCGGACCCGGGCGGTCAGATCGCCGTCCGCGATCTGCTGCGCGGTACGCGCGGAGGCGCCGATACGCCGCCCCAGACCGATCACCACGATGGTGCTCAGCACACAGCCGAGCGCGGCGACGGTCGCGCCGGAGCCGATCAGCACCCGGTCGAGATCGGCGAGGGCACGGGCCTGCGGAGCGTAGGAGCGCCGGACGGCGACGATGTCGTGGTCGCTGCGGGTGGCGGCCCACATCACCGCGTCGGCGGAGCCGCCGGGGGTGTGGAGGTAGGTGGCGCGCACGGGGCGGTCGGTGATGGCTCTGCGCAGCGGGGCGGGCAGGTTCGAGGGGTTGATCAGGGCACCGGTGTCCGTTCCCGAGGCGTATTCGCTCACCGACTCGACGAGCTTCGCGTCGATCACGCGGGCGGCGTTCTCCCGCTGGTCCTCGGCGGTGCGCTGGTGCACCAGAAGCCCGATGAGCGTGGCGACGATCGCGGTTCCGGCGATGACCAGGGCGGCCGTGGTGCGCAGTCCCATGGCGGTCAGGGCACCAGCTTGTAGCCGAAGCCGCGGACGGTCGCGATGCGGTCGCGGCCGATCTTGGCGCGGAGCCGTTGCACATGGACGTCGACGACACGGGTGTCGCCGCCCCAGGCGTAGTCCCACACCCGCTCCAGCAGGGCGGTCCGCGAGAGCACCACGCCCGGCTGAGCGGCGAATTCCAGCACCATTTTGCGTTCGGTGGGGGTGAGTTCGAGCAGCCGGCCGTCGAGGCACACCTCAACGGAGGCGGTGTTCACGGTGAGGTCGCCGAAGCGGAGCAGCGTCTCCTCCTCCTGCGGGGCGGCCTGGGCGAAGTCGGCGGCCCGGCGCAGCGCGGAGCGGATCCGGGCGACGAGTACGGGGATGTCGTAGGGCTTGGTCAGGTAGTCGTCGGCGCCGGCCTCAAGGCCGAGGACGACGTCCACCGGGTCGGTGCGGGCGGAGATCATCAGCACCGGCAGCCGGCTCTCCTCGCGGATGCGGCGCACCAGGCTGACTCCGTCGAGGTGGGGCAGCATCACGTCCAGGACGGCGACATCGGGGGCGCGGTCACGGAACTGCGCCAGCCCGGCGTGGCCGTCGGCGGCGGTGCGCACCTGGTATCCGTAGCGCTCCAGGGACAGCTGGGTGGCCTCACGGAGCAGCGGGTCGTCCTCCACGAGCAGCACATCGGTCATCGCTGGCGGTTCCTAGGGCTCGGGGACGGGCAGGCGGACGTTGCGCAGGTCTTCCCCCGTGTCGGCGGGCGGGAGGTGGGCGGACCGTACGGTGGCGCGGGTGTAGTAGGAGACGTTCTCCTGCCGCTCCAGGCGGCTGAGCTCGATGGTGGCCGGATACGGGGAGTCGGTGCACTGGGGGATGCACCAACTGCCGCTCAACTTTCCTGTGGCGACGGCCTTCGGCTTGCCCCAGGACCGCCAGCTCAGCTGGGTGAGCGTGCTGAACTCGGTGAGGCCGATACGCGTCGGGCGGCGCAGCGGGTGGCCCAGGGTGTCGGAGACGTAGACCGGTCCGGCGGCCTGGGTGGGCTTCGGGGCCGGGCCCTCGATGTGCAGCCGGTCGGGGCCGCATCCGACGGTGCCCACGGCCGTCAGCGCCAGCGCGATGACGGTGGCCACGGCCATGGGCTTGTTCATCGGGAGGCGGCGGCCTTTCGGGTCAGCTGGTGGCGAGCGGGCGCTTGCCCTGGAGATCTTCGGAATCGTACGCTCCGGGCTTCCCGGACAGCTTCAGCGTGAAGGTGGAGAAGACCTTCCTGCCGTTCACGGTCTTGGGGTCGGAGAGCGTGACGGTCGCCTTCAGCGGCTTGTCGAGGCAGGTGTCGAGACACCAGGTGCCGGTGACCTTTCCGGTGCCCACGGCCTTCTTCGCGCCCCACTGCTGCCAGCTGACCCCGTTGATCGAGGTGAACTCGGAGAGCACCAGGTTCTTGGGGCTGCGCTCGGCGCGTCCCTTGTCGGCGTTCTCCTCGCCGTAGTGGTTGATGACGTACGGGGAGGTGTCCGTACGGGCGGCGCTCGCGGTGGGGGCGGTGTGCTCCGGGGCGGGTGCGGCGCCGGCCGCCTGGGCGGTGGCGAGCAGACCGAGGGCGGCGGCGCCGGCCAGGGCGGCGGTTATGACGGTCTTCCTGCGGCGGGCGGGGGTCATGGACGTGGTCGTGCTGCGCTTCATGGCTGGCTCCGGTTCGTGTGGATCGGTCGGCGTGTCAGAAGCTATGAGTGACGCTTCTCGGTGGCCTGTCAGCCGTGTAACAGCCGCTCATCGGACGCTGTTACACGACTGAGATGTGGGCCGTCGGACCGGACCGGCCGGCTGAGTTCGTCACTTCAGTCCGCTGAGCATGACGCCGCGGATGTAGTGCTTTTGCAGCAGCAGGAAGAGCAGCAGGATCGGCAGGATGCTGAGGACCAGGCCGGCCATCATGACGGGCACCGTACGGTCGGGGTCGAGGTAGCTCTGCAGCATCTGGATACCGACCGGGAGCGTCATCAGGCGCGGGTTGGCGGTCGAGACGAGCAGCGCCCAGATGTATTCGTTCCAGGCGTTGACGAAGGTGAGCAGGGCGAGGGTGACGACGACCGGTTTGGTCTGGGGCATCACGATGCGCCACCAGACGGTGAATTCACCGGCACCGTCGATACGGGCCGCCTCCAGCATTTCGTCCGGGATCGAGATGATGAACTGCCGCATCAGGAAGATTCCGAATCCTGATACCAGGAAGGGCATGACGAGCGCGGCGAGGCTGACGGTGAGGCCCGCGCCGCCGCGACCGAGCAGGTCGTTGCCGCCGGCACCCGGCCAGTGCACCAGGATCAGGAAGTGCGGGATGAAGAAGATGAAGGGCGGGAACATCATCGTCGAGAGGACCAGGCGGAATACCAGGTCCCGGCCGGGGAACCGGAGTTTGGCGAGCGCATAGCCGGCCAGCGAGGACGTCATGATGATGGAGCCGGTGATGAGCGCGGTGGCGATGACGCTGTTGCGGAAAAGCAGCGGAAGGTTCAACTGCTCTGCCGCATCCCGGTAGTTCGAGAAATCGAAGGCCTCGGGGAGGAAACGGTAGGGAAGCTTGCCGTACTCGCCGGGGCCTTTGAACGAGGTCAGCAGCATGTCGAGGAAGGGCACGAGGGTGAGGACGGCACCGATGCCCACCAGGGCGTACGACGTCCAGGGGAAGCGGCGGCGGATGCGGGCCATTCAGGCGTCCTCTCCCTTGCGGCGGAACAGCCGGAGTTGCGCCATCGTGATCAGCACGATCACCAGGAACAGCACGAACGCGGCGGCGCCGGCGACGCCCCAGTCGCCATACGTGAAGGCCTGTTGGTACATCTCCAGGGCCGCGACGTTGGTCGCATCACCCGGTCCGCCATCGCCCGTCATGACGTTGATGAGGGCGAACGACTGCAGTCCCGTGATGAATTGGGTGATGCAGACGAAGAGAAGGGACGGGCGGAGGAGCGGCAGGGTGATCCGCCAGAAGGTGGTGAATTTGTCCGCGCCGTCCAGCTCGGCGGCCTCGTAATAGGTCTCGGGGATGGACTTCAGGCCGGCGGTGAGGATCAGGATCGCGGTTCCCACGGACGCCCAGGCCTGTACCACCACGACGGACGGGAGTGCCGTATCGGGATCCTGGAGGAAGGCGATGGAGGGGAATCCGAGAGCGTTGAGCACTCCGTTGACCAGGCCGCCCGGTTCGTACATGTACTTCCAGACGTTGCCGACGGCGACCACGGTCGTCACGATCGGGAGGAAGTAGAGCGTCCGCCACATCCCCTGGAAACGGAGGTTGTTGATGCAGTTGGCGATGATGACGGAGCCCGAGAGGGCGATCACCACCGTGCCGACGGCGTAGAGCAGCGTGTTGGTGAGGATGGGAGTCAGGAATGTCGAACCGTGAGCGAAGAGGGCGGTGAAATTGTCCAGACCGACCGGTTCGATATCGGTGAGATGGAATCCGTCCCAGTGCGACTGCGCGAGCAGTACGGCGAACAGCAGCGGCAGGGCCAGAAAGACCGCGAAGAACAGCAGGGTGGGGGTCAGAAACAGATAGGCGATGACGGTCTGCCGCCGCCGGGCCGCGCGGACCGGCCCGCCACCGGCCGAAGCAACACCTCCGGAATCCACACCTCCTGAGGCCACATCTCCTGAGGCCACATCTCCTGAGGCCACATCTCCTGAGGCCACACCCCCCGAGGCCACACCTCCTGAAGCGATACCTCCTGAAGTCATCCCGTCACCTCCCCAGTTCCTGGTCGAGCTGCCTGGCCGCGAGGCGCAGCGCCTCCTCGACCGACTGGCGGCCCGTCCAGACCGTCTCGATGTTCTTCCGCAGCAGCGATTTGGCCCGCTGCGCGCGCGGACCGTTCGGTTCCGGATCGGCGTACCGCAGTGCGTCCAGGAACGGCCCGAGATTCGGGTCGCTGCCGCTGCCGGGCCCCAGCAGCGCCCGCATATCGTCGGCGCGGCCGGTCATCGAACCGACCGAGACCTGAAGCGCGCTCATCCGCGTCACGGAGACCGGCCGGCCCCCGCCGCCTCCCGCCCGTACCGGAATCCTGACGGCATTGAGCCAGCGCAGGAACTCCCAGGCCGCGTCCGGGTGCCGGCTCCTGGTGTTCACGCCGAGCAGGAAACCGGTGGCCAGGGTGCCGCGGTCGGCCGGGGCGAGACCCGGCACCGGAGCCACCCCGACATCGCGGTAGTCCTCGCCCATCAGGTCGCGCAGGACCGCCGTCCACCAGCCCGCGCTGATCGCCATCGCCACCCGGCCGGAGGGAAACGCCTTGGGGAGCATGCTTCCGGAGTCGCTGGCGCCCCGGTCGATCAGCCGGCGCTCCAGATCGAACACGTCCCGCCCGGCGGCTGAGCCGATGGCGGTCCGCCGGCCGTCCGGGGTGAGGAAGGTACCGCCGCGCGCGGCCAGCAGCGCGAGCGTCTGTCCCACCACGGTCGAGTCGTCGAACCGCGACAGCCCGAATCCCTGCACCAGCATGTTGCCGTGGCGGTCGCTCCGGGCGGTGCGGTACGCCATCTCCTCCAGCTCCCGCCACGTACGCGGCGGCCCGGAGAAGCCGGCCGCCCGCAGCAGCCGCTTGTTGTAGAACAGCGCGTACGTCTGCACCTCGGTGGGGTACCCGTAGACGGTCCCGTTCACGGACGACGCCGCGACGGCCGCCGGGGAGAAGTCCCGCCGGATCTGCCGCGCGGCCCCGGGCGACGCCGGCCGCAGCACACCCGCCTGCACCAGCTGCCCCGTCCACAGGCAGTACGGATGGATGATGTCGGCGCCCTGGCCGGCAGCCTGACGCACCATGTACGTGGTGAGCAGATCGGTGAACCTGACTGCCGTCGTACGCACCTTGACGCGCTGATGGGTGGCGTTCCACGCGTCGACGGCACGCTGCAGGGCCGACTTGAGGGGCTCGCTCGCGTAGTGGGAGAGAACGGTGAGAACGACGGGGAAGCCGGGGCGACCACTGCCGTCCTCCGTCCCCCCGCCGTCGTCACCGAGTGCGCTGCATCCGGCGGCCCACAGGGCGGCGGTGGCGCCCACGGCGAACTCACGGCGCCTCATGGCGTCGCCTCCCGCCGCATCACCTCGAAGGTGCGCGTCGTACGGAATCCGGCCCGCCGGTAGACATGGCCCGCCGGACTCCGTTCGCCCGTCCACAGGAACCACGCCCGCCGAGCACCGAGCGCCCGCATCCGTTCCAGCGTCAGATGCAGCAGCACCGTGCCCAGTCCGGTGCCGCGCTGCTCCTCCCGTACACCGAACGGGCCGAACCGCTCGTCCATGCCCTCGTACGCGCCGTGCATCGCCCAGCCCGCCAGCCGCCCCGCCGGATCGCGGGCGATGACGATGCGGTCCAGCGGCGTGCCCGCGGTCAGGCACTGCCGGATCGCCCGCGCCCAGTCAGGGGTGAACTCCTCGCCGGCCAGGCGGACCAGGTCGACGAGGTCGTCGTCGGACGGTGTGCCGAACCGGTACGCCCGCGCCGTCAGGTCGTCGGCGCGCCGCCGCACCTCGGCCGGGATGCGATAGCCGTCCAGGTCGCGGTCCATCGCGATGGCCTCGTACAAGGTCTGGAAGCCGAGGCTGTCCAGGAGGCGTCCGGCCTGCGGATATGCCGTCCGGTCCAGGCCGGGGAGTACGTAGTTGGGGGTGTACGAGGCGAAGTCGACGCGGGTACGTCCGTGCGCGCGCAGCCAGTCGAGGGCATCGGTGAGCAGGTGGCGGCCGATGCCTTCGCGGCGTACCGACGGGTCCACGAAGAAGAAGGGGACCCAGCCCAGGCCCGGCTCCAGGTCGGTGCCCGTCATCGGGACGAGGCGGCGTACGGCATACGCGGCGCCCACCACTCGCCCGTCGAGGACGGCCAGCCGCAGGCCCTCCGGGGCGAAGTTGGGGTCGAGGAGGACCAGGGCGCGGAACCGGGCGGCGGTCATCGCGTCGTCCGGGGCGCTGCGACGCCAGGCCGCCAGCAGCGAGGGGCCGTCACCGGGGCGGAAGGGGCGCAGGGAGGGACTGACCATCGGCTCTCCTGGGGCGGCCGGCGGGGCCGCCGGCTCGGTGGTGACGATGACTCGGTGGTGACGATGACTCGGTGGTGACGATGACCCGGTGATGTCGGGAATGTGCTGACAGCGGCAATGTACCGACCGTGACAACGTACGGACGGCCGCGACTCTTGGTGACGGTGCCCGCGACGCCCATGACGACGCCCATGACGACGCCCGTGACGACGCCGCACGCACGGATGGAGGGCTTGCCCTCCAAGCGCAGATGTGCCGCTCTGACCTGCGGAAAGTCGGCGATAGGGCGGGTGATGCGAGGCAGGTGAGGGTGCTTTCGCGTGGCGGGCGTGGGTGGTTCGGGGCATCTTGAAGGGACCGTTGCATTGCCGGATGGAAGGGCCTTGGCGGGCATGGGGGATATCTGACGCGGGCGTCGGCGTCTGCGGGTGAGTGACCAGGAGGCTCGTCGATGCTGCAGTGTTCGATGCGGATCTCCGCCGCCGGCCTCGCCTTCCTGGTCACGGCGGCAATGTCGTCGTCCGCGGTGGCGGCCGTGCCGGGCGCCCCGGTCGGGCCCGGGACCCTCACCGGGGCGGAGAAGCCGCTGGTGATCGCCCATCGAGGCGCCGCCCAACACGCGCCGGAGAACACGCTCGCCGCGGTGGACGCGGCGCACCGGCGCGGACTCGTATGGGTCGAGAACGATGTGCAGCGCACCAAAGACGGAAAGCTCGTGGTGATACATGACACGACCCTGAGCCGGACGACGGACGCGGAGAAGGTGTTTCCCGGCCGAGCGCCGTGGCGGGTGGGCGACTTCACCCGCGCCGAGATAGCCCGGCTGGACGCCGGGAGCTGGTTCGGGAAGCGGTTCAAGGGGGAGCGGGTGCCGACGCTGGCCGGCTATTTGCACCGTCTGGACCGCAATGACCAGCGGCTGTTGCTGGAGATCAAGGCCCCCAAGCGCTACCCGGGAATCGAGGCGCAGATCGTCCGCGAACTGCGCGCACACGGCTGGCTCGATCGTGCGCATGTCCGGAGCCGGCTCGTCATCCAGAGCTTCTGCGTGGCGTGCATAAAGACCGTGCATGAACTGGTGCCTCAGGTACGTACGGGAATTCTGGGGGAGCCCGGGGTGGACAAACTGGCGCGTTATGCGCGGTTCACCGACCAGATCAACCCCCGGATGTCCGCCGTCAGTTCACGTTGGGTCGAGGCAGTGCACCGGCTGCGCGGCGCGCATGGGCGGCCGTTGGAGATCTATGCGTGGGATGCGGGGAAGGACGGCAGCGCGCGGGGGGCCTCGATGCGGAGAATCGAAGGGGTTATCGCTTAGGCTCCGTTCAGGCCTCGTTGTCTTGATCCCGTCGGTTGTGGAACCGTCACTTGAACCGCTGCTGGCCTGCGCGTTTGCCCCCTTCCGGTGAAGGAGCTGTGGAGGCCGGACGGGTGGCGTGTGGGCTGTGGCAGGCGGGGATTTACGGGATTCCCGCGGCGAGGCTAAGGTGCTCGGGATGTTCGACGCCGCCTCACTCCCCGTAAAAGAACTAAGACGCAGGATTTGGCTTTTGGGTTCCGATTTGCGGCCCGGTGCGGGCCCGCGTTCAGCTCCTCCCCTGGGTTCGTTCCGGGAGGGCCCTTGAACGACTATTTCCCCTCGTACGGCGACCGGCGGGTGCCTCTTCCCCCGCCGCGGCAAGTGCCTAATGATGCGGCGGATTCGGCGCATACGGCCGATTCGGCGTACCCGGCGGATTCGGCGTACGCCGCCGACCGTTCGTGGCAGGCCGCGGCCGGCACCGCGGCGACGGCCACGATAGCCACGCCGGACACCGCCACGAGGACAGCGACGGCCAACCCGCCGTCGTCACAGACGAAACCGGGCGCCGGACCCGCCGCAAGATCGCATGCGAAGCACAAGGCGAGAGGCCACGCAAAGGCGCACGCCAAGGCCGGCGCCCAGGCGAAACCGCGGGACGCTTTCTTCGACAACGCGAAATACCTGGCCATCGTCCTGGTGGCGATGGGCCACTCCTGGGAGCCGCTGCGCGACGGCAGCCGGGCGGCGGCGGCCCTCTACATCACCGTCTACGCCTTCCATATGCCGGCGTTCATCATCATCTCCGGTTATTTCTCCCGGAGTTTCGATATGCGCAAGGACCGGCTGCAGCGGCTGGTCACCGGCATCGCGGTCCCGTACATCCTTTTCGAAGTCGCCTACACCCTCTTCAAAAGGTGGGCGGACGACGATCCGGGCTATCCGATCAGCCTCACGGACCCCTGGTATCTGACGTGGTTCCTGCTGGCGCTGTTCATCTGGCGGCTGACCACCCCGCTGTGGAAAATCGTGCGCTGGCCGCTTCCGCTCGCGCTGTCCATCGCGGTACTCGCGTCACTGTCCCCCCAGATCGGCAATGACCTGGACCTTCAGCGGACGCTGCAGTTCCTGCCGTTCTTCGTGGTCGGCCTCTGCCTGAAGCCGGAGCACTTCAAGCTCGTACGCCGTCGCCAGGCGCGGATCGCAGCGGTGCCCGTCTTCGCCGTCGCGCTGGTCTTCGCGTACTGGGCGGCGCCGCGGATGAATGCCGCATGGTTCTACCACCGCGACAGCGCGCAGGAACTGGCCGCCCCGTGGTGGAGCGGCGGGGTGATGACGCTCGCCATGTTCGGCTGCTCGATGGTGCTGGTGGCCTGCTTCTTCGCCTGGATTCCGGGGCGCACGATGTGGTGCACGGCGCTGGGCGCGGGCACCCTGTACGGCTACCTGCTGCACGGATTCCTCGCCAAGGGCTCGCGGTTCTGGGACTGGTACGAGAACCCGTGGATGCACACGCCGTGGGGCGCGGTGCTGCTGACACTGATCGCCGGGACCGTCGTCACGGTGCTGTGCACACCGCCTGTCCAGCGGATGTTCCGCTTTGCGATGGAGCCCAAGATGACATGGGCGTTCAAGAAGGACCCGGTGGGGACGGCCCGCGGCCGGAACTGAGCCGCACGGGCGCCGAGCGTTCCAGGGGCACCCGCCCTACCGGAAGAACCGGTGGGGCGGGTGCCCCTGGTGCATAGGGACATAGGACTTACTCGTCTGGGTCTTGAGGGCGGCGGACCGTAGGGCCAACAGCCGATCGCGGTGCCGTACGACGTCTCCTAAGCTCCTGGAGGAGACCAGTCCGGATGAGCTCTGCCAGGGCAGAGGATAGGAAGAAAGCGCGATGCCCGATCCCATGCCCAATTCGATGCCCGATTCCGCATCCGATTCCATACCCGAGTTGATGCCCGGTTCCGTGGCCGGTTCTGTGCCCGATTCCGTGGCCGGTTCTGTGACCGGTTCTGTTTGGGGCGGGGACCGGCTGGACCTCGACGCCTACCTTGCCCGCATCGGCTACGAGGGTGATCGCACGCCCACCCTGGAGACGCTGCGAAAACTGCATGCCGCGCATTCCGCGTCGATCGGTTTCGAGAACATCGACATCGTCCTCGGCCACCCCATTCCGCTGGAACTGGACGCGCTTCAGTCCAAGATGGTCGAGCGGGGCCGTGGCGGCTACTGCTATGAGCACAACCTGCTCTACGCCGCCGCGTTGGAGCGGCTCGGCTTCAAGGTCTCCGGCCTCGGCGCCCGGATCCGGATGGGCGACGACCGCCTCCGCGCGGTGACACACGCGCTGCTGAAGGCCGAGGTGGACGGCGAGGACTGGCTCACCGACGTCGGCTTCGGCGGCGAGGCGCTGCTCGAACCGCTTCCGCTGCGGGATGGCTTTGAAGCGCGCCAGGGCGGCTGGACGTTCGGCCTGGCATACGAGAAGGACACCGCGGCATGGGTGCTGCGGTCACTCCACGAAGACGGCTGGTTCGACCTGTACGCCTTCGGGGCGGAGCGGCGCTTTCCGGTCGACTACACCGTCTTCAACCACTACATCTCAACTCACCCGCGCTCCCCGTTCACCGGCCAGCTGGTCGTGCAGCGCCCCGGCCCCGAGCTGCGCAGGACGTTGATCGGCCGGGAGCTCACCCGGACCCGCCCGGACTGGTCGCGCGAGGTGCGCGAGGTCGCGCCGGAGGAGATCCCGGGGCTGCTGGACGCGGAGTTCGGGATCGCCCTGTCCACGGAGGACGCCGAGGCACTGGTGGCGTTCCACCGTTAGGCGGCGTCCCGCCGATCACGCGATGAACCAGCCGATCACGTGGTGAGCGACGGGGTTATGTGGTGAGCGACGGGGTCACGTGGTGAACTACCCGATCACGTGGTGAACCACGGGGTCACGTGGTGAGCGACGGGTCACGTTGTGGTCCACGGGCTCGCTGCGTTGTGGTCCTCACGTTGTGGTCCACGGGCTCGCGTTGTGGTCCACACGTTGTGATCCACGGGTCATGTTGTGGTCCACGGGAACATCCGCCCAGCGCCCCGGTGTTGTGGCCCTGCAGGGGGCCCTCGCATCCCCTACGGGACTTGTTCGCCCCCGCCCTAGGGGACCCCGGGGCGTGGTGCGCCCGTGGCCCGCTAACGGACGACCGCGATGCCTTCGATCTCGACCAGGGCCGCCTCGTCCCACAGCCGGGTGGCGCCGATGACGGCCATGGCCGGGAAGTCACCGCCGACCAGACGCTTCCACACCTGGCCGAGGTCCCGCGCGTGCCGCCGGTAGTCGGCGACATCGACGGCGAAGACGGTGAGCTTGGCGAGGTCGGACGGGCCGGCGCCGGACGCCGCGGCCGCCTCCAGGAGGTTGGTCAGCGCCCGCTCGAACTGCTCGACGATGCCGTCGCCGACGATCCGTCCCGAACCGTCGAGGGCGGTCTGCCCGGCGAGGAAGACCATGCTGCCGGACGCGGCGCGAACGGCATGGCTGAATCCGGTCGGCGGCGCCAGATGGGGCGGGTTGATGCGTTCCAGCCCGGGGCGGGCGCCGACGGTCCCGCCGGTCTCGCCCATCTCATCCATCATCGCCGCTGACTCCCCTCCGCCGCCAACTCGTACCGCACGCCCAGCGATTGAAGCGCGTCCTGCTCCTCCTGGGGAAGCAGATCGTCGGAGATGACGAGATCGAAGTCGGCGAGCGGCGCCAGTTCGTAGAGCGCCTGGCGGCCGAACTTGGAGTGGTCCACGAGCAGCACCTTGCGCCGGGCCGCGGCCATCAGCGCGCGCTTGACCAGGACGTTCTCCTGCGCCTGGTGATAGCAGTGGCCGTTATCGACCGCAGAGGTGGAGAGGAAGGCGACATCGGCGCGGAAGCTGCGCGCGATGTCGGCGGTGGACATGCCGAGGAAGGCGTTGAACGCGGCGTGGTACTCGCCGCCCAGCGCGATCACCCGGATGTCGGGCTCCTCGGCCAGCTCGTTGATGACCTGGAGGGAGTTGGTGATGACGGTGTAGGCGCCGCGCGAGGAGAGCGCGCGGGCCAGCGGCAGCGCCGTACTGGAGTCGTCGATGATCACGGCCTGGCCGGGCTCGGCCATGGCCAGCGCGGCCGCGCAGATGGCCTCCTTCGCCGCCACCTGCTCGGCGCCGCGCCAGCGCGCGGTGGACTCGAACAGCGCGTTGGGCGTGGCCGTCGCCCCACCGCGCACCTTTCGCAGCCAGCCCTGATGCTCCAGGGTGTCCAGGTCGCGGTGGACCGTCATCTGGCTGACGCCGAGCTCCTGGACCAGTTCTTCGATCGTCACCTGGCCATCGGCCAGCAACCGGTCGGTGATCCGCTTCCGGCGGTCCTTGGGGCTCAGCTTGGCGACCGACGCATCATTCGCGACCGAGACATCGGCAGCCCCTTCGGTGTCGGTCAACGCTGGTCCCTTCCCGGATCGGATATCGGCCGCCCGTCTGCCGTCGGCCCCCTACCCGGGGAGTTTAGGCCGTGCCCGGCGGGGCGTCGCGGGCCGCGACGGTCCTGGGCTGGGCCCCTCCCCCCTCCCCCCTCCCCCTCCCGCCCCGCCACCGCCGCCGCTCTCCGCCCCGCCCTCCGCCACCTCTGCCGTTCTCCGCCACCCGCGCTGCGTTCTCTTCCTCTCCCTCCCCCTCCCAGCCGGCCCCTCGCCTCGTCTTCCTTCTCGTCTTCCTTCTCGTCCTCCGCCCGGCTCTACGGCTGGGCCGCGGCGGCCATCGCCGCCGCCACCGGTTCGCGCCCGTCCAGCGTGCCCTGGGCGGCGTATGGCCGGAAGCGCACAAACGCCGCTTCGTGGTGGAACGGCTCAGCCTGGTGCTCCTTGATCACCTCCTTGTGCTCGTTGGGTGCCTCCTCGCTCTCGGGTCGCGCGGTGCCATATGCGTAACGGCTCATCTCCGTCACGCTCCGCCATATCGAGAAGGTGGCGACGAAACGGGGCGGTCTGGCCAGGGCTATCGAGGCGACCAGCGATGGATCGGCCGCGGCCCGGCCGGAGGCCGCGGAGTTGGCGCGCAGGAACGGCACCGCGCGGCGCAGCCGCAGCCTTCCGAGAGTGAGGACGGCGACCGGCCCGTCCGCGTCGTCGATCCCGGGGCCGGGTTCGATTTCGACCGGCATCGGACTCCACGAGCCCGCGACCCGTAGCGGCTGGAGGCGGACGTGCCAGCCGCCGGCCAGACGTCGGGCCGGCGCATCCTCGGCGAGGAAACGGTCGAGGGCCGCGTCGTCCTCCCACGCGGCGATCAGGGCGGCCCGGCCGGGGCGCAGCTTGGGCAGGCCCGCCGCGATGCCGCCGGTGAGGGTGGTCTCGGCATAGCGGAGGCCGGGGGTGTCGCCCGGCCGCGGGCGGTCCCGGAGGACGGCGCACGCGGAGCGGACGCCGATGTCGGCGAGATGTAGGGAAACGATCACGTCAGGGCCCCCGTATCTTGGTCCCACTCGAGTTACTTGTGCGTATACCAAGCGGTACACGAGTTAGTATCCTTCATCGCAGGCTTGCCTGCCAGCCGAAATCGTGTGCCGAATCAAGCCAGATTTCCTGAGTCACACAGCCTGAGAGAGCCCACGCGAGGACCACACGAGACGCTCACGAGAGACCGCATGGACAGACCGCATGGACAGGCCGCATGGACAGGCCGCATGGACAGACCGCATGGAGAGACCGCATGAGGGAGCCCGAGACCGCATGAGTGAGATCGACCGGAGCCGTGCCGCCCGCGCCGAGGCCCGTACGCGTATCGAGGACGCCGCCGCCCGGCTCTTCGCGGAGCGTGGCTTTGCGGGCACCACCATCGGAGAGATCGCCGCCGAAGCCGGTCTGAGCAAGCCGATGCTCTACCGTCACTTCGACTCGAAGCAGGAGCTGCACCTCGCCCTGCTGGAGCGGCACCGCGACGAGCTGGCCGCCGCCCCCATCCGTGAACTGCTGCACGGCGAAGGGGATTTGAGCACCCGGATGCGGGCGATGTACGACGCCTGGTTCGCGTATGTGGAGACCCATCCGTACACCTGGCGCATGATGTTCCGCGACACCACCGGGGACGCGGAGGTGCAGGCGTTCCACCACGAACTGCAGCGCAGACAGCGGGAGACCGATATGGCGCTGCTCCGCGAGTTCGTGCCCGGCATGCCCGAGGCCGAGCTGGAGCCGCTGGGCGAGGCGATCCGCAGCTCCCTGTACGGGCTCGCCCTCTGGTGGCTGGACCGGCCCGACCGGCCGCGCGAGCTGCTCGTGGCGGCGATGGTGCGGATCACCCGTGGCCTGATCTCGACTGTCGACGTCCCGCCCGGAACGCCGGACGGGACAACGAACTAGCAGGCGGCGGGCAGCGGGCTGTCCTCAGCCCGCTGTACCTACCTAGCTACCTACCTAGAGCTATCTACTGACCTGAGTCGGAGATTCTCCGACAGTAGGCGGCGACTTTGTCGAGGATCTCGTCGGCGGTCTTCGTCCAGACGAAGGGTCTGGGGTGTTCGTT
>NZ_JBFAIP010000119.1:0-17107 GCF_040654775.1 Streptomyces sp. NPDC050636
GGTTGGGAGATCAAGGAGCGTCTCGACCACGTGGTGGACGCCGTGGTCGACTCGGGCGATTGCGGTACCGAGCCGACCACGGTCATCGACTTCTCTGGCGGCGAAGCCGAGATCGTACGCCGAGGGGCAGGCGACACCGCGCGATTCGAGTAGCCGCGCCGATGGCGTCACCAGGTGTCGGGCACGGGCGTGTACCCAGGTGTCCCTGCGCCCCACACAGCGTCCAGGGTGCAGCTGCGGGGCCGGCGGAAGTGGTCCGGCGCTCCAGTGGGGCATCGCGGCCACTGAACTGCCCTGGCCGGCTGGCATCTCGGCTGCCGAGGGTCGGTCGGGGACCTGTACCCCGACCCTGATCACTCAAGATGCGGTGGATGGCTGCTCGGCCGGAGCCTGCCGTGCCGCAAGGACTGCCCCGATGCGCGGTGCGACGAGGGGTGCGGATGGGCCAGGATCGATCCAGCCCGCACTCGGGCGATCCAACCTGCCGTGAAAAAAGGGGAATTGGGTGCCGCATCGCGCCGGACGTCTGCTGCAAACCGAGGACTACCTGTTCTCGTTCATCGACCGGTCGCGGGCTCTCGCGGACCAGGCCGGCCTGGCGCCCGTGCCGCTGGGGGTCGGCGACTGCGATCTCCCCACTCCGCCGCACATCGTGGAGGCGATGCGCCGGGCCGTACAGGCCCCGGAGCTGCACCGCTATCCGCCCTACGCGGGTACGGCCGAGCTGCGTACCGCGGCGGCGTCCTTCCTGTTGCGGCGCTTCGGCGTTCGGGCGGAGGCAGACTCCGAACTGCTCGTCACGCTCGGGAGCAAGGAGGCGATGGCGCACCTCGCGCTGGCCTATGTGGATCCCGGAGATGTGGTGCTGGTGCCCGACCCGGCCTATCCGGTCTACGAGAGGTGGGCGCGGTTCTGCGGGGCGGAGGTGGTCCGGGTGCCGCTGAGGGAGGAGAACGGGTTCCTCCCGGATCTGGCGGCCATCCCCGCCGACGCCGCCCGCCGGGCGAAGCTGTTCTGGGTCTGCTACCCGAACAACCCCACCGGCGCCCTCGCGACCCGCGAATTCTTCGCCGCCCTGGCGCAGTTCGCGCTGGAGCACGACATCATCGTGGCCTCGGATGCCGCGTACAGCGAGATCTATTACGACTGTGCCCCGCCGCCGTCCTTTCTTGAAGCTCCGGGCGCGATGCAGTGCGGGATCGAGTTCCACTCGCTGTCCAAGGCGTACAACATGCCGGGCTGGCGGGTGGGCTTCGCGGCCGGCAACGCGGCAGTTGTCGATGCCCTGCGGATGGTCAAGACCCACACCGACTCCGGTACTTTCGCTGCCATCCAGCACGCCGCCGTCGCCGCACTGACCGACACCACCGGATACCCGGAACGCCTGCGCGCCACATACCGCGCCCGGATGCGCCTGCTGTGCGATGGCCTCGAACGGACGGGCCTCGACGTGCTCCGGCCCAGCGCCACCTTCTACTGTCTGGTCCGCACCCCGCCGGGATACAGCAGCGAGGCATTCGCGAAGCGGCTGCTGGAGGACGCACGGGTGCTCACCATCCCGGCGACGGGATTCGGCGCGGGCGGCGAGGGCTATGTGCGGCTGACCGTGTGCGCGGACACCACGTTGATCGAGGAGGCTGTTCGGCGGGTTGCTGGGGTCGCGTGGTGAGTGTCGACTACCAGGTTGGAGTGGTTGGTTGCCGTGTGGGTGTGGGTGTGGGTGTGGGTGTGGGTGTGGGTCGGGTGGAGGTGTGGATGGGGACCTGTGTTGGGGCGGTTTCCCGGTCCCTGTACCAGTCCTGGTGCCGGTCCTGGTCCCGGTCCTGGTCCTCTTCCCGTTCTCGGCTCCGGTCCCGACGTCCGAGACCGCGTACTTGACCACTTCGTTAGCCACACCGATGACCACGTCTATGACCGGCCCTTACCTGTCTATGACGGGCCCTTACCTCCGGCGCCGACAAGCAGGAAAACCAGTCGCGTCGTCTGTTCCCGCGGGTCCTCTGTGCCGGCCCAGCCGGTCATCAGAAGGTGATGGACGGTTCCGACGAGGGCGAGCGCGACCGTGGCGGTGTCGGTGCCGTCCGTGAGGCGTCCCAGTCGTTGTTCTGCGTCCAGGTAGGCGGTGATCGAGTCCTGGACCGCTGTGAAGCCCGGTGCGCCGTCCGCCAGCGCCCG
Organism: Streptomyces sp. NPDC050636; assembly: GCF_040654775.1. NCBI lineage: Bacteria > Bacillati > Actinomycetota > Actinomycetes > Kitasatosporales > Streptomycetaceae > Streptomyces > Streptomyces sp. NPDC050636. Next base: position 2,176 of record NZ_JBFAIP010000119.1, read on the forward strand.
GCGAACCCGGAGGGAGGCGCCGGGGCGGGTCATGGCCAGGCCGACGACCGTGGGCTCCATGGATGTGAGGAGGGCGAGCGCCACCGCGACGAGGTTCTCTGCGACGGTGGCCTGACCCGCTCGCCCTGGGAGATCCCCGGCCTGCGATGCCGTGTGTCCGAGCCGGTCCAGGACGAGTTCGGCGACGAATTCGTCCAGTCCGGCGAAGTGGGTGTGCAACATCCCCTTGGCGCAGCCGGCCTCGCCGGTGATCGCCCTGCTGGTCAGCGCGCCAGGGCCCTCGCGTGCCAGGACCCGCTCCGCGGCGGCGAACAGCCGCTCGCGAACGTCCGGTATCGCTACGCCACGCGGTGACATGGGCCTCTCCTATTACGAGTTCTGTTACGAGATCACGGCGCATACCGCCCACATCGCGGTGCCCCTTGTGTAAAGGGGATTGCCAGTATGGGCGCCCGCCCATACTGTTTGGGCGTATGCCCATTCTAGTCGGGCAAGTCCGCATCCAGCAGGAGGCACCGATGCACTCAATGCGCTCAACTGACCCGATGGACTCCACAGGGTCCTCAGGGTCCTCAGGGTCCTCAGGGTCCTCAGGGTCCTCAGGATCCACCGACTCCACGGACTCACCGGGCCCGATGAACTCAATGGACGCTATGCCGCACATCGTCAACACCGAGCAGGCGCAGGCGTGGAACGGCTACGAGGGCACCTACTGGGCCCGGAACCAGGACCGCTGGGACGCCGTGAACGCCGGATTCAACGAACCCCTTCTCGCGGCCGCCGCGATCGGGAAGCAGGATCGCGTCCTGGACGTCGGCTGCGGAGCCGGGTACACGACCCGACTGGCCGCACGCCAAGCAGTAAACGGCCGGGCCATGGGCCTGGACCTGTCCGGGCCCATGCTGGCGCGCGCACGAGAGTCGGCGCAGCGCGAGGGCCTTGGCAACGTGACCTTCGAGGAAGGGGACGCTCAGGTCCACGCCTTCGAACCGGGCGCGTTCGACGTCGTGATCAGCCGCTTCGGAGTGATGTTCTTCGCTGACCCCGTCGCCGCCTTCGCCAATATCGGGCATGCGCTGCGACCCGGCGGCCGTATGGCATTCATCTGCGGCGCGGACGCCGAAAGCAACGAGTGGCTCCAAGCCATCGCGGGACTGCGTGATCTCCTGCCCATCGGGGACTTCGGCGCGCCGGGAAGTCCGGGCATGTTCTCTCTGGCGGATCCGGACACGACCACTGAAGTGCTGTCCTCCGCCGGGTTCGAGCACATCAACGCAGCGCGCGTGGAAGCGTATGGGACTTGGGGCAAGGACGCAGACGACGCGGCTGCCTTCCTGCTCGACTCCGGCCCCGGACGCCACCTGACCAGCCAGGTCGAACCCGACGTCCGAGACCGCGCCCGCCAGGTACTCACGGAGAGCTTGCGTCCCCATGAGGAGGGTGGCGCGCTGCGACTGCACAGCACCGCGTGGCTGGTCACCGCCGACCGCCCGAAGTGACCCAGCCGGGCAATTGGAGAAGCCGAGGGCTCCACCGCCCCGGCGCTCGGCAAGGTGATGGCCGCGGCCCGCATCACAGCGGCTTCCAGCGCCCCGAGAGCCACGTCCGACCGCCTGCTTCTCTTCTCTTCTCTTCGCCTACGACCTGGTGAACCAACCTCGTTGGCGGCGCGCGCCTTGATCTGAGCGTCTGTGTCGGCTTCGGCGAGCATCGGGACAACCGCAACCTCCCCTCTGCTGTACGTCCTGCTGTACGGTCGAAGCATGTCCAAATCAGTGACGATCCGGGTCGACGACGAACTGCACGCGCTGCTGAAGGAGCGCGCTGAAGCCGAGGGCACCACGGTGACGGCGCTCATCACCCAGGCCGCGCACGACGCCGTTCGCGATCCCCGTCTCGAAGGTGCCACCGCCACCTTCCGCGCCTTCATCGACAGCCATGCGGACGCGTTCGACCAGGCCTTCCCCGATGATGCACCCGGGCGGCTGGACGCGCCCGGGCGGGCAGCCTGACGTGGAGCTCTACATCGACCTCCGCTGGCTGCTGGAGCGCCAGGCGGATGTGCTGCCCAAACACCCCATCGTCCACGACTTCTCCAGCCTCGTGGCCGCGGTCGGTCGGCATCGCGTCGGCACCCCGCGGGTGGGCGCGATCGTCGACAACTCCTGGCGCGCCGCCGCCCTGATGCACGCCATCGTCCGGCTGCGCCCGCTGCCCGCCCGCAACGCCCTGTTCGGCGCGGGCATCGTCACCGCGTACATGGATGCCGTCGGTGAGAGCCTCGACGTCCCGTACAGAGCGTTGGTCGACTTGGCCCGCGACATCGACGCAGGTCGGGCTGACGCCTACGACGCAGCGGACCGCATCCGCACCTGGAAGGCCTGACCAGCCGGAAGACTTGATCGTCTGGAAGACCTGATTGCCCGGAAGGGATCTGGCCATCTGGAAGAGACCTGATCGTCGGGTAGGCGTGACCCGCACCGCCTACCCGATTCGGCCCGCCAGTCCGTCGAGGACCCGTTGGAGCCCGTAGTCGAACTTCTCGTCACGGATCTCGCGCGGGTCCTTGCCGCCGAGTGCCGCGTACAGCTCCCGTAGTTGGGGATGATCCTTGGCGGCCTCCTCGGCCGCCGGCCATACGCGCTTCACCCACTCCTGTTCGCTCTGGCCGCTGCGGGCGAGCGTCGTCAGCCACGAGGCCTCAGTGATCGTCACACCGATGACGTACCCGGTGAGAGTGGACACGGTGAGGTCGGCCTCAACCGCTGGGAGGCCCGCCGTCCTGAAGATGGCGAGCATGCCCTCGGACGCCCGCATCACGTTCGGTCCGAGCTGCGACATTCCGACTTCGCCGAGCACGGAGGCCATCCAGGGGTGCTTCAGTATCGTCGCCCGCAGGCTCTGGGCGCAGCGGGCGGCGCCTGTGCGCCAGTTGGCCGGACTGTCGGCATCCGGTACCTCGATCTCGCCATAGACCTCGTCCACGACCAGTTCGATCAGCTCGTCCTTGTTGGCCACATGCGAGTAGAACGAGGTGGCCCCGGCATTCAGGCGGGTCCCTAGGCGCCGCAGGCTCAGCGCGTCGATCCCCTCCTCGTCGAGCAGCCGAACGGCCTCCGCCACGATCTGGTTCCGGCTCAGCGCGGGCTGCTCCCGCTTGCGCCGCTGCGGGCGCGTCCATACCGACGGAATCGGCTGCTTCTTGTCGACCGGCATCCGGCCTCCTCTCCTCGGCGATCAGAGTAGCCCCAGGGCGTACAACGTGCGTACTTGCGAGCAGTGCTCGGAAATCCGTACAGTGTTCGGCGTAGCGCACGGTGCTCGAACTCGGGCCGTGTTTCGAAGCCGCACCTTTCGAAGTCATGGGGGATGTCATGCCGAAGAAGCTGAACCGCGAAGTGTCCGAGCTCGTGGAGAGGGAGGTGACGAAGTTCGTCGACCGGACCAACCGCGAGGTCGCGAAGGCTGTGAGCCGCACACTGGGTGTGGATGATGGGGGTGCGCAGGACGGCGATACGTGTGACGGCAATGCGCAGGACGGCAATACGCGTGACGGCAATACGTACGACGGCATTCCGCATGGCGGCACGACGGGCGAGCGCCCTGCAAGTGACTGCACTGCAGGTGAACGCCTTGCAGGTGAACGCCCCACGCCCTTCGACCTCGCCCGCTGGCAGGCCCGGCTCGACAAGCTCCTGACCGTCCACCACATACCGGGCGCCGCCCTGGCCGTACTCGCCGACGGCGAGATCCGCGAGCTGGCGAGCGGCATCCTGCACACGGAAACCGGCGTGGCGGCGACCACGGACTCGGTGTTCCAGATCGGGTCGATCAGCAAGGGCTATACCGCCACGCTCGTGATGCTGCTCGCCGACGCCGGAAAGCTGGATCTGGACGCCCCGGTCGTGGACGTGCTGCCGGACTTCGCCGTAGCCGACACGGAGGCCACCAGGACGATCACGACGCGGCAGTTGCTCAACCACACCAGCGGTATCGAGGGCGACTACGTGAACGACACCGGCCGCGGCGACGACTGCCTCGCCCGCTATGTCGAAGGCGCCAGGAACGTGGGCATGACCAACCCGCCCGGCGCCACGATGTCGTACTCCAGCACCGCGTACAACATCCTCGGCCGCATCGTGGAGGTGCTGACCGGCAAGACCTGGGACGAAGCGCTCAACGAGCTGCTCTGCGCCCCGCTCGGGCTCGGTCACACGATGACGCTGCCCGAGGAGGTGCTGCGATTCCGTGCCGCCATGGGGCATACGGGTGAGCCGGGTGAAGACCCTGTGCCCACCCCGCTGTGGAACATGTTGCCGCGCTCGGCGGGCCCCTACGGCGGGATCAGCGCAACCGCCGCCGATGTGGCCCGTTTTGCCCGGCTGTTCGTCGATGGCGGTACGGCAGCGGACGGCACCCGCGTCCTTTCGGCCGAGGCCGTCGACGCCATGCTGACGCGCGAGGTCGAGATGCCCGACCAGTGGTTCCTCGGCGCCCATTGGGGCCTGGGCTGGGGCCTGTTCGAGTGGGACGGCGCCCGTGGATTCGGCCACGACGGCAGCACGTTCGGGCAACTCGCCTATCTGCGCGCCATCCCGGAGCAGGGGATCGCGATTGTCCTGCTGACCAATGGCGGGGGCGCCGCACCGAGGGTCTTCGAGACGCTCTGCCGTGAACTGACGGCCGAGCTCGCCGGGGTGACCATGCCGGAATTCGGACCGGCCGCAGAGGAACCAGCCGTGGACCCGCGGCCGTTCGTGGGCAGCTATCGGCGCGAGGGATTCCTTATGACCGTCACCGACCGCCCCTCCGGTGAGGGGACCCTGCAGGTGAAGTACGAGGGTGCCGACGGACTCACGGGCACGTTCGAGCCGCTCTTCTGGAACCTGTTCTTGGTGTCGGACACGCCGTCGAAGACGGTGTTCGCCGGGCGCCGCAACGCGAACGACGGCTGGATACCGGTGGTGTTCTACGCCCTGCCGGACGGCGCGAGGTATGTGCACTTCGGCGTACGGGCCACGGCCAGGTCGGAGTGAAGCCGGCCGGCGAACCGCCTCCCGAGGCTTCCAGGCCACGGGGCTCCGTGGCTCTTCGCGGCTCCGGGTGTTTCGCGGCTCCGTGCACCGCGGCTCCGGGCCACGACGCTCTGAAGATCGACTGTCAGTGGCTCATGCCACCATGATTCGCATGTCTGCCTCACCTGTCATGCCTCCTGTGGATCCGAAGAACTCCACCGTCTACCCGGACTGGGCGCGTCTGCACGCACCGGCGGCGGAGGAAGGCGCGCGCGATCTCATCGACAGGCTGAATGACGGGATAGGACGAGCACTGGCGAAACCAGGCCGTTTTCTCGACGAGTTGAAGCGCCGCGCGGCCAGCCTCCCTCCGGAGCACCTGCCGTGGTTCTGGGACACCGTCGGACACCGGATCGGTCCGTGGATGCCTCGCCAATCCGGTACCGCCTACGGGTTGGCGCGGCAGGCGGAGGAGCGGCACGGCCTGCCGGTCGACGAGGCATACCACCGCGAGAACGCCCTGCTGTACGCCCGCCTCGGTGCACTGGCCGCGAAGGAGATCGGCGTGCACCAGCGGCGGCTGCACGGCACGCTCGAAGCGAGCGTGGCACACCGGGAGTTCGTGCGGTTCCTGCATGGTTTCGCAGTGGGCGGTGGCACGCCTGCGAAGGATCTGCACCGAAGGATCCAGGCGTCGGCGGACGCGGCCGGGCTCGGCATCGAGGAAGGCGCGCGGGCGCTGGGAGACATACTCGTGGCGTCGAAGGGCAAGCCGTTGCCGGACGGCCTTCTGGAGGGCGCCGGGCGGGTCTTCACACAGGCGCCGCCCCAGCCGCGGGTGCGCCAGGCGCTCGCGGAGCTGTTCCCGAGCTCGGCCACTGATGGCGGTGCGTGGCTGCGCCTGCTGCGCACCACCGGAGTCGACGACTGCCTGGTCGAGGGCCGGATCATCCCTGCCGGTGGGCTGGGGGCATGGCTGGGCGCCTTCGCCTTCCGGTATTCGTACCAGGGCAGCAGAAGGAGCGTCAGGCGGCAGGCGATGCCCGACGAGCTGTTCGCCCTGCTGCCCCGTCTCGCTCCGCGCATCAGGGCGGAGGGGAAGGCTGTCCGGCTGCATGAGTCCTGGTGCCGGCTCACCCTCTTCGACGCGGATCTCGTCGACCTGTGTCTGGCGCACGGCATCGCGGTGGAGGACCCCGGCCCCCGTGTGGCGCTGACGTTCTGGCGTGAGCGGTCCCGACGGGACCTTCGAGCGCTGGCCGCCGACCCGGCGCTGGGAGCGCGACTGGCGGGCACGAAGTACGCGCCGCGGGAGGACCGTGGTGCGGGCGCCCCACGGCTGCCCTTGAGCGCCGGGGCCGACCCGGCGCTGTACGAGCGAGTGGTCCGGCTGCTGGATGCCGTCGCGGACGGAGGTCTGGGCGCGGCGCAGGAGGCGGTGGCCAAACTGGACCGGGCCCTCGACCCGCCGGCGATCGCCGCACTCGACGGGATCGACGTCGCGCTGGACGGGCTCGACGGGCTCGGCCCGCTGCTGCGAACCTTGCGCGCGGGGTTGCCCGAGGAGTTGGGCTGGCCCGCTCTGGAGGCGGTAGTGGCCCGGCTGAACGGCCACGCCGACGCTGCCCAGGAGGAGCGGGTGGCGGAGCCCATCGCAGGCATCACCTGCACATGGCCCGTACTGACCGTGTTCACCCGCGACCGAGCAATCGCCGTCGACCACACCGGCGAGCGTGGTACCTGCGCGTTCACCTTGCCCGCTGACTGCACCACCCACTCGGTGTTCTACGTCGGCGGCAGCTTTCTGGTCGGCTGGGGCCGCGGCCGACAGGGCAGCCAACTGCCGGAGAAGGCCTTCTGGACGGACCGGCCCGAGGACGAATTCGTGCCGAAGGATTCGCTCGGCATGGTGGCCTTCGGAGGCAGTACGGACGGCGCGCTCGGCTATCAGTTCGCCACGCCCGACGGCGGCGGCCGGTACGACGGCGTCCGCGTGCTCGAACCGGGAGGCCGCGAAGGCATCTCCCACTACGAGCAGCAGCTCGGCGACGGCGTCCGGCTGTGGAGTTCACGGCTGTTCGGGAACGAGCGCTCCGACGGTGCGTGGCGTGCGATCGACCCGGCGACCGGGCAGCGCACCGACGACCCATCCCTGCCGCCCTTCCTCGCCGCTGACCTGCCCGAGGGCATGGCCCGTACGCACGACATGCTGACCCTCGCCCCGCTCCCGCCCGGCGTGCCGTCGTCCCCGTTGGGGCAGGTGGACGGTGTCTCGGGCTGCCGGGTCCTGCACTGGCAGCACAACGGGAACGCACCGGTGCGCTATCTGCTGGAGGGCAAGGACGGGCGACGCGCCGAGTTCCGGGTCACGCGCCCGGGGGAGGACCCGTGGGGCATCATGCGGCTGCCCGAGGGCGGTGCCGAAGCCGTGCTGACCTCCCATGGGCCGATGCGCTGCTACTCCGCCGACGACAACTCCCTGCTGTGGGAGGTACGCGGCTTCCCCCACGCGAGGCGGTGGTCCGGCGGCACACCCGCCAAACCCGACGACCGGCCGATGCTCCCGCCACCCGCCTTCTGGCACTTCCTGACCCCGCGCGACGCCACAGCCTCCCGGGCGCTGCGCAAGACCGAGGAGGCCGCTGCACGGGCGATGCTGGAGCGGGCGCGTACCGCGGACGACGAAGCCGTCCGTGCCGAGGCCGCCCGCGTGCTGCCCGGTGTGATACATCCCGGTGTCCTGGACGGCGTGGTCCGCGCGGTCCGGGCAGCGGCCGACGTGTGCGCCCGACGCCGCGCCATCTCGGCGCGGACGGCGCTGATCCGCTCGGGCGCCCAGGTCCGCCCCGCCGGGGAGACCGGCGATGCCGCGCTGCTCGCCGCCCTGCGCCGGCTCGTACCGGATCCCATCCAGATGCACACCCCCGCGCCAGGTGACCGGCCCGCCACCGTCACCGCGATCGCCGCCGACGGCGAGTTCCTGCGCGGCCGCATCGGCGACGCTGCCCGGCGGGTCAGCCTGCCGGCCCGGCCGCGCGACTGGGCGGTGCTGCTCGGCAGCGGCATCGAGGCTGCAGCCTGGCGCTTCGTCGTGGAGACCACACCGCAGGAGGACCGGTCCGCGCTGGGCGCCCTGTTGCGCACCTGGGCCGCATCCCCGTTCGCCGAGCCGGGCAGCTGGCGCATAGGGCGGGCCGCGGGCGAAGCACTGCGGCCGCTGTGCGAGACCGGCCGAGCCGTGGCCACGGGGCTGGGCGATGGCCGCCGGCTGGTGGCCCCGGAGCCCGACGAAGCACTCGCGCCCGCGACCAACTACCGCTTTGTCCAGCCTGCGTCCGCTCCTGTGCCGGCGGGGGCCACCGAGGTCAGGACCGTCACCATCGGCCGGGACGACGCCGCCCGCCTGCAACGCCTGCCGGAGCTGCTCGGCGAACACGGACCGCTGCGGATCACCGACGAAGCCATCGCCGCGTTCGTCGCGGGCACGGGCGTACGCAGGGCGGTCGCCGTCCTGGCCCTCGCCGGGCTGCCCGCCAGGGCGGCCATGGACGACACCCGGCGCATGCTGCGCTCCAAGCCCTTCCAGGCCACACCCCAGGTCGCGCACGTGGCGGAGACGCTGGTCCAGCGCCTCGGTGCCGAAGGTCGTACGCGGGTACTGGCGGCCGGGATGCCCGACGACCCCGCCCAACTGTGGTCGGCTGGCGGACTCGTATCGGCCGCCGAACGGATGGCCCGGGAATGGACGGCGATACTCGGGCGCCGGACGCCGGTCGACGAGGAACTGACCGCCGAACTGGAACGGGAGCTGAGCCTCGGAGAGCCCTTGTCGGCAGCCCTCAGCGATCCCGACGGCGGCGCCTTGCTGAAGGCGGACCTGCGGCAGGTCATCGTCGCCAACAGGTACGGCTCGCTGCACGTCCACCTGGTAGCGGCAGACGGTTCTCTCGGTGCCCGGCCGATCTACACCATGCCGTATCTCAGCGTGGCGTCCCTGCTGACCTGGGCGATGACCGAACGACCCGTGGGCGATCCCGCCACGGTGGGCGTGCCGGCTGTCTGCTCGCGGCTGCGCAACCGCCTCGAAGCCCCGGATCTTCTCGCCCGGTTGGGACGTCACACCTTCCCCCTCGACCAGGCCCGGATGACCGAGCTGTTCGGCCCCGCGACCTACCCCGTGGCGGCCACCGAGCCACCCATCAGCGACAACGCGCGCCCGCCGGAGCTGTACGACCAGGGCCTGCTCATCGTCCGGGCCGATGGCCGCTGGGGCTCCGTCCATCTGCGTCCCGTGGGCTTCGCTCAACGCGGCCGGTACGAAGCGGTGTCGAGAATTTGCGAAGACCTCGGCATGACCGCGCTGATCACCGAGATCGACCGGATACGGGTGCTCCGCGACGGGCTTGGAGCGCTGGCCGAACGGGCCGCCGACACCCCCGTACCAGCCGGTGGGTACGAGGCGAATCCGCTGCTGAGCGTGCCGGACCTGGTCGACGAGGTGGCCGTCGCACTGAGCGTCGGCCGGGACGCCGCCGCGCTCTACCTCCAGCTGTGCACACTGGCCCGGCCGACCGACCGCAATGTGCGGCGCTGGAACGGTTGGAGTGCCACCCGCCACCGCGCCGTACAGGCCGAACTCGTCGCCTGCGGGGCCGTCTTGGCGGACAAGCGCACCCGCGCCGGCCGTACGGCATTCGTCCCGGGCGGCTGGACCGACCTCAAGGCACCCCACCTCCCGCTGGAGACCGCGAAACTCGGCGCGTACCTGGCCGTACCGGCCGAGCGCGGGGAGTTGGCGGGCCCGTTCACCCGTCTGCTGCCCCCGCGCCCGCTGCACACGATGTTCGCCGACGCGTGGGCGGCCGCGCGATGAGGCGGTTTGCCTGGCAGCCGGCAGGAGGGCTTCGTGTCATGCAGCGACAGCATCGAGGTCGATCATCTGGCGGCGTATCTCCTCCTGAAGGAGCGCGTCATGTCGGCGGGGACAGGTTGGGGCGGAAGCGGAGTACCCCGACACCAGCAGCGCCGACTCGCGCCCGTACCGGAGGCAGTGCAGCGCCTCCCGGATCCCGCCGTTCACGGAGACATGGCAGGCATTCGTCACGGCCGCCGCTGAATACCAGGCGATCTCGGCAAGAGGGCCGGAGCTGTCGCCAACGAGGGACAGCTGGTCAAAACAGGCCTGATAGGTGGGGAACGCAACGGGTGTTCCCTCTTCCAGGCGGTTCCATACGTCGTCCAGGGCCTTGGCGAGCACATCGGGGTCGCCCTTGCCGGTTTCCGCATGGAAGCGATGAAAGCGCGGCAGCAGTCGAACGGCGGTCAGTGCGGCCAGGGTCGTGCGGGCGTCCGTGGACAGGTGGGTGAGACGCGCCGTCAGGTGGCGCTCTTCCTCCCGATACCAGCTGGCGTAGCCGTCGGCGCCATGCCCGCCATCCTTGGTGCTCACGGTGGGCAGTCTCGTCGCCGTACGCTTCCACGAGCAACCGTATTCAGTGCGTAGGGCAGAGCGGCCCAGCGAGACCAGGGCAGGGCGCGGACGATCACGGTATGAGTCCGCTTGAGGCTGAGCGAAGCACCGGCGAGGGAAGGAAGGAACCCATGGGCAGGGCCACGGCAGCGGACGGCGTACTTGAGGTACCCGCCATCGATATCTCCGCCTGGACGACCGGAACCGAAGCGGACCGCACGGCGATCTCGGCGGCGGTCGACGAGGCGGCACGCACAGTCGGATTCATGCAGATCCGCGGGCACGGCATCCCCGAGTCCACGGCCACAGCCTTCGCCGACGCTCTGGACGGGTTCTTCGGCCTCCCCATGGAGGAGAAGAAGCAACTGCGTTCACCATCCCCGGAGATCAACCGCGGCTACACACCGCCACGCACCGAGAAGCTCAGTCTGAGCCTGGGCGTACCCGCCACCGTCGAGGACCTCTTCGAGGCCTTCAACGTGGGCTCCGAGGCCACCTCCTTCCCCGAGCTGGATCTGCCGGAGACGCACTACCCGGCCAACCTCTGGCCGTCCGTGCCGGGCTTCCGCGAGGCGGTGGGGGAGTGGTGCATGCAGGCAGGTGGGCTCGCCGAGCGCCTATTGGAGATCTTCGCCAACGCCTTGGGCCTCACGGACGGCTACTTCACCCCGTTCACCGACCACTCCCTCGACGTGCTCCGGATGAACCACTACATGCTCCCCGAAGGGGAGTTGGCAATCGACCGCGATCAGATGGGAATGGGCGCGCACACCGACTACGGAATCGTCACCGTGCTGTGGGCCGATCGCGTCTCGGGGCTGCAGATCCTCGACACCCACGGCGATTGGCACGATGTGCTGCCGGAGCCCGGGTGCCTGCTGGTCAACCTCGGGGACCTGCTGGCCCGTTGGACCAACGACCGCTGGCTGTCAACGATGCACCGGGTCCTACCGCCCACCGACAGCAGGGGAAGGGTCGTCCGGCGCCGCTCCGCCGCGTATTTCCACGACGGCAACTGGGACGCGGAGATCAACTGCCTCCCCGGCTGCGTGCCGGCCGGCGCTGAGCCGCTGTACCCGCCCACAACGGTGAGCAGGCACCTCGCCGAGAAGCTGGCGGGCTCACGAGCAGGCAAGCTCAACGAGAACTCGCCTCGCGAGGCCGCCCGACTGCGCGCCGCCAAGAACGGCTGACAGCCGAACCGCCATCGCGCAAGCCTCCTGCGGTTTTCCGCACCGCAGAGACGCGGCGCCGCCGGGCGCACCTGGAAACATGAGGTACACACACGCATCCTGAGTCGGCTCGGCCCGCAGCACACCACCGACTCCCTTCGCGCCAAGGCGCCGTCCGGGTCACCTTGAAGTCCGACAGTCAGAGCACCAACGTCACACTCTCTCGTGACGACGGCGAGTAGCCACGGGCCTGACGGTCGGACGGCTGGCGCGGTGCTGCTGCTGGCCCGGCTGGCACAGGGCTGGCGGTGCCGCCAACCGTTTCTCGTCCGTCCCGGCCTTTCCGACCTGGTGGCCATTCCCTCCGCGCGGAGCCTGCCTCCCCTACACCATGGTGGTGACACCGCCTCGCTGCTCCACGCCATCCAATGGGTGATCATCGGGCCGTTCGCCACCCGAAGGGCCGATGCTGTAACTCCAATGCGGCGATCTCCAGTGGTGCGGGACCGTAATCCGGCTGACGGTGATCACGTCGCTACTGCGATTCGATGCGCTGACGATGTGTCGGCCTTCGTGGGCGCGGCGAAAGGAATATCCCCATGCGAACTACCCGTACCTTGTTCAGCTCCGCAGCCTCCGCCGCCATCACCGTAGCCCTCGCGGTCTCCGCTCCGGCAGCCCATGCCGCGACCGCGTCGGAGGACTGGGGACAGGATGAATCCGGTTATTCCGCCGACAGTGACCAGCGAGAAGACTCCTGGACGGGTGGTCAGGAGAAGTCTGGCGCGGGTGAGCGGGACAGGTCTGGGGCCGGCGGACCCGACACCACTGGGGCGGGTGAGCGGGAGAAGTCTGGGACGGGCGGACCCGAAGCTTCTGGGAAGGGCGAGCGGGATATGTCTGGGGCGGGCGGACCCGAAGCTTCTGGGAAGGGAGAGCGCGATAAGTCTGGGACGGGCGTCCGCGACCCGGCGGGGAAGGCTCACCGCGACGCGGCTGGGAAGGCCCCCCGCGACGAAGCCCGGAAGGGCGGCCACGACCAGTCCGGGCACGGCAGGAAGCCGCACGGCGGGGTGCACACCGGTGGCGGAGCCATGGCCGTGTCCGGCAGCAGCCTGGCCGCCGGCTCGGTCCTGATGGTCGGTGGCGTCGGCGCCGGGGCGTACATGCTGCGCCGCCGCCGTAACACCTCCGGCGCCGCGACGGGCTGATCGGACTCTTCCTTTGCAGTTCGCTGTGAGCACGTGGCCACCGTCGCCCCTACGACGGTGGCCACGGCGATTGCATTCCGGTCGTTCGCGGCTCCGTGAGGCCCGTACGACACCGAGGTGACGCCCGTTCACGAAAGGCACCACCCGATGACCACCCCGCAGCCGAGCCAGCCGACGAGCCAGCCGACCCAACTGAGCCAGCCGAGCCAGCCGAGCCATTCGAGCCATCAGATCCAACCGAATCAGCCGAATCAGCCGAATCAGCCGAACCAGCAGGGCCGTGCGAGTCAGCCGAAGCCGCACCGCCCAGGCCCCGCACCCCGTTCCTTCGACCGCCGCCTGCTGTGGCCGGCCGGAGCGGTGCTGCTGGGTGCCTTCCTCGTGTACAACTCCGTAGAAACGGACACGACCGAGGATCCCGAACCACGAGCGCGCCCCGTGGCGGCCGCCTCCGCCACGCCGAAAGCGACCGCCCCCGCTGTCGGACCGGTGCTGCCCCGGTCCATCCCGAAGCGGCTCACGATCCCGGAAATCGCCGTAGAAGCGCCCTTCGCGCCGTTGTCCATCAGTGCGTCCGGGCAGCTCAACCCACCCGCCCCGGGGAACAACAACCTCGTCGGCTGGTACCGGGACGGGGCATCGCCCGGCGAGCGCGGCTCGTCGATCGTCGCGGGCCATGTCGACACCAAGACCGGCCCGGGCGTGTTCCTGCAGCTCAGCACGCTCGCGCCCGGAAGCATGGTCGAGATCACCCGCGAAGACGGCATCATCGCGACGTTCAAGGTCGACTCCGTCGAGACCTTCAGCAAGGCGAACTTCCCCAACGACCGCGTCTACGCCGACACCCCGTCCGCACAGCTACGCCTGATCACCTGCGGCGGAGCTTACGACCACAAGGCAAAGGACTACGTCGACAACGTGGTGGTCTTCGCCCACCTAGCATCCACGAAGCGCGCCTGACTGCTTGTTCTGAACGTCGAGTGCTGTCCGACGAGCCGGCGGAAGTCGTGACTACTCGGACGTCGTGTCTACTCGGACGTCGTGTCTACTCGGACGTCGTGTCTACTCGGACGTCGTGGGGTCGGCTGCGTCGTTCCGAACGACGGCGAAGAGGCCGCGGGCCTTGGTGCCATCCGGCAGAAGCCAGTCGGCGGTGACGTGTCCCCGACTCCGTGTCGCGTCGGTGGACAAGCCGTCCTGGCTGGGCCGGAGAATGCGATTTACGCGAATGGACAGTTGTCTGGTCGACCGGGACTGGGACCCGGACTGGGACCGCGACTCGGACGCGGCGGTGGTCTCCACCAAGAGATCGGTGCCGTCTGCCCCATTGGCCACGACCGTGGACCCGATCGCTGCGGTATGGCCGGTCTCCGCGAAGTAACCGGTGACCGACAGGTCGGGGGAGTTGCTTACGTTCTGGGCTTGCGGCTCAGCGTCGCCCTTGATGAGGGCGAACAGTTGAGCAACCAGAACCGGATCGTGGGTGCCATCGTAGATCCACCGCCGTCCCAGCACTTCGTGTTCGGTGGTGCCCACGAGAGCATGGTCGGCTCCATCAAGAGGCGCTCCACGGTAACTGAGCGGTACGTGGTACACGAGCGGCTGGTCACCGGACGTATCGGTGACCACCATGAACTCCATCCCGACGTCGCCTTGCGGATCATCGAGCCGGAAGCCACCGGCCTTCGTCAACTCCGGTTGAGGCCCCTTGCCGAGGTACCAGGGCTGCTTGGGAAGCCACGACGCAAGAAGCTCCAGTTTGCTGGGCGTCAGCGTGACCTTGTGGATGACAGCCATACCCCGAAGTTCCTCCCGTAGCCTGCGCTTTCGCCTTCTCTGTGGCTCTGCCATGGCCAAGGCCCGGCTCGCGCACAGAGATTCAGTTGACCGGTCTGCGGTGACAGTACCAATGCCGCCCGGACTGGTCTGTGCGTTCCACAGGTGCGGCAACCAGCCCACAGCACCGCTGTTGGGGCGCCGGCCCCCGCGGGCCCGCGGGGGGGGGCGGGGGTATTAAGAGGGGGGGGGGGCGGGGGGGGGCCCCCCCCCACCACAACGGGGGGT
>NZ_JBFAIP010000120.1:0-17058 GCF_040654775.1 Streptomyces sp. NPDC050636
TTGTCGGTCAGCACGCGTTCAACGGTGATGCCCCGGGCGGCGAACCAGGCTGTTGCGCGGGTGAGAAAGCCGGCGCAGGTGGCTGCTGTTTCGTCAGAGAGGTCTTCGGTGTAGGCCAGGCGGGAGTGGTCGTCCAGGGCGGTGTGCAGGTAGGCGTAGCCGGTCCCCGTCCGGTTGCGTCGGCCTTCGGCCCGGCCCTGGGTGCGGTGCCCGCCGCCGTCGGGGATGCGTCCGAGCTTCTTGACGTCGATGTGGACCAGTTCGCCTGGCCGGGCTCGTTCGTAGCGGCGTACGGGTTCGCCGGTGGCCCGGTCGCAGGCGGCCAGGGCGGGCAGGTGGTGACGGGTCAGGATCCGGTGCGCGGTGGACGCGGCGATGCCGCAGCGTGCGGCCAGCCGCACAGGTCCGATGCGGTGTTCGCGGCGCAGGCGCACGACCTGTGCCTCGATCGTGGGCGAAGTGCGGAGTGGCTGATGGTGCGGGCGGCTGGAGCGGTCGTGCATGCCCTCGGCGCCCTGCTGCCGGTATCGGCCGGCCCAGCGTGCGGCAGTGGTGTGGCTCACCTGGAAACGTTCCGCGGCTCGCCGCAACGGCCAGCCATCGTCCACGACGCACCGGGCCAGACGCAGTCTGCCGGTCGGGGTCAGCGGGGCATTACGGTGGGACACGAGGGCCTCCTGAGTGCCGGTGGAGATGTCGCAATCCACACCGAACCCAGAAGGCCCTCACCTGTTCAAGCACCCAGCATGCGTGTCACCAACGTGCCGGGACAGCACACCTAGGCCGCCGCCCCCTCAGAGACCCGGCGCCGTGGCCACGATCGTGCCGACCGCCGTATCGATCTGCGTATCCGTCAGATCCGCGCGGGCGGTGAGCCGCAGCCGGGAGATGCCGTCGGGCACGGACGGCGGCCGGAAGCAGCCGACGGCGAGTCCGGACGCCCGGCAGTCGGCCGCCCAGCGGACCGCCAGTTCCGGCGACGGGGCCCGTACGGAGACCACCGCGGCGTCCGGCCGCACCGCCGCCAGACCGGCCGCGGTGAGCCTGGAGTGCAGTTCCCCGGCGACCTGCCCGGCCCGGGTGGCGCGCTGCGGTTCGCCGCGCAGCAGCCGGAGCGCCGCAAGAGCGCCGCCCGCCGCAGCCGGTGCCAGGCCGGTGTCGAAGATGAACGACCGGGCGGTGTTGACCAGGTGCTCGATCACCCGGGCCGGGCCGAGCACCGCGCCGCCCTGGGAGCCGAGCGATTTGGAGAGGGTCACGGTGGCCACCACATCGCCGTCACCGGCGAGTCCGGCGGCCGACAGCGCTCCGCGTCCCCCGTCGCCCAGGACCCCCAGGCCGTGCGCGTCGTCGACGAGGAGAGCGGCGCCCTGCGCCCGGCAGACCTCTGCCAGGGCGGCGAGCGGCGCGGCGTCACCGTCGACCGAAAAGACCGAGTCGGTGACGGCGAGCGCCCTGCCGTCATGGCCGGTCAGGGCGGTGCGGACGGCTTCCGGGTCGGCGTGCGGGACGACGGCGGTGCGCGCCCGGGAGAGGCGGCAGCCGTCGATCAGGGAAGCGTGGTTGCCCGAGTCGGAGACGATGAGCGTGCTGCGGTCCGTGAGCGCGGTGACGGCGGCGAGGTTGGCGGCGTAGCCGGAGGACAGCACCAGGGCTGCCTCGAAGCCGCAGAACGCGGCGAGTTCCGTCTCCAGCCGGGCGTGCAGCTCCGTGCTACCGGTGACCAGACGGGATCCGGTCGCGCCGGCGCCCCAGCGGTACGCGGCCTCGGCCGCGCCGTGGGTGACCTCCGGGTGCCGGGCCAGCCCCAGGTAGTCGTTGCTCGCGAGGTCCAGCAGCGGGGACTCGGCGGGGCGGGGGCGCAGGGTGCGGACGAGCCCGGCGCGCCGGCGCTCGGCGCGCTCCGCGTCGATCCAGCCGAAGGCCTCACCGGACGCCTGCCGCGGGGCTGCGGTGGACGGGTCGTCGGGCGTCGCGGGCAAGGGGTCGCGGAGCAGCGACGGGGCGGAGTCCTGCGGCATCGGCGTCCTTCGTGTTGCGGCCTCGGTTGCGAGCCGTTCTCGGCCTCGATTGTGGGCTGTCGATAGACGTTAGCGGTCGTTCCCCACGCCCACGGTGTGGTGATACACACACCCCGATCCTTGCGCGTTGTGGGAATCCTCCTTGGCCGGGGGCGGGGGCGTACGTCAGGATCAACGCCATGGACCTGCTGAACACACTGGTGGACAAGGGACTGCGGCGCGAGTTGCCGACCCGTGAAGAGGCGCTGGCCGTGCTGGCGACCTCCGATGACGAACTGCTCGATGTCGTGGCCGCGGCCGGAAAGGTGCGCCGCCAGTGGTTCGGGCGGCGGGTCAAGCTCAACTATCTCGTCAACCTCAAGTCGGGACTGTGCCCCGAGGACTGCTCGTACTGTTCCCAGCGACTGGGTTCCAAGGCGGAGATCCTCAAGTACACCTGGCTGAAGCCCGATGACGCCTCCAAGGCGGCCGCCGCCGGGGTGGCCGGCGGCGCCAAGCGTGTCTGCCTGGTGGCCAGCGGCCGCGGTCCCACGGACAAGGACGTGGACCGCGTCTCGGAGACCATCTCCGCCATCAAGGAGCAGAACGAGGGCGTCGAGGTGTGTGCCTGCCTCGGGCTGCTCTCCGACGGCCAGGCCGGCCGGCTGCGCGAGGCGGGCGCCGACGCGTACAACCACAACCTCAATACGTCAGAAGCCACATACGGCGACATCTGCACCACTCACGACTTCTCGGACCGGGTGTCCACCGTCCAGCAGGCCCAGGCGGCGGGCATGTCCGCCTGCTCCGGGCTGATCGCCGGCATGGGCGAGAGCGACGCCGATCTCGTCGATGTGGTCTTCGCGCTGCGCGAGCTGGACCCCGACTCCGTCCCGGTGAACTTCCTGATCCCCTTCGAGGGCACGCCGCTCGCCAAGGAATGGAACCTCACCCCGCAGCGCGCGCTGCGCGTCCTGGCAATGGTGCGGTTCGTCTGCCCGGACATCGAGGTACGGCTGGCCGGCGGCCGCGAGGTCCATCTGCGGAGCATGCAGCCGCTCGCCCTGCACCTCGTCAACTCCATCTTCCTCGGCGACTACCTGACCAGCGAGGGCCAGGCCGGCACGGCCGACCTCGCGATGATCGCGGACGCCGGCTTCGAGGTCGAGGGCACGGACACCACCACGCTGCCCGAGCACCGCAGGCAGGGCTGCGGCGAGGCGGACGCGGAGTCCACCGCCGCCGAGGACGCCGACGCGCCCGCCACCACCGTCCCCACCCCGTCCGACGAGACCCGCCGGGACCTGGTCTCGGTGCGCCGCCGAGGCGCCGGCACCGACCTCCCCCCCAATGCCTGAGCCGCTCACCCCGCACGAGCTGCTCGCGCTCGACCGGCAGCATGTGTGGCACCCGTACGGGCCGATGCCCGGCAAGTCCGCACCGCTGCTGGTCGAGTCGGCGTCCGGCGTACGGCTCCGGCTGGCCCAACCGGTCGAGGATCAGGCCGAGTTGGTGGACGGGATGTCGTCCTGGTGGTCTGCGGTGCACGGCTACAACCACCCGGTGCTCAACGACGCCGCGCGCGGCCAGCTGGAGCGGATGAGCCATGTGATGTTCGGCGGGCTCACCCACGAGCCCGCCGTGCGCCTGGCGAAACGTCTCGTCGACATCACCCCGGAACCGCTCCAGCATGTCTTCCTCGCCGACTCCGGTTCGGTGTCGGTCGAGGTCGCCGTCAAGATGTGCCTCCAGTACTGGCGCTCGGTCGGGCGGCCCCGCAAACAGCGCCTGCTGACATGGCGGGGCGGCTACCACGGCGACACGTGGCAGCCGATGTCCGTGTGCGACCCCGAGGGCGGAATGCACGAGCTGTGGCAGGGGGTGCTGCCGCGCCAGATCTTCGCGGACGCGCCGCCGGCCGGCTTCGACGCGGAGCCCGACGAGGCGTACGCGGCACATCTGCGGGAGCTGATCGCCCGGCACGCCGATGAGCTGGCGGCGGTGATCGTGGAGCCGGTGGTGCAGGGCGCGGGCGGGATGTCGTTCCACTCCCCCGGGTATCTGCGGGTGCTGCGGGAGGCCTGCGACGCGCATGGCGTACTGCTCGTCTTCGACGAGATCGCGACCGGCTTCGGCCGTACGGGCATGCTCTTCGCCGCCGATCACGCCGGTGTCGCGCCGGATGTGATGTGCCTCGGCAAGTCCCTGACCGGCGGATATCTGACCCTGGCGGCGACGCTGTGCACCACGGCCGTGGCGGACGGGATCTCGCGCGGCGAGTTGCCGGTGCTGGCACACGGCCCCACGTTCATGGGCAATCCGCTCGCCACCGCCGTCGCGGACGCCTCGATCGGCCTGCTGCTGTCCCAGGACTGGGCACAGGAGGTCAAGCGGATCGAGGCCGGACTGCGGGACGGTCTGGCGGCGGCCCGGAGCATCGCCGGAGTGCGTGAGGTACGCGTACTCGGTGCGATCGGCGTCGTACAGCTCGACCACGCGGTGGACATGACGGCCGCGACGCGGGCGGCGGTACGGGAGGGTGTGTGGCTGCGCCCGTTCCGAGACCTGATCTACACGATGCCGCCGTACATCACGGGTGACGACGACGTGGAGCGCATCTGCGCCGCGGTGTGTGCGGCCGCGCGGGAGGGCTGAACCCCCGTGGTGGTGGGGAAGGTTGGGCCCGCCCTCACCCCCACCACCACGGCCGCCGCAAGCACCTCACGCGGACTCACCCACGCTGAACCAATCCGCAAGTCATCCACTACCGGAGTCGGAGGCACACCATGTCGGTGCTGTTCGTGACGGGCACGGGCACGGAGATCGGCAAGACCGTGACCACGGCCGCGATCGCCGCGGCGGCGCTCGGCCAGGGCCGTTCCGTGGCGGTACTCAAACCGGCACAGACCGGCGTCACCGCGCAGGAGAGGGGCGACGCGGCGGAGGTCGAGCGGCTGGCCGGCCCGGTCACCACGGCCGAACTGGCCCGCTATCCGGAACCGTTGGCGCCCGCGACGGCGGCCCGGCGGGCGGGACTGCCGCCGGTCGGCCCCCTGGAGATCGCCGAGACCGCCGCCAAGCTGGCCGCCTCCCACGACCTGGTCCTGGTCGAGGGCGCGGGCGGTCTGCTCGTACGCTTCGACGCGGACGGCAACACCCTCGCCGACGCCGCGCGGCTGGCGGACGCCCCCGTCCTGGTGGTCGCCCAGGCCGGCCTCGGCACCCTCAACGCCACCGCCCTGACCGCGCTGGCCCTGCGCTCCTACGGACTCGACACCCCCGGCGTCGTCATCGGCAGCTGGCCCGCCGAACCCGGTCTCGCGGCCCGCTGCAATCTCGCGGACCTCCCGGACGCCGCCGGCGCGCCGCTCCTCGGCGTGGTCCCGGACGGCTCCGGCGCGCTGCCGCCGAGTGCCTTCCGCGCCGCCGCTCCCGGCTGGCTGGCGCCGGAGCTCGGCGGGTCGGGGTTCGACGTCGCCGGCTGAGACGACCGGCCGCTTCACCACGACCGGCACCACCCCCGTAACTCACGCCGGCTGAGCGGCCCCCGCCACCAGAGCCGTCGTCACGGGGTGAGCCGGGGACGCGAACAGCTGCGGGGTGGGGCCCGATTCGACGGCCTGGCCCGCGGACAGGACGAGGAGGGTGTCGGTCCGGTTTGCGATGAGGTGGAGGTCGTGGCTGATGAGGATCAGGACCAGGCCGCGGCTGTCCCGCAGGTCTTCGAGCAGGTCGACGATCGCGGTGGAGGTGTGGGCGTCGAGGGCGGAGGTCACTTCGTCGCAGACCAGTACGTCGGGGTCGGCCGCCAGTGCGCGGGCGATGGAGACGCGCTGGCGCTGGCCGCCGGAGAGTTCGTGGGGGTAGCGGTCCGCGAAGTTGGCGGGGAGGCCGACGTGTTCGAGGAGTTCCAGGACGCGGGCGGGGGCCTGGTCGCGGTCGGCACGTCGATGCAGGCGCAGGGGGCGGCCGAGGGTCGCGCCGACCGTGCGGCTCGGGTTGAGGGTGCCCAGGGGGTCCTGCGGTACGAGTTGGAGGCGCCGGCGCTGTTCGCGGGTGCGGCCGTGGGCGGTGGCGGCGAGGCGTACTCCGTCGAGGGTGACGGTGCCGCTGGTGGGGCGGTGGAGTCCGACGATGGCGCGCACCAGGGTCGTCTTGCCCGAGCCGGAGGCTCCGACGATGCCGGTGCTGGAGCCCGGGGCCACGGCGAGGTCGATGTCGTGGAGGACGGGGATGCGGCGGCCGCGTTGCACGAAGGCCGCGTGGAGGCCGGAGACGGTGAGCGTGGGTTTGCCGGTGGGGAGCGGCCGGTCGGTGGTGCGTGCGGCGGGCGGCCGGGCCGGCGCGTCCTGGGACAGGTCCGCGATGTCGTCGGCCAGTCGGGACACCAGGTCCGTGTCGTGGCAGGACAGTGCGACGGCGAGCCGGTGATGGGCCGCCAGGTGGCGGAGGAGTTCGGCGATCTCGTCACGCAGCTCCGGGTCGAGTCCGGCGGTCGGCTCGTCGAGGAGCAGTACGGCGGGGCGCCGGGCCAGTGCCCTGGCCAGTGCGACCCGCCGCTGCTGACCGCCGGAGAGTTCTCCGGCGCGCCGGCCCGGGAGGCCGTTGTCGGTGGGCAGTTGGACCTCGGTGAGCAGGGCGTGCAGCGCCTGGGGACTGCGGTCCGCGGCGACCTCGGCGAGGAGGCGGCGTACCTTCATCCGGGGGTTGAGCCCGGATCCGGGGTCCTGGCCCACGTAGGCGAGGCGGTGGCGGCGCAGGGCGCGCAGCTCGGCCGCGCCCAGTGCGAGCACGTCCCGGCCGAGGACTTCGATACTGCCTGCCGTGCGCCGGGCGCCGGCCGGCAGGACACCGGCCACGGCGCGCAGCAGCGTGGTCTTGCCGCAGCCGGAGGGGCCGGTGAGCGCGGTGACGCGGCCGGGGCGGATCGACAGATTGCCGCCGTCCAGGAGCAGCCGGCCGTCCGGGGCCGCGATGGTGAGGTCCGTGACGGTCACCGCCGTTCCGGAGGCGGGGGCCCGGTCGTCGTCTTCGGGGTACCAGTCGGGCATGTGGTTCACAACGCGGTCACCGCTTTCCGGCCGGTCTGCGGGACGAGTGCCGAGACCGCCAGGTTGACGCTCATGGCGAGGAGGCCGATGGCGAGGCTGGGGGCCAGCACGGCCCAGGGGTTGAGGACGATGCCGCCCGCGTTCTCCCGGATCATCAATGCCCAGTCGGCGGCGGGCGGTTGGGGGCCGACCTGGAGGAAGCCGGCGGTGGAGACGACGTAGACGGCGGCGACGAACCGCAGCCCGAAGAGCGCGAGCAGGGTGGCGCGCAGATTGGGCAGGACCTCGCGTACGACGAGGTGCCACATCCGCTCGCCGCCGACCGCCGCCGCCTCGATGTATCCGGAGGTCGCGACGGGCGCCGCGGCACCGGCGGCGAGGCGCACCGCGTAGGGCACCCCCATGACGACGGCGGCGACGATCACCGCGAAGCGGCCGCCGCCCGGCCATGACAGGGCGATGAGGAGGATACCGAGCACGGCGGGCAGCAGCATCAGGAGGTCCGCGGAGCGTTCGACGATCCGGCCGACGGCCGGTCGCAGGGCGCCGAACGCGCCGAGCAGCGCGGCCACCACGGTGACGAGGGCGGCGACCAGCAGGGAGGTGGCGATGAGTTCGCGGCCCCCGGCGAGGAGGCGGGTGAGCACGTCCCGGCCGAGCTGGTCGCCGCCGAGCGGTGCCCCGCCGCCCGGTTCCGCGTACGGAGCGGTGACCGGGGCGTCGATGGCGTGCGGGGCGAGCCACGGTCCTGCGACGGCGGCCGCGATGAGCACGAGGGCGGGCAGGGTGCGCAGGACGAGGCCGAGGCGGGGGCGCCGGCGGACGGGCTGCTTCGGGCCGGTGGTAGCGGTCCTGGCCGTCAGGTCCGGCCTCTCGGTACCGGCGGTCATATCCGGCCTCCGGAGGCCCGGGCCCGCACCAGGTCGGCGAGCAGCAGTACCCCGGTGATGACGGCTCCGGTGACGGCGACGACGCCCGCGACGACCGGGCTGTCCCGGTCGGTGACGGCTCCGGCCAGCACCCCGCCGATGCCGGGGTAGTTGAAGATGGTCTCCACCACGACGGCGCCTCCCAGGAGCATGCCGGTCGAGGTGGCGATGCCCGCCGCGATGGTCGGCATCGCCCCGGGCAGCAGGTGGTGCGTGAAGATCCGGTGGCGTGGCAGCCCGTCGATCACCGCGGTCTCCATGTGCGGGGCCTTGGCTTCGTCGGCGAGGGCGGCGCGCACGATACGGGTGTTCCAGCCGATCTGCGGGATCGACAGCGCCACTACGGGCAGCACCAGCATCTGCCAGGAGGCGGGGGCGCCGTCGGCGCCGGTGAGGGTGACGGCGGGCAGCCAGTCGGTCCACAGCGCGAACACCAGGACGAGGGCGACCGCGACGACGAATTCGGGCAGCGCGAGGATGCCGGTGGCCGTGGCGGAGACGGCCCGGTCGGTGGTGCCGCCGGGTTTGAGCGCCGCCAGGCAGCCCAGGCCGAGCGAGACGGCGAGGGTCACCAGCAGGGCCAGTCCGCCCAGGAGCAGGGTGTTGGGGAAGGGGCGGGCGAGCAGGTCGGCGACGGCCTCGCCGTGGGCGGAGGTGCCGAGGTCTCCGGTGGGCAGGCCGGTCATCCAGTCCGTGAAGCGGATGAGGACCGGGCGGTCGAGACCGAGGAGATCGCGCCGCTGCGCGAGGTCGGCCGCGCTCTCGCCGCGTTCCGCGGTGGCGGTGGCGGCGTCGCCCGGCAGCAGTTCGACGGCGGCGAAGACGGCGGCGAGCAGCACGGCGAGCAGCAGCATCCGGCGGGCCAGCAGGGCGGCCAGGCCGCCCGCGCGCCGGGCCGCGGAGAGCACGGGCCGGACCGGCCGGGGGGTGGCAGGCCCTCCGGCCGGTCCGGTTGCCTGCTGCTGCGCCGTACCGCTCAGCGGGCCAGCCATGCCCGCTCAAGCTGCACGCGGCCGTAGCCCGGCAGGGTGGGCAGGCCGCGCACCGGGGCGGCGGCCAGGTCGATGCCGTCGGCCATGCCCCACAACAGGTAGCCGGACGCATCGTGTTCGATCTGCTGGAGTTCCTTCAGCGCCTTGGCGCGTCGGGCCGCGTCCTTGGTGCCGATGGCCTTGCGGTACACCTCGTCGAACTCGGTGTTCTTCCAGCCGGCCTCGTTCTGGGCCGCTTCGGAGACCATCGTCTTGCTGGCGAAGAAGATGACGGAGTCGTTGGTGCCCCAGTACGTGGTGTAGAGATCGGCCTTGAGCCAGGTCTTGTCCCAGAAGGTGGCGGACTCCTGCTTGACCACGTCGATCTTCACCCCGGCCTCGCGGACCTGGGTGGCGAACAGGGTCGCGGACTCGGCGAGCCCGGAGATGTCCTCGGTGGTCAGCAGCTTGTAGGTCTTGGATGTGTCGAAGCCCGCCTCCTTCAGCAGGGACTTGGCCTTGGCGAGGTCGCGGGCGCGCTGCGGGACGGATGTGGCGTAGGCGGGGTCGCCGGTGCCGAGGATGTCGTTGGCGACGGTGCCGTAGCCGGAGAGCACCTGCTTGACCATGGCCTTGCGGTCCACGGCCAGCCGCAGCGCCTCGCGCACCTTCGCGTCCGCGAAGGGACTGTCGGACGTACGCATGACGATCGGCATCGCCATGTCGTCGGGGCGGCGGACGATCTGGATGTCCTTGCGCTTCTCGGCCGTACGCGCCGCCACCGCACCGACGTTGGAGGCGACGTCGATCTGGCCGCCGAGCAGCGCGTTGGACATCGCCTGCGGGGATTCGAAGATCTTGACCTCGATGGCGTCGAGGAGGACCTCACCGCCGTGCCAGTCCTCGTTGCGCACCAGGCGGGCGTTGCCGGAGCGGAACCAGTCCAGCTTGAACGGGCCGGCGCCGGGCGCCTTCCCGACCTCCTTGTCCTTGGTGCCCTTCTTGAGCACGAAGGTCGTCAGGCGGGTGAGCAGGGGCAGTTCGGCGTTCGCGTAGTCGGAGACCACGACGACCGTGTCGGCGCCTTCGGCCTTGATGTTCGCGGCCTTGACGCCGGGCAGGCGGGTGGCGCCGGTGGGGGTGTTGCGCAGCCGGCGCAGCGACCAGGCCACGTCCTCGGCGGTGACCGGGCTGCCGTCGTGGAACTTCGCACCCTTGGCGATGGTGAAGCGCCAGGTCTTGAGATCGTCCGACGCCTGCCAGCGGGAGGCCAGCCGCGGGACGGTGTTGGTCTTGGCTCCGGGGGCGGTCAGGGTGTCGTGCACGAGGGCGATGATGAGGTAGTCGCTCTCGTTGGTCTGGGTGCCGTGCGGATCACGGGTGATGGCCGAGGCCTTGCCGAGCGCACCGACCCGGAGCGTGCCGCCCCGCTTGGGTTCGGCGCCCGCTGCACCGGGTTTGGCCGAGGTGTCACCACTCCCCGAGCAAGCGGCCAACAGCGCCGCCGCGCCTATCGCTCCGCCGGCCCACAGCACTTGACGCCTGTTCATGTCCACGTACGTCCTCGATCCACTTCGGGGCGACTGGGGGGTGCTTAGGCATGCCTACCCTAATGACAACCATTACCGCAAGAGGCCCCACACCGACGAACAGATGGCCGAACAACAACGTCCGGCGACAGATGCATGCCCAACTAGGCTTCTTCACCTTTAATTTGACGATACATCAGTTACGGGCGAAAACCGACCCAACCGACCAGTAAGGCTTGCCTTGCCTAAGCTCGGGCTCTAACGTTCAGGTCGTTCGCCGGCCGACCACAGTCGCCGCCGCCTCCAGGCGGCCGCTCAGTCCTGCCTGATACGGCTCCGTAAGCGCCCTGCCCCCACGGCTTCCAGCAGAGGCGATTTCCCCCTGCCGCACGACGGAAACGGAACCCTGCCATGAGCACGGCAGCCGCACCTGTCCGCACGCTCGACGACCACACCGTGTACGAACTCCACCAGGCCGCGGAGAAGATACTCGCCGAATTCGGCACGGCCACCGCAACTCCCCAACTTCTGGGGCGAGTTGCTCGGACGGCCGCAGAATTCGGCGACGCCCTCCGCCACCACTGCCGCCCCGTCGACACCGCCGACGGCCTGTTCGTCCTCCGGGGCCTCGATGTCGACGACGACGCCATCGGGCCGACCCCCGCAAGCTGGGCCACTGCCGGCGGATGCGGGGCCCACTTCGACGTCCAACTGCTGCTGCTCGCCGCGCTGATGGGCAACCCCCTCGCGTGGGAGGGCCAGCAGAACGGCCGGTTCGTCCACAACATCGTTCCCTCGCCAGGGCGCGAGAGCGAGCAGACCGGTGCCAGCAGCGCGGTCCTGCTCAGCCCGCACACCGAGGACGCCTTCCACCCCGACCGCGCACACCTGCTGATGCTCGGCTGTATGCGCAACCACGACGACATCGCCACCACCGCCGCCAGCATCCTCAGGACCCGCCTCGACAACGAGGACATCGATCTTCTGAAGCGCCCGGTGTTACCGATCCTCCCCGACGACGCATACGCCGAAGCACAGGGCTACGCCGAGAAAGCGCCTCCCGCGGTGCCCACCCTGTTCGCGGCCGAGGAGGGCATGACACTGCGCTTCGACCCGGCGTACACCCCGCTCGACGAAGCGGACGAGTCCTACCGGGCGGCCTACGGCCGGCTCGAAGCCGAACTCGCCCGTGTGTCCGTCGCCGTGAGCCTCCGCCCCGGCGAGGTCCTCGTCGTCGACAACGACCTGGTGGTGCATGGACGGGTGCCCTTCCGGGCCCGCTACGACGGCACCGACCGGTGGCTCAAGCGTGCCTCCGTCCGGGTACCCGGGCGCCGCAGCCGCCCTCTGGCCGAAGCCGATGAGCACGGCTACGGTCAGGCCGCCGTCGAAGCGCACACGCGCTGAGAACCCGTCCACGGAATACCCGTCCACGGATTGGAGGCACCACACGATGACCGACACCTCGATCACCGCACCCGCCGACCCCCCGATATCCGGCGACGACAAGCACCTTCGGATCCTCTCCACCACTGATCTGGCCGGGATCGACATCTCCCTGGCCGATGTGGTGGCCACCGTGGAAGGCGCCTACCGCACCCTCCATGCCGGACAGTCCGACAACCCCCGGAAGCTGACCGTCAAGCCGCCGGACGGGCACTCGGTCTCCTACGCGATGCTGGGCCGGGACGGTTCCCGTGACGTCGTCGCGATCAAGACCTCCTACAAGCACGGTCTGCACAAGGGCCGTGCGGAGCAGCACTACTACACGTCGCTCACGCTCTACGACGATGTCACCGGCCTGCCGGTGGCGATGATGGACTGCTCCCGGGTCGGGTCGCTCCGCACCCCGGCCGTCTCCGCGCTGCTGGCCCGCGAATGCGCCACCCCCGGGGCCCGCAGCGCCCTGGTCATCGGCACCGGAACCCAGGGCCGCCTCGCGCTGCCGTTCCTGCTGACCACCCTGCCGGACCTGGACCGGCTGATGCTGTCCGGCACCCACCCCGAGGGCATCACAGCGGTCCGCGACCGGCTGCACACCCACTTCCCGGACCGGGACGTGGAGATCGTCACCGATCTGCGGGCCGCCGCCGCGGACGCCGACGTCATCGTCGCCACCGCCGGGTCCCATACGCCCGCCGCGGTCGAAGCGGACTGGCTCAAGCCCGGCGCGCTCTCCGTCCTGGTCGGCCATGGACTCGCCCCCTCGACGCTGCACCGGGCCGACCGGCTCATCGCCACGAGCGAGGCGCAGATGAACGTCACCGGCACCGACATGGCGGACGCCGAAGGCCGGCTCCCCGCGGTGGACGCCGAGTTCCCGCCCGTGCTCGCCGGGGCCGCCGTCGGCCGCCGCTCGGACAAGGAGCAGATCTTCGCGTACAACAGCGGCCTGGTCGTCACCGACATCGCCCTCGGCCACCGCTTCGCGCAACTCGCGCTGGCTCAGGGCCTGGGCACCGAGGTGACGCTGTGGCAGTGAGCAGCGCATCCGCCTGGCCGACGCTGCCCGCCCTGCCCGACCCCGCCACCAGCGCGGTTATGGGCAGCGGACTGCTTGAGGAGCTCTCCTACGCTCTCGGCGGCCCCTTTCACTTCCTGTTGCCCGACGCGTTCGACAGCAACCTCCAGGCCCTGCGGTCCGCTCTGGAGGAGGCGGGCGTGGACGGGGCCGTGTACTTCGCGAAGAAGGCCAACAAGGCCGCCCTGTGGGTCGAACGCTGCGCCGCGAACGGTGCGGGTGTCGATGTCGCCTCCGTCGGCGAGCTGCGCGAGGCTCTCGGACACGGGGTGCGCGGGGAGCACATCGTCGTCACCGGCCCGGCGAAGGACAGTGCCCTGCTGCGTCTGGCGGTGCGGCAGGGCACCCTGATCGCCGTGGACGCCCTCGACGAACTCGACGCGCTCGTCACCACGGCGCTGACGGGCTCGGCCCGCCCGGCCCGGCTCGTACTGCGCTGCCTGCCGCCGGACCAGCCGCACAGCCGCTTCGGCATGGACGACGCGGAACTGGCCACCGCCATGGACCGCTGTGTGCAGGCGGGCGACGCCGTACACATGGAGGGCTTCAGCTTCCATCTGTCCGGATACGCCGTTCAGCCACGCGCCGACCTGGCCGGACAGCTGGTCGACCGGTGTCTCAAGGCCCGCGTCCTGGGGCTGGAGGCGGTCCGTATCAGCATCGGCGGCGGCCTGGCGGTCAGCTACACGGACGCCGACAGCTGGCACACCTTCCTCGCCGGGCAGCACAGCGGCCACTACCACGCGGGCAAGACGTTCACGGCCGGTGACTTCTACCCCTACCACTCCCCGGCCGCCGGAGCCGGAGCGCTGCGGGCGCTGCTCGCCGCCCGTCCCGAGGGGCATCGCCGGAGTCTGGCCGAGCTGCTCAAGGACTCCGGGATCGCGCTGCTGATGGAGCCCGGTCGTGCCCTGCTGGACAGGGCGGGTGCGACCGTGTTCCGGATCCAGGGCGTCAAGGACCGCGCGGGCTATCAGCTCCTGACCGTCGACGGCACCAGCCTGAGCCTGTCCGAGCAGTGGTTCAACAGCGAGTTCCTGCCCGACCCGTACCTGCTCTCCCGTGGCACGGACGCCCCCGCCGGTATCCATCCGGCCAGCGTCGGAGCGGCCACCTGTCTGGAGTCGGACATGCTCACCTGGCGGAAGATTCCCTTTCCCCGCCGGCCCCGCACCGGTGATCTCCTGGTCTACCCCAACACGGCCGGCTACCAGATGGACTCCAACGAGTCTCCCTTCCACGACCTGGCCCTGCCGCCCAAGGTCGTCATCGACCGCACCGAACGCCCGCGCCCGCGCTGGCGGCTGGACCGGCACCGCACCTGACCCCGGTCGTTGCCCGTACGCCCCTTCCCAGGAGGATTCGATCCCTGCACAGGAGGATTCGATGCCCGGAGCACTTCAGCGCCCCGCCGTGGTCTCCCGAATATCCGACCTCATCGGCTGCACCCCGCTGCTGGAACTCGCCGCCTCCGAAACCGGCAGCCGTCTGCTGCTGAAGCTGGAGATGTTCAACCCCACCGGCACGGCGAAGATCCGGATGGCCCGCCAGATGATTCTCGACGCCGAGGAACGCGGCGAACTGCGGCCCGGCGGCCGCATCATCGAGTCGACCTCCGGCAACACCGGACTCGGGCTCGCCGTCATCGCCGCCGAGCGCGGCTACACCTTCACCGCCGTCGTCGACAACCACGCCTGTGCGGACAAGCTGCGCGGCATGAAGGCCCTGGGCACCGAACTCGTCCACGTCATCGATGACGGCACCGACGAACTCGCCACCGCCGCCCGCGAAGAACTCGCCGAAGACATGGCCCGCGGTCAGCACAACACCATCTTCACCGAGCAGCACAACAACCCCAGCAACGGCGTCGGCTACTTCCCCGTCGCCCACGAGCTGCATGCGGCCCTCGACGGCCGGCTCGACGTCCTCATCGGCGCGGTCGGCACCGGCGGGGCCCTCTGCGGCACCACCCGCGAACTGCGCACGCTCATCCCGTCGTTCACCACCATCGGTGTCGAGCCCAAGGGGTCGATCGCGTTCGGCGGCCCCGCCCACGACTACTACCAGTCCGGTACCGGCACCCCCGAAGGGGCGGAGATCGGCGCCCTCGTCGACTTCGACCTCATCGACGAAGGCGTCAAGGTCGGCGACATCGAGGCCTTCGCAACCTGCCGCGCCGTCGCCCGCACCGGTCTGCTCATCGGCGGCTCCGCCGGCGGGGTCGTCCACGAGGCGCTGACCCGGCTGCCGTCGCTGCCCCCCGGCACCACGATGGTCGCGCTCGTCAACGACGGCGGCGAGAAGTACCTTGACACCGTCTTCAACGACGAGTGGATGCAGGCCCGGGGCCTCCTCGACCCCCCAGCGGAACGGGAGATCGAAGAGCTCCTCACCAAGCTCCGGAGGAACCGATAACCGCCATGCCGACCACTCTCCTCCGCGACAGCCGCGCCCTGGCCACACTCGCCGTCCCGCTCATCCTCACCCAGCTCGCCCAAGTCGCGCTCACCACCACCGACACCGTGATGATGGGCCTGCTCGGCACCCGGGAACTCGCGGCCGGCGGCCTGGCCATCGTCATCTTCAACCAGCTGCGCACCATGGGCGTCGGCCTGGTCACCTCCGTCGGCAACCAGATTGCCGCGGCCGCCGCCCGCGCCGAGCGGGCGGGCAAGGAAGGGGATCGCGAGGAGGTCCGGGCGATCGTCCGCGCGAGCCTGGCCGTGGCCACGCTCGCCGGCATCGCGGGGGCCGTTCTCATGCTCCTCATCGGCCGGGCCCTGACCTGGCTCGGCCAGGACGCCGCCGTCGTCGAAGGCACCCGGTCGATGCTGCTCGCCCTGGCCCCCGGGCTGCTGCCCTGCCTCTGGTTCCAGGCCATCCGCCAGTTCACCGTCGGCATGCGACGTCCGCAAGCCCTCCTGCAGATCACCCTTGCCTCGATCGCCGTCAACGCAGCGCTCAACTGGGCGCTCATCCACGGCACTTGGGTCCTGCCCCGGATGGGCCTGACCGGCATCGGTGTCGCCACGTCCACCGTCTACCTGCTGTCCTTCCTCGCCCTGTACGTCTCGGCGAAGAAGGACAGCCAACTGGCGCCCCTGCTCACGCTCAACGCCGTCAAGGCCGACGCGGCCACCGTCAAGCGGCTCATCGGCCTCGGCGTGCCGATCGCGGCGACATACGGCTCGGAAGCCGGGTTCTTCTCCCTCACCGCGCTGATGGCCGGGTCCTTCGGACCCGCCGCCCTGGCCGCGCACACCGCCGTCAACCAGCTCGTCTACATCGTCTTCCAGGTCGCCGTCGGCCTCTCCCACGCCGCATCGATCAACGTCAGCCGCGAACTCGCCCTGGGCCGTACGGACGACGCACGCCGCCTCAAGAACACCGCGCTCGCCTGTGCGGGCGCCGTCATGACGGTCGTCGGCATCGTCTACCTGGCCCTGCCCCGGCTCGTCCTGGCCCCGTTCCTCGACTCCGGCTCCGCCCAGGCCCTCACCATCGCCACCCAGCTGCTCATGGTCACCGCCTTCCTCCAGTTCTTCGACTGCGCACAGAACATCGGCGTCGGACTGCTGCGCGGACTCGACGACACCAAGAGCGGCTTCCGCATCACCCTCATCGGCTACTGGGCCGTCGGCCTCCCCGCCGCCTGGCTCCTCGCCTCCCCACTCGGCCTCGACACCCTCGGCATCTGGCTCGGCCTGCTCACCGGCCTGGCCACCACCGCCGTGCTCCTCCTGCGCCGGTACAACCGGCAATTGGCAGGCCGCATGAGCGAGCCCGTCCCGGCCTGATCGTCAGGCCGGGGCAGGCCGCACGGTGTTCTAGGGCCTGTCCGATGGGTCAGGGTCGGAAAGGCCGCGGCGTCTGGTGCGGTGGCTCGCAAGGCGCCGGAGCGGCCTGATAGCGGAGCTATCAGGGCGTTTCGGCAACGCCGCGAGGTGCCGTGCCAGACGCCGCGGGCCCGGCCATGACCCATCGGACAGGCCCTAGGTGTATTGACCTGGAGCGTTGTTCACACGGCTGATGGGTGGCTTGCCGTCCAGTGCGGTGT
>NZ_JBFAIP010000121.1:0-16835 GCF_040654775.1 Streptomyces sp. NPDC050636
TTTCCCTACCCCCCCCCCCCCCCCCCGCGCCCGCCGGCGGGGCCCCGGGCGTCCCCCCCCCCCCCCCCCTTCCGGTCAGCGGTCGGTCAGCGGTCGGTCAGACGCGGTCGGCTGCAATCAGGAGGTACTGGAAGGAGCCGTCCTTGTACGAGTTGATGAACGCCTCTTCAATACCGGTGACCAGTGAGGACGTGGCCCGCAGCTCCCAGTAGGGCAGGGTCGAAGGAGTCAGGTCGATGACGGCCTGCGGTACGAGACGGTTGTCGGCCATGGCGCGCAGGTACTCGCGGCGGGAATGGATGTTGCACTCGAAGTGCGCGTTGATCTGGGAGACCCACTTCGAGGGCTGGCCGTAACGCGGGTTCCAGCAGCCGGTGATGGTCACATAGCGGCCGCCGACCGCGAGGACGCGGGAGTGCTCGGCGAAGAGGTCGTGCAGGTCGACGTACATGCTCGACTCGTTGTTCCACGAGGCCGCGGCCTGCCCCGTGTCGAAGGGCGTGTCGAGCATGTTGCACACGCGGGCGTGGACATGGTCCTCGATGCCGAGTTGCTGGGCGCGCTGGTTGGCGAAGTCGGCCTGCTTCGCCGACAGGGTGACGCCCT
Organism: Streptomyces sp. NPDC050636; assembly: GCF_040654775.1. Classification (NCBI taxonomy): domain Bacteria; kingdom Bacillati; phylum Actinomycetota; class Actinomycetes; order Kitasatosporales; family Streptomycetaceae; genus Streptomyces; species Streptomyces sp. NPDC050636. The sequence goes on from NZ_JBFAIP010000121.1 coordinate 607, forward strand.
GGACCTTGCATCCGAACCGCTGGTGGGCCATGACCATCGAACCGCCCCGGCCGCAGCCGGCGTCCACGAGTGTGTCGTCACGCCCGATGGAGCCGAGGTGGTCCAGGAGGACCTCGGCCTGCGCCGACTCCAAGCGGTGGAGCTCGGCGATCAGCCGCTTCTCGTATGTGCTGTCATTGGCGTCCCCGAGGGCGGAGTGGTCGACGTCGCCGATGCCGTAGTGGTGGTGGTAGAGCCCGTCGACGTCGCCGAGACGCAGGTTCACGGGCCTGGCCTCGTGGTCCCAGTAACGGGCGATGTCACCCTGGTAGGGCGACGCCGGGGCGGGGACGAACGCGGAGGTGCCGTTTGCGGTGGTGAGCTGGGTGCTGGTCACAGAGAGGTCCATCCTTACCAGAAATCGGGCAGGCTGTATCGATAGGTGTTGGTCTGGTGCCAGTAGTGGTTGCCGTCGACCCATACGGCCACTCCCCGCAGGAAGCGCAACACGCTCGGGACGGGGCAGGCGGCGGCCAAGGCGGCGGCCTCGGCTTCGAAACCGTGCATGAGGTCGTTGTGGACCTCGACCGCCTTCAGATAGGCCTCCCGGTCGGAGAGGTCCTCCCGTTCGGCGATCACCACGGGCAGGTTCAGGTGTCGGCCGGGGCTCTTGAGTTCCTTGGTGTACGAGTACAGGTCGTTGACGATGGTGGTGGCGTTGCCGGCGAGCGCGATGACCCGCTGCATGGCGGGCCGGGCGTGCAGGTCCGCCGGCAGTTCGTAGCCACCGACGCTGTCGGTCAGGGTGGGGCAGGGGCGGAAGTTGTTGAACTGGCGCATCGCCAGGTACTCCCACACCTCGGGCGTGTGGTCCGTCTGGGCCCAGGCGGCCTCTGCGAGGTACCCCAGGTGCAGACGGGCCATGTCGTGCCGGAACCGGTCGGCCTGGGAGGGGGTGGCCATCTGGAGGAAGTACTCCATGGCGGAGTGGTAGGCGCGCCGAGGGGCGTCCGACCGGAGCGACTCCGCCCACCCCGGCTCGTACTCCCTCGTCGTGTGCAGCGGGTCGAGAGCCGTGTGCGCCAGCAGGAGGCGGCCGCCGAGACCGATGGGTGAGCCGCCGTGGTCCTCGCAGTAGCAGTCGTCGACCGCGTTCTCGGCGACCATCAGCCGCGTGGCGATCATCAGGTGGTCGATGCTGGGAGCGTCCGGATGACAGGCGACCATGTAGCGGCCGACGGAGAAGCCGTCGAACTGGTCCTCCCACTCCGGGGGGTAGGCCTGGACCTCGTCGACCGCCCATGCCTTGATCCGGCGGCTGACCTCATCCACCCGCTCCGGGTCGGGCTGTGGCACCGGGTGGTGGTACAGGCCCGGGATCGGTTGGCCCTCTTCCGGTGTCTCGGGCGCCGGAGACACCGGAGACTCGTCACGTCGGGCCAGGTAAAGGCTCGCCGTGCCCAGACCACTGGGGCCACGCAGGATCCGTTCCAGGGCAGGGCTCGATTGCCTGACCGCGGCAGCGCCCTCCCCCACGTGCCGAGCGATCAGGTCGCCACCCGGGCCGTCTTCGGGTGCGGACACGTCTACGGGAACGGCCACTGCGGCGGGGACGGGGGCGGAGGGCGGGCCGGGCAGGGCGGCGCCGCCGGCTTCGGCGCCGGCAGCGTGGGTGGGGGCGTGGGCCCGAGCCGCAGCGGCAGGCAGGCCCGACTGCAGAGGGGAAAACCCAGGATCGGGCATCCGTAGCTCCTTGGTGAGGTGGGTTGGCTGTCCCGGACCCCGGCCGTGCTCGCCCGGGATCCGGGGAGTTCCGGGCCGTCGTGGCCGTCGGATGGGTTCTCTAGTCGCGCCTGCGGGCTCTCTGCACGTTCTCCAGCACGCCGAGCGCGTCGGGCACCAAGACGGCGGCGGAGTGGTGCGGGGTGACCAAGGACTAGATGATCGCCTGCAACTCGTCGCGATCCTCCGGATTGGGCGGGCCGGAGTAGGTCTGGATCCGCTGCTTGAAGGAGGCGTTGTGGAGTAGACCGAACTCCCGGTTGTTGATCAGCTCGCACTCCTGGCGCTCACGCAGCGCCTCGATGGTGAGTCTGAGCTGTTCCTCGGTCTGGTCAGTCTGGCTGATCCGACCGTCGGCGATCAGTTGGATCTGCGGAGCGGACTGGGTCGTGGCGGCGAGGTTGCGCGCAGCCGCGGTGCTCAGGATGGACTGCCGAGGCGGCTCCAGCTGCGCTTCCGGGCTGGTCTCAACGGTCATCGGGCGAGCTCTCCTTCGCGAATGAAAGAGGAAAAGGAAGGTGAACATCTGGAAATCCGTCCAGATCCCGGAGAACAGTAAAGGGCCGGTACGCCCAGTTCGCCCCATGAGGCCGTTGGAGTTACTTCGATGCAGTGATCTTGCTCCGCACCGGGTTTGTCTGGACGACCGACATCATTCGGACTATCTGTTCGTGAACACGTTTGGCGCACGGTGTGGCCGCCCAAACCGCCTTCATTTGCGGTACTCACAGCCCGACTTGATGACCCATCAGGTAGGGATCGAACGCCAGTAGGGCAACGCATATGCCACTGCAAGGGAAGACCATCGTCGATTCCGAGGTCGGCGCCGGCCCCGGACGGCCGCTGCCGTTCGTCCGGGACGACAGGAAGGCCTAACGGAGTCCTACCAGCGGATGGCGGAAAGACGCGGCCCGGCCGCACCGTCCCCGGGCGGATTGCAGACACCGCCGCTCCGGTTGGGGCATCGCATTCCAGCCAGTCAACAGCCTCTGCATCTCTGGCATTTCCCCCAGTCTTTATTGATCAGGATGGTGGAGCCCGGCGGCTCGGGCTGATCGACAAGGCCCGCGATCCCCGCCGGAACGGCCCCGCGGAACAGCCCCGCGGGGAAGGATCCTGTCGGCGAAGGTCGGGTACTACCAGCGTGTTTGAGAACCAGCATCTGTCACGGCGCCGTCTGCTAGGACTGGCCGCCCTCAGCGGCGCCGCCGTCGCCGGAATGACCACGATTTCCGCCGCCCCGCGTGCCGCGGCCGCCGATAAGAGGAGTCCGCAGGGCGGCAGCGGCTCGTTCGTACCGGCCGTGGTGATCGGTACGGGATACGGCGCCGCGGTATCCGCGCTGCGGCTCGGTGAGGCCGGAATTCCGACGCTCATGCTCGAAATGGGCCAGCTGTGGAACAAGCCCGCCGACGACGGCAATGTCTTCTGCGGAATGCTCAAGCCCGACCGGCGTTCCAGCTGGTTCAAGTCGCGCACCGAGGCCCCGCTGGGCTCGTTCCTGTGGCTGGACGTGATCAACCGGGACATCGACCCGTACGCGGGAGTGCTGGACAAGGTGCACTTCGACCAGATGTCGGTGTACGTGGGGCGAGGGGTAGGCGGCGGTTCGCTGGTCAACGGTGGCATGGCCGTTGTACCGAAGCGCTCGTACTTCGAGGAGGTCCTCCCCCGGGTGGACGCCGCTGAGATGTACGACCGGTACTTCCCGCGCGCCAACTCCATGCTCAAGGTGAACCACATCGACAAGGGCTGGTTCGAGGAGACGGAGTGGTACAAGTTCGCGCGGGTCTCGCGTGAGCAGGCAGGCAAGGCGGGGCTGGGCACCACCTTCGTCCCCAATGTCTACGACTTCGGGCAGATGCGGCGCGAGGCGGCCGGTGAGGTGCCCAAGTCCGCGCTGGCGGGCGAGGTCATCTACGGCAACAACCACGGCAAACAGAGCCTGGACAAGACCTACTTGGCAGCGGCGCTCGGCACCGGCAAGGTCACCATCGAGACCCTGCATCAGGTCAAGGCGATCCATCAGCAACCGGACGGCAGCTATGTGCTGTCCGTGGACCAGATCGACGCCGACGGCAAGGCCGTCGCCCACAAGGAGATCGCCTGTCGCCATCTGTTCCTCGGCGCCGGCAGCCTCGGCTCCACCGAGCTGCTGGTGCGCGCCCGGGACACCGGCGCGCTGCCCGACCTCAACGCCGAGGTCGGCGCGGGCTGGGGCCCCAACGGCAACATCATGACCGGCCGGGCCAACCACGTCTGGAACCCCACCGGGGCCCACCAGTCGTCGATCCCCACCCTGGGCATCGACGACTGGGACAACCCCGCCGCCCCGGTCTTCGCGGAGATCGCGCCGATGCCGGCCGGTCTGGAGACCTGGGTCAGTCTCTATCTGGCGATCACCAAGAATCCCGAGCGCGGCACTTTTGTCTACGACAAGGCCAGTGACCGGGCCGTGCTGCGCTGGACCCGGGACCAGAACACGCCCGCGGTCGACGCCGCGAAGTCGCTCTTCGACCGGATCAACAAGGCGAACACGACGATGTACCGCTACGACTTGTTCGGGCCGCAGCTGAAGAACTTCTCCGACGACTTCAGCTACCACCCGCTCGGCGGCTGCGTCCTGGGCAAGGCCACCGACGTCTACGGCCGGGTCGCGGGCTACCGCAACCTCTATGTCACGGACGGCGCACTCATACCGGGGTCCATCGGAGTCAACCCCTTTGTGACGATCACGGCGCTGGCCGAGCGGAACATCGAGCGAATCATCGCGGAGGACGTCAAGGCCGCGTTCTAGTACTCCCGTTACGAGCACCTCCGCTATCAGTACCTCCGTTACGAGTACTTGCGTTACGAGTACTCCCATTACGGTTCGCTGTTTCTGCTGGTCCGAGCATGTTGGCGCGTGCGGTGAGCTGATGTGCCGTCGCAGGGCGGGAATTGGGGACCGGCCGGGGTCTAAGGATTTTCCGGTGACTGGCGTGAGATCAAAGGGGAGTGCGGCCAGTCGATCCGCACGGGGGTGTGCTTGCCGAACCCCTCTGCCATCGCTGAAAGGGAATTCATGGACTCCGCCCGACGGCCGATCCTCTTCGTCAGTCTTCCGGAGAGCGGGCTGGCCAATCCGCTGCTCGTACTCGCCGAGGAACTCTCCCGCCAGAATGTGCCGGATCTCTGGTTCGCCACCGATGAGCCGCGGTGCGAGGATGTGAAGAAGATCGCGGTGGGGTCTGCGGTGGAGTTCGCCTCGTTGGGTGAGGTGGTCACCGAGTTGTCAGCGGTGACGTGGGACGACGAGGTCTATCGCGAGATCACTCAGTCCTCACGTTTCAAGGCGCATCGCGCGGTGATCCGGCAGTCCTACAAGCCTGGGCGGCACGAGGAGAAATTCCACAAGCTGGCGGCCGTTGTCGACGAGGTGCGGCCGGCGCTGATGGTCATCGACTGCATCAGTGCTTTCGCAATCGAGTTGGCGATTTCGCGGGATATTCCGTTCGTACTGAGCGTGCCGTTTGTGCCGAGCAATGTGCTGACGGCGTTCACGCCCTTCGCCAAGGGCTACACCCCGCGGGGCTTCCCTGTGCCGCACACGGGACTGCCGCATCCGATGACGTTCGCGCAGCGCGTGAGCAACACGCTCTTCAAGTGGCGGACGCTGGCGATGTTCTGCACGCCCGAGATGGGCAAGGTGATCGCGGAGGACAACCGGCGGCGCAAGGCGCACGGGCTCGGGCCGCTCAGTCCGATGGCGCGGATCGAGCACGCCGAACTGGTGCTGTGCAATTCGGTCGCCGAGCTGGATTACCCCTTTGACATTCCGGAGAAGGTGCGGCTGGTCGGTGCGATGGTGCCGCCTCTGCCGGAGGCTCCGCAGGACGACGATCTGTCGCGGTGGCTGGATGCGCAGTCCTCGGTCGTCTATGCGGGGTTCGGGACGATCACCCGGCTCACTCAGGAACAGGTCGATTCCATGGTGGAGGTCGCCCGTCGGCTCAAGGGGCGGCACCAGGTGCTGTGGAAGCTGCCGTCGGGACAGCAGCACCTGCTGCCGCCGAAGCAGTCGTTGCCGGCAAACCTCCGTGTCGAGAGCTGGGTTCCGTCGCAGTTGGACGTGCTGGCTCATCCGAATGTGAAGGTGTTCTTCACTCATGGTGGCGGCAATGGTTACAACGAGGGCGTCTATTTCGGCAAGCCGCTCGTGGTGCGGCCGTTGTGGGTGGACTGCTACGACCAGGCCGTACGCGGCCGGGACTTCGGCATCAGTCTGACCCTCGACCGGCCACGGGACATCGACGTCGATGACGTGGTCGACAAGCTCACGCGGGTGCTCGACACCCCCTCCTTCCGCGAGAACGCGGAGCGGCTCGGCGCCCTGCAGCGGGCGGCGGGCGGCCGTGAGACCGCCGCCGAGCTGATTCTCGGACTTCCGGTCCTGGCGTAAGACCGCACGAGCACACACGTACGCACATACGTACGAGGACTACGAGGAAGACAAGGAAGAGGCAGCGGATGTCGTTCAAGTATCCCGTGTCCAGGCCCACTCTGGACGGCAGGGAGCTGGAGTACCTGACCTCTGCCGTCGAGGACGGCTGGATATCGTCTCAGGGCCCGATGGTCCGGCGGTTCGAGCGTGCCTTCGCGGATTACAACGGGATCGCGCACGGCGTGTCCTGTTCGTCGGGGACGGCGGCGCTCACGCTGGCGCTGCGGGCGCTGGGCATCGGCCCGGGTGACGAGGTGATCGTTCCGGAGTTCACCATGATCGCCTCCGCGTGGGCGGTCACGTACACCGGCGCGACACCCGTGTTCGTGGACTGCGCGGACGACCTCAACATCGATGTCACGCGTATCGAGGAGAAGATCACGGCGCGGACGAAGGCCGTGATGCCCGTCCACATCTACGGCCGGCGTTGCGATATGGACGCGGTGATGGATATCGCGTACCAGTACAACCTGCGGGTCGTGGAAGACAGTGCCGAGGCCCACGGCGTCCGTCCGGTAGGGGACATCGCGTGCTATTCGCTGTTCGCCAACAAGATTATTACGGCGGGTGAGGGCGGCATCTGCCTCACCGACGACCCCAAGCTGGCCGGGCAGTTGGCGCATCTGCGGGCCATGGCGTTCACCAAGGACCACAGTTTCCTGCACAAGAAGGTCGCCTACAACTTCCGTATGACGGCCATGCAGGCCGCTGTCGCACTGGCCCAGGTCGAGCGGCTGGATGACATTCTCCAGGCGCGGCGGGTGATCGAGCGGCGCTATGACGAGGGGCTCGCCGGAATTCCCGGTATCACGCTGATGCCGCCCAGAAACGTGCTGTGGATGTACGACCTGCGGGCCGAACGCCGCGAGGAGCTGCGGGAGTTCCTGGCCGGTGAGTCGATCGAAACCCGGCTGTTCTTCAAGCCGATGAGCCGGCAGCCCATGTACTTCCACCCCGACTGGCCCTCGCTCAAGGCGAATACGTTCGCCGAGGACGGGCTTTATCTGCCCACGCACACCGGACTGACCGCCGCCGACCAGGACTTCGTGATCGACAGGATCCGCACGTTCTACGGCGTCGGCTGACCGGACCGTTCGAGAGGAATTCCGTCCATGACGCAAGCAGACCCGATGGCGGTCGACTTTCCGCTGCGCCATCCCGGCGTGCCGTTCCCGCCGCCGCACTACACCGACTACCGCGACCGGAAAGGGCTGGTCCTCTCGCACCTGCCCGACGGCAAACGGGTATGGCTGGTCACCCGGCACGAGGACGTACGCGCCGTCCTGACCAACCCCAAGATCAGCTCCAATCCCGAGCACGAGGGATTCCCCAACGTCGGGGAGACCCTGGGAGTGCCCAAGCAGGATCAGATCCCAGGCTGGTTCGTGGGCATGGACTCCCCCGAGCACGACCGGTTCCGCAAGGCCCTCATCCCGGAGTTCACCGTCCGGCGCGTGCGCGCGATGCGACCCTCGATCGAGCGCACGGTGGAAGCACGACTGGACGCCATGCTGGCCGCGGGCAACACCGCCGACCTCGTCGCCGACTTCGCGCTGCCCATCCCGTCCCTGGTGATCTCCTCCCTGCTCGGCGTGCCGCCCGCCGACCGCGAGTTCTTCGAGTCCCGCACCCGCGTCCTGGTCTCCCTCCGCGCCTCGACCGACGAGGACCGTATAGCTGCCGCCAAAGACCTCCTGCGCTATATCAACCGGCTGGTGGACATCAAGCAGAAGTGGGGCGGCGACGACCTCATCACGCGGCTGCTGGCCACCGGCGTCATCGCCCCCCACGAGCTGTCGGGCGTGCTGATGCTGCTGCTCATCGCCGGTCACGAGACCACGGCCAACAACATCGCGCTCGGCGTGGTCACGTTGCTGACGAACCCTCAGTGGATCGGCGACGACCGGGCCGTGGAGGAGACACTGCGCTTCCACTCGGTCGCCGACCTGGTGTCCCTGCGCGTGGCGGTCCAGGACGTGGAGATCGCCGGGCAGCTCATCAAAGCGGGCGAGGGCATCGTGCCGCTGGTCGCCGCGGCCAACCACGACGAGAACGTCTTCGCGTGCCCCCACAAGTTCGACCCCTCCCGGTCCGCCCGCCACCACGTGGCCTTCGGCTACGGCGTGCACCAGTGCCTGGGGCAGAACCTGGTGCGGGTCGAGATGGAGGTCGCCTACCGCAAGCTCTTCGAGCGCATCCCGAACCTCGAACTCGCCGTGCCCGTCGACGGGTTGGACATCAAGTACGACGGCGTGCTCTACGGCCTGAACGAGCTGCCGGTCCGCTGGTAGCCGCCGCCCGGCCCCGTCCGCCCGGCGGCGCGTGCCACCGGCCGCCGGGCGGCCACTTCCACCGCAGGAGAGACATCGACATGCGTATCACCGTTGCCCCCGACCGCTGCGTGGGGGCGGGCCAGTGCGTGCTGAACGCGCCCGCGCTCTTCGACCAGGACGACGACGGGCTCGTCACCCTCCTCGCCGAGCCCGGCGCCGGCCAGGAGTCCACGGCCCGGCTGGCGGGTGCCCTGTGCCCGTCCGGGGCGATCACTGTGCACGAGGGCTAGGGCCTGTTTGGGCAGGAGCTCGTGTCCGAACCCCGGCCCGCCCCCCAACTGACGAGAGTGCTTGAGAGCGATCCGGGAGTGATGGTGCCCGTCCACACAGATGACTACGCGATCCAGCCGCCCGCCGACGCGGCCGATGTAATGGGCGGCTTCACGCTGCCCGAGGTGTTCGAGGCCGCCGTGGGATCCGCCCCCGACACGGTGGCCGTCGTCGACGGGGACCGCTCGTGGACGTGGGCCCAGTGGCGAGCGGACGTCGCCGCGCTGGCCCGCGGCCTGCAGGAGTCGGGCGTCGCGCCCGGCGACGTGGTGGCGGTGCACCTGCCGAACTGCTGGGAGCTGCAGACCCTGCACCTGGCCGTCGCGGCCGTCGGAGCGGTACTGCTGCCCGTCCACCAAGGCACCACGGCCCCAGAGATCCACGCGCTCCTGACCCGGGCGGAACCCGTCCTTCTCGTCCTGTCGGCTTCCGGGAGCGAGAGTGAGGCGACGGCCCGTTCGCTTCTGGAGAGCGTGCCGTCGTTGCGCGGCGCGCTGATGGCCGGTGCGCCGGATGCGGGGCGCGAGGAGCCGGGGGTCGGGTCGCTGGACGGGCTGCTGGCGGCCTGGGCAGGCAGTGGGCCCCGGCCGGTGGACGTCACCCCCGACCTGCCGCTCGTCCTGATCCCCTCGTCCGGGACGGCCTCGGCGCGGCCCAAGCTCTGTGTGCACAGCCACGACGGTCTGCTGTCGAACACCGCGGCCGTCACCGCCGAGGCCGCCGACGCCTTTGACGGTATGGTCCTGACGGCCTGCCCGATGACCCATCTGTTCGGCCTCCAGGCCATGCACGCGGCGCTGTTCGCCGCCTGCGGGCAGGTCCTGCTCGCAGGCTGGGACGTGGACCGCTTCCTGGAACTGGCGCGAGAGCACGAACCCCGTGTCGTCTTCGCCGTGCCCGCGCAACTGCGGGATGTCGTCGCACGGCTGGCCAAGACGGACGAGCCGGCGGGCTTTGGGCCGTACCAGGTGCGTACGGCGGGGGCCGCCGTCGCGCCCGCGCTCGCCGTACAGGTGCGCACCGTCCTCGACTGCGAACTGGTCGTGGTGTGGGGGATGTCCGAGATCGGCACCGGCACCCGCACCCGGTCCCACGACCCCGACGGCAGTGTGGGAGGGCCGGTCGGCGGTGTGGACGTGCGGGTCGTCGATGAGCACGGCGGGGTGTGCGCGGCGGGCGCGACCGGTGAACTCCAGTACCGGGGGCCGGGGTTGTTCCGCGGCTATTTCCGCGAGCCGGAGCTGACGCGCTCGGCCCTCACCGAGGACGGCTGGCTGCGGACCGGCGATCTCGCGGCCATCGACGCGGACGGCGTGGTGGTGCTGCGCGGCCGGGCGACCGAACTGATCAACACGGGCGGCCGGAAGTTCAGCGCCACCGAGGTCGAGGGGCTGCTCGCGGGCCTTGCGGGCCTGGGCCCGTCGGCCGTGGTCGGCGCACCGGACGACCGGCTCGGGGAGTATCCGTGCCTGGTCGTGACCGACCGCGCGGACCGCACGATCGGTCTGACCGAAGTGACCGCGTTCCTGCGCCGGCTGGGGGTCGCCGACCACAAGATCCCCCTCGAACTGGTCACCGTGCGCGTGCTTCCCCTCTCCCCCGCCGGGAAGCTCGACCGCGGGGCGCTCAGGCGGCTGCTCGCCGGCCTTGAGGCGGCGCCCGTTCCGGCCCGTCTCGGCGCGGTCCCGCCGTACACCCCCGAGGAGGCGCTGGAACTCGTACGCGACTGCGTCGGCCGGGTGCTCGGGAACGGCGGCACGGCCGTTCCCTTCGACCCCGACACGGACTTCCGCGGGCTCGGCCTGGACTCCATCCGCTCGGTGCGGCTGCGGAATCTGCTGCGGGAGGAGACCGGGCTGCCGCTCCCGGCCACGCTGGCCTTCGACTTCCCCAACCCGCGGGCCGTCGCGCACGTACTGGCCGAGCAGGAGGAGCCGTCCCAGGAGGGGCCGCGGGAGATCTCGGCGGACGGTGCCGACCCTGTGGCGATCATCGGGATGGCCTGCCGGCTACCCGGCGGAGCCGGCTCCCCCGACGCCCTGTGGGACCTGCTCGCCGACGGGACCGACGCGATGTCCGAGTTCCCGGAGGACCGCGGCTGGGACCTGAACCGGCTCTTCGACGAGGACCCCGACCGCCCGGGGACCTCGTACGCACGCGAAGGCGGCTTCCTGCACGACGCGGGCGACTTCGACGCGGGCTTCTTCGGCCTGTCCGACCAGGAGGCGACGGCCACCGACCCGCAGCAGCGACTGCTCCTGGAGGCGGCCTGGGAGACCTTCGAGCGGGCGGGCATCGCCCCGGAGTCTCTGAAGGGAACCCGTACGGGTGTGTTCACGGGCGCGATGGACCGCGGCTATGGCGCCACCGCGTCCGCCGCGCCCAGCGCGTGGGAGAGCATGCTCAGCACCGGGGTCGCCGGCAGCGCGATCTCAGGGCGCATCGCCTACACCTACGGGCTCGAAGGCCCCGCGATGACGGTCGACACCGCCTCCTCGTCCTCCCTCGTCGCCCTGCATCTGGCCTGCCGGTCCCTGCGGTCGGGCGAGTCCGACCTGGCGCTGGCCGGCGGCGTCACCGTCATGGCGACCCCGGCGCCCTTCGCGCACTTCTCCCGGCTGCGCGCGCTCTCCCCCGACTCCCGCTCCATGGCGTACGCCAACGCCGCGAACGGCTCCGCGTGGTCGGAGGGCGCGGGACTGCTGCTGCTGGAGCGGCTGAGCGACGCCCGGCGCAACGGACACCGTGTCCTGGCGCTCGTACGGGGCTCCGCCGTGAATCAGGACGGCGCCTCCAACGGGCTCACCGCGCCGAGCGGGCCCGCGCAGCAGCGCGTCATCCGCCAGGCCCTGGCCGACGCCGGGCTGACGCCGCAGGACGTGGACGCCGTGGAGGGGCACGGCACCGGCACACCGCTCGGCGACCCCATCGAGGCCCAGGCCCTGCTGGCCACATACGGCCAACAGCGGCCTGAGGGAAGGCCGTTGTGGCTGGGTTCGGTGAAGTCGAACATCGGGCACACACAAGCCGCCGCCGGGGTCACCGGGGTGATCAAGACGGTGCTGGCGCTGCGCCACGGCATCCTGCCGAGGACGCTGCACGTGGACGCTCCCTCGGCCAAGGTGGACTGGTCCGCTGGTTCGGTACGGCTGCTGACCGAGGCCCGGCCCTGGCCTCGGGAGAGCGGACTCACGCGCCGGGCGGGGGTGTCCTCGTTCGGCCTCACCGGTACCAACGCGCACGTGATCCTTGAGGAGGCGCCGGGCGAGGGCGTGGAAAAGGACGTGGAAGAGGCGCCGGACGGAGATCTGGCGGAGGCACGGGGCGAGTCCGGGACGGCTCTGGGCCCGGAGCCGGCCGGTGACGCGGCCACGCCCTGGGTGCTGTCCGCCCGGAGCCGGGCGGCGCTGCGCGCGCAGGCGGGGCGCCTGGCCGAGCATGTGGCGGCCGACCCCGGTCTGCGCGCCCAGGATGTCGCCCACGCGCTGGCCACCACCCGTGCCGTGCACCGGCACCGGGCCGTCATCAGCGGCTCCGACCGTGCCCAACTGCTCGCGTCGGCAAGGGAGTTCGGGCGCGGTGAGCGGACCGCCGGCGTCACCCTGCACGACTCCGTGCCGGGCGGGCTGGCCTTCGTCTTCCCCGGGCAGGGGGGCCAGCGCAACGGCATGGGGCGCGAGGCGGCCGAGGCGTTCCCCGTCTTCGGGCAGGCGCTGCGCGAGGTGTGCGACGCGCTGGATCCTCTGCTGGCGCGGCCGCTGACCTCGGTGATGTGGGCGGCACCCGGCTCCGAGGAGGCGGCCCTCCTCGACGACACCACCTACACACAGCCCGCTCTGTTCGCCGTCCAGGTGGCCCTGTACCGGCTTTTCGAGTCCTGGGGGGTGACCCCCGACCACCTGGTGGGGCACTCGGCCGGCGAGATAGCCGCCGCCCATGTGGCGGGCGTGCTCGGCCTCCAGGACGCGTGCACCCTGGTGGCGGCCCGGGGCAGGCTGATGGGCGCGCTGCCGCCCGGCGGCGCGATGGTGGCGGTGCGCATCACGGAGGCCGAAGCGACCCCGCTGCTGGCGGAGTCGACGCAGGCCGTGTCGATCGCGGCCGTCAACGGGCCGCACTCCCTCGTGCTTTCGGGCGCCGAGGCCCCGCTCGCCGCGCTCACGGACCGGCTGGCCGCCGCCGGTCACAAGACCCGGCGGATCGAGGTGCGGGTGGCGTCCCACTCGCCGCTGATGGACCCCATGCTGGAGGAGTTCCGCGCGGTCGTCCGTACGCTGTCCTACGCCGCGCCCGCCGTTCCCCTGGTCTCGACCGTCACCGGCCGCCCCTTGACCGGCGAGGACGCGCGCGACCCGGACCACTGGGTGCGGCACGTGCGGCAGTCCGTACGCTTCAAGGACGCGATCGGCCGGCTCCGGGGCGAGCGCGTCACCGGGTTCCTGGAACTTGGTGCCGAGCCGGCGCTCACGCCGATGATCGACGAGTGCCTGGAGTCGGCAGACCCGCAGCCCGGGGCCGCCGTCGTGCCGAGTCTGCGCGCCGGGGTGCCGGAGCGGCACGCCCTGCTCACCGCGGTCGCCCGGGTGCACGCCCATGGCGTTCCCGTCCACTGGGACGCGGTGCTTCCCGGGGCCCGGCCCGTCGCCCTGCCGACGTACGCGTTCCAGCGGCGGAGGTTCTGGCTGGCGTCGACTCCTGTGAGCCCGGCGGGGTCAGCGGGGTCGGCGGGGTCGGCTGCCGACGGGCGCTGCGCGGGCGTCGCGAGTGCCACGAGCCTCTCGGTTGCCGCGGACGGGATGGCGGCCGGTGAAGAGCCGCCGGGGCTGGAGGCCAGTCTGTCCGGTCTCGACGACTCCGAACAGGACGCGCTCGTACTGGCCCTGGTTCTCGCCGAGACCTCGGCCGTGCTCGGCGGCCAGGAGACCCGTGGCGAGGAGGGCAACCGCACGTTCAAGGAGATGGGCATCGAGTCGCTTAATGCCGTCGAACTGCGCAACCGCCTCATCGCGGCCACGGACATGCGGCTTCCCGCCACGCTCATGTATGACTACCCCACGCCGAACGCCGTCGTCCGACTCGTCCGCGAACGACTCGCGCGGCCGACCGCCCCCGCGCGCGATGTGGCCTCTGTCGTGGCCGAGTTGGAGTCCTTGCTCACGGCCGGTGCGGAGGTTTCGGAGGAGACGGTGGCACGGTTGAAGGCGGTGACGGCGGGGTCGGGCGGTGGTACGGGCGCTGACCCCAGTGGGGTGCTGGACCTGACGTCGGCCAGTGATGACGAACTGTTCCGGCTGATGGACGCGGAGAGTTGACGGGTGGGTGCGGGTGCTCTCCGGAGCGCCCGCACCCACCCGTCGGCTGAAGCCGGGGTTTCCGGCGTACGGCAGCCCGGTCGCTCAACGAGCGACCGGGCCTTGCGCGTTGCCGCTATAGCGGGCCCGCGGCGGCCCGACGGGCGCGGCCCGCCTTCCCGGCCTGGCGCGGCCGCCCTTCCCGGCTTGGCGCGGCCCACCTCGCCAACTCTAGGTAATTCCATGCTATTTCGGGCCGTACGGTCCCGCCATGAACTCCCATTCCACGGCGGCGGTGCTGACCGCCCGCCGCATCGCCGTATCGTTCATGGCCGCCGTATCGGCAGTGGGGGTCACCGCGCCCCTCGCCTCCGCCACCGGAACAGGCCGGCACACACCGCAGGCGCCGCTTGCCGCGCACGGGATTCCGTTCGCCGACGCCACGGTGACCCAGCAGAAGGACGGCTCGTTCACCGTGTCCTGGAAGGCACCTGGCGTCGTTTCGGTGACCGTCTACGCCGGTGACAGGGCCGTGGCGCACGGCGGCCCCGAGGACAGCGTCACCGTACGCGGACTGCCCGCCACCGACCGCCGGTGGTTCCGCCTCGTCCCCGACCAGGGCGACCCGCTCAGCCTCGCCGACCGCTCGCTGCACTTGGAGGGCGTCGCCGACTTCCGCGACGCGGGCGGCTATCGCACCGCCGACGGCCGGTGGGTGAAGATGGGGGTCCTGTACCGCACCAGCGACCTGCACGCGCTCACCGACGCCGACCTGGCCAAGCTCCAGCGCCTCGGCATCCGTACGGACTTCGACGAGTGGCTCGTCTCCAAGCCCTCGGCGATCGACGCCTACCGTTCGCTGTTCAGCCTCGCCGCCGACCCCGGCTCCTACGCGCTGGCCTACCACTGCGAGGGCGGCAAGGACCGTACGGGCTGGGCCACCGCCGCCCTGCTCACGGCCCTGGGCGTGGACCGCGACACGGTCACACGGGACTACCTGGCCACCAACGACCACGCCGCCACCAGCAACGCCGCCACCCTCGCCAAGCAGACCCCCGAGATGGCCGCCCGCCTCAAGCCGATGCTGGACGCCAGGGCCGAGTACCTGAACGCGTCCTTCGACGAGGTCAAGGCCCGCTTCGGCACCTTCGACGCCTATCTGCGGGACGGGCTGGGCCTGAGCGAGCAGGACCTGGAGCGGCTGCGGGAGGCGCTGCTCACCGACTGACCGGCGGCTTCTGCGGCGCGCGTTACCGGACCGGTGCGAGGGCTTTCCGTGCTCGGTATCCGCCGCCGCGCAGCACTGTGCGCCGCCGAGTTGTTCGACGGCGCACAGTGGCGGTGCTCGAATCGGCCGACTCGAATCGGCCGAGGTGTACAGGAGTTACTGGTACGGGCCGTTTCGTCGGGTCAGGACAGGCCGAGTTCCTTGTCGAGGAGGTCGAAGACCTCGTCGTCGGAGGCGGACTCGAAGTCGAAGTCCTCGTCGGACGGGGACTCCTCGTACTCGGCTGCCGCGCCGGTGTCCCGCAGGGCGTTCCACTTTGCCTTGAGGACCTCCAGACGGCCTGCTATCTGCTCGTGGATCTCCTCCGTGATGTCGAGTCCGCCGAAGGTCTTTTCCAGCCTTTCGAGTTCGCCCAGGAGTGCCTCCGGGCCGGAGGACGCCTCGGGTGCGATCCGGGCATGGAGGTGGTCGACGAGCTCTGCCGGCGTCGGGTAGTCGAAGAGCAGGGTCGCCGGCAGGCGGATTCCGGTGAGGGTGCTCAGGCGGTTGCGGAGTTCGATCGCGGTCAGGGAGTCGAAACCGAGGTCCTGGAAGGCCCGCTCCGGATCGATCTCCGCGGCTCCGTCGTGGCTCAGTACGACCGCGACCTGGCCGCGTACGGCCTCCAGCACGACCTCGTGGCCCTCCGCCAAGGGCAGCCCGGCCAGGCGCTGTGCGAACCCGGCCGCGCTCTCGTCGCCCGCGGCGACGCCGGAGCGGCGGGTCCTGGTGCGGATCAGGCCGCGCAGCAGCGGTTGGGGCTCGCCCTGGGCCCGTAGGGCCGCAAGGTCCAGGCGGACCGGGAGCGCCATGGGTTCGGCGCT
>NZ_JBFAIP010000122.1:0-16789 GCF_040654775.1 Streptomyces sp. NPDC050636
GTGGCTGCCGAAGATGGACCAGCGTTCCGGCTGGAGGCTGCAAGCCCGGCTGGTCGCTGACGGAGGTGCTGGCCTGAGGATGCGCTTAACCGCTGCGCCCTGCAGCAGTCCACCGTCTGCGGGCGAGCTCGCATTAGCCAAACGCGCCCGGATTCTGGCCAGCGCCCCCACGTCGGCGGGGAGCACGAACATATGCAGGCCCTGCGACATGTTCCAGATGGATCACCCCCGCGCCGGCAGGGAACACATGTAGTCCATGTCCCCGCTAATTCCCTAATTAGAAATTAGCGAGACCCGCAATACTCTTCGCACTCCCCTAGAAGCGTATCAACACCATTGAAATTCTACTGTATTGGCAAATCTGCGCTCGCACTGGCGCCGCGAAATGATCGCAGGATGGGGCAGAGTTCGAGCTGAGAGGTCAGCGAACTGTCAGCATCGTTCCGCGCAATACGCAACATGCTTAGCGGGACACGGAGCGTGTCTCAATCGGCCGTGCCGACCGTCTCCGCCATGGCACCTCCCCCGGCAGCTGTAGGCGCGTCCGAGGCCGCCTCTCTACGGACGTGTGAGGCTAGAGTGGCCGCCACAGGAGCCGCGTAGTGGCAGCCCTGGCGTGCGGGTGGCGCGGTCAGTGCTGGCTCATCGGCTGGGGGCGGATGCGGCATTCGTCGACTGCTTGGGCGATCATCCGGTACAGCCCAAAGCCCCGCCCTTCCCGGCTGCACGGAAGAGTTCGGGGTGGAAGCCGGGAAAGGTGTTCTCGTCGACGGTGATCAGCACGCCCTGGTGAAGGACGAGGAACGTCAGCGTTCCCGACCAGCGGGGATCCGCCGACCGGGCCGGGTGCGCCGCACCCGCGTGGCGAACGCAGGCTTATCTGCCGTCACCGAGGCGCTCTCGAAGTGGACCGTTACTGGTGACGGGTCGGTGACAGGTCGGGTGATAGGTCGGTGACAGGCCCGGCTACAGCGCGTCGACGGCGCTCACCTTCCAGCCGTCCGTCGTACGCGTGAGGGTCATCCGGACCCGGTTCAGATCCATGCGCGAGCCGGAGACCTGCGTGCTCTTGGTGACCTGGTTGACGAAGAGCAGCACAACGGCGCTGTCCGCCGACGCCGACGCCACCGAGGCCGCCGGGGCACCGCCGTCGGGCGGCGCGACCACGGAGGCCTTCACCACCCCCTTGTACTTCTTCGCGGTCGGCGCGACCACCGCCTTGGTCGTCCTGACGTACTCGTCGCGGAAGGAGCCCGTGAGATGGCCGCGCGCCGCGGCGAAATCCCGGTCCAGATGCCGGTAGTCGTACGACAGGACGACGGGCGCCGCCTTCTGCGCGGCCGCGAGGGCCTGCGCCCGCGCCTCCTCGACCTGGCGGCCGTCCCGGTAGTGCCACCCGAGCACCGCGACCGCGACGAGGCCCGCCGCGGTCAGGAGGGCAAGGACGGCGCTCAGCCGTGCGCGCCGGCGCCCGCGGGGCGGGGCCTTTTGGTCCAGGGCCTCTGGGTCCGGCGTCTGAGGGTCCTGGGACTCGTTGTCCGGGTTCTCCGGGTCCGGCCTGGGATCGGACTCCGCCTTCGCGAGCAGGACCTTCCCAACTGCCTTCTCGACGGGCGGCAGCCCCGTCAGGTCGTTGACCAGATCCTCGGGTACGCCGTCGAGCGCGTGCTGCGCCCCAGAACGGCTGCCGTCGGCCCGCTTGGCTGCGGCGCGGGCGGCCGCGGTCAAGGAGCGCCGGCCCGGTGAGCCAGGTCCGGTGCCGCGGACTCGGGTGCTGGTGTTCGCCACGGTGTCTCTCCTTACGGCGGGGTCATGCGCTTTACGGGGTGGTGCGGTCAGCCGACGAATTCGACGCCGGACGTCAGCCAGCTGCCGTTCTTGAGCTCGAGGTCCAGCTGCAGCCGGTAGGTGCGGGCCTGGCCATCGGGGGCGGCGGTGTTGGTCACCTTGCTGTCGGCGACCACCAGGACACGGGCGGAGTCCTCGTCGGCCTGGGTGATGCCCGCTTCGAGGACCTGCCCCTTGGAGACCGATTTGTTCTTGGCGACCAGCTTCGTCAGCTGTGCGGTCTGTGCCGTGAACTGCTTCTTGAAGTCACCGGTCGCGCCCTTGAGCACGTTCTTGCTGTCCCGCTCGTAGTGCCGGTAGTCGAGCGAGGTGAAGTTGAGGGCCGACTGTCTGGCCGCGGCCAGGATGTCCTGGTGCCGCTGCTCCGCCGCGCGCTGCTCGTACGCCTGGATGCCGAGCCAGACGGCAAGCGCCGTCGTCACGGCGGTGGCCACGGCGAGTCCCGCGGCCATGGCACGGCCGCCGCGGGCGGCGCCCGCGAGTCTGGCGCCGAGGCGGCGCAGCGCCCGTACGGGGCGGGAGCTCGGGCCCCCGACCGGGCGGGAGGTCAGACCCCCGCTCATGCCGAAGCCTCGCTTCGCTCGGCCTCGCATTCGCGAGGCGCGCACCTTTCCATGATTCGCTCGCTACGCTCGTTCATGCCATCGGTCCTACGAGCAGCCATTGCCATGAGTCCTTTCCGAACGCGTTCTGTTCGCCGCCCGTCGAGCCGATCTCGACGGGCGTTCCGTCCGGTCCGACGGCGGTGCCGGTGTCCGGGTCATACGGGGTGACGTACGCCGCCCGGTCCGCCCCGCCGGAGCGGGCCGAGGCGCCGGGGGCGTTCTGCGCGCCGCGCACCGAGGTGTCGCCGCCGCGTGGTGCCGTGCAGCGTGCGCCGGTGTTGGCCGGGCGGTCGCTGGTGTCCGCGGGGTCGCGCCGCTGGGTGCCGTACCCCTGGCGGCAGGGCGCCGGTTCGTCCTTGCCCGCGACCATGCCGAAGTGGGTGGTGCCGTCGCCCGGCACCACGGTGTAGCTGCCCGCGACGGTCAAGGGGAAGGTGACCAGGGCCTGTTCCACTCCGGGCAGCCGTGCCACTGTGATCTGGCCGCCGCTGATCAGATTCCCGAGGAGTACCGGCAGCTGGGTCCGGTTCGCCTTGAGCAGCGTGTCCACCTCGTGCGCGGCGGGCGCGCTCGACCCGATCAGCCTGCGGATGTCCCCGTCACGGGACTTGAGTTCATCGGTCAGATCGGCCAGGTCACTGGAGAACGACTTGATCGCCGAGCCTTGCTCCGACTGGGTCTTGAGGACCGTGCGCGAGTCCTCGATCAGCTTGATCGTCTCGGGGAGCGAGCCGGAGGCCGACTCGACCAGCTCATTGCCCGAGTCCACCAGTCGGCCGAGGTGCGGCCCCGTCCCCTTGAAGGCCTTGCCCAGTTCGTCGACCGTGACCCGTAGATCCTCCTTGCCGACGGAGTTGACCAGGCGGTCCACGCTGAGGACGAGGTCCGTGGTGGCCAGCGGCACCCGGGTGTCACCGCGGGCGATCGTGCTGCCGTCCTTAAGGAGCGGCCCGGAGTCGGTGCGCGGCTGCAGATCGACGTACTGCTCACCGACCGCCGAACGGTGCGCCACCACCGCAAGCGTGTCCGCCGGAATCCGCGCCCCGTCCTCGATGTCGAGCGCCACCGACACCCCGCCGGAGCCGACGAGTTCGAGCTGCCCGACCCGGCCCACGGGCACCCCGCGATAGGTGACCTCGGCCCCCTGGAAGATGCCCCCGGACTCGGCGAACTCGGCGCGCACGGTGTAACCGCGGTCGAGGAGGGCGTCGCCGATGCCGGTGTACTGCGCGCCGACGTAACTCACGCCCACGGCGGTGACGGTGGCGAACGCGAGCAGTTGGATCTTGACCGTACGTGTGATCACGAGTAGATCCCCCTCAGCAGGAGCTCGGCCAGAACCAAGTTGATCCCGGGCGGATAGCCCTCGGCGTCTCCGTTCCCGTACGCGACGTACTGGCCGGTGCACACCGGCGGGCACAGCTGCTCGCCGTCGTCACCCGGGTCCGCCGGGTCGTCGGGGGTGGCCGGCAGCTTGGGGGCGTCGGGCAGCTCGGGGATCTCGGGGGCGTCCGAAGCGCCGGGGACGTCCGGCAGCTTCGGTGTCTTGGGCACCTTGGGCAGCCCGGGCTTGTCCGAGCCGTCCGGCTTCTTGGGGTCGTCGGCGAGATTGCCGTAGATGCTCGCCAGATCAAGATCGGCGGTGATCTTGAGGTTGACGTAGTCGCCCTTGATGGCGTCGGTGACGCCGCGCGGGAAGGGATAGGTCGTCAGCAGCTCCAGGGAGTTCGGCAGATCGTCGCCCGCCTTGTTCAACTGCTCCAGGATCGGGCGCAGTTGCTTCAGATTGGCGATCACGTCGGAGCGCGAGGCGTCGATCACCTTTGTGCCCGTCCTGCCGAGTTTCGACAGCGACGTGAGCATTTTCGTCAGATCGCGGCGCTGGTCGGCGAGCACCTTGAGGGCGGGCGGCACGGTGTCGACGGCGTCGCCGATCGTCTTCTTCTCGTTCTTGAGGCGCTTGGCAAGGCGGTCGATGCCCTTGAGCGCCCGCACGATCTCCGTGCGCTGGCCGTCGAGACCGCCGACGAACGTGTCCAGCTCTTTCAGCAGCGCCTTGACCCGGTTCTCTCGGCCGTCCAGGGCCTTGTTGAGCTCCGTGGTGATCGTCTTGAGCTGGGCCACACCGCCTCCGTTGAGCAGCGCAGACAGCGCGGAGAGGACTTCTTCGATCTCCGGGTTGCGGCCGCTGCGGGACAGCGGAATGCGCGCACCGTCCTTGAGCCTGCCGACGGGGGCGCTGTCCGGTGGGGCGGACAGGGCCACGTATTTCTCGCCGAGCATGCTGGTCTGCCGCAGACCGGCGACCGCGTTGCCGGGCAGCTTCACCGAACCGGCGACCCGCAGCCGTACCTTGGCGTGCCAGCCGTCAAGCTCCACCTTCTCGACCGAGCCCACGGTGACGTTGTTGACCTTCACGGTCGACTGCGGCACCAGGTCGAGTACGTCCCGGAACTCGACCGTGACCCGGTAGGCGCCCGCGTCCTTGGCGGCGCCGCCGGGCAGTTCGACGTCGTACAGACCGTTGAACTCACAGCCGACCAGCAGCAGCGAACCGATCGCGGCCCAGGCGGCCGTCCCGCCCTTGTGCAGCGCGCTCATACCCCGGCCTCCAGGATTCCGCCGAGGGTCTTGTCGCTCGGCTCCGCGCCCGAAACCCCTTGTGCCTGCGGCAACTTGGGCAGCGAGTCGAAGAGTTCCCTCAGGTCCTTGCACTCCGCGGCCTGCTTCTCACCGGTGGTGCCGAGCAGCGAGCAAAGCAGCGCGGCCGGGTCCTGTGCCTGTTCGGCGTTGTTACGGGTGTCGAGGGTGCCCGAGCTCGGGTTGTAGGCGTTCTGCAGGTTCGACAGGCCGGCCGGCGTGGTCTCCAGGATCTCGGCGAGCGCGGCCTGCTGGGTGACAAGCACCTTGGTGACCTTGCTGAGCCCGTTCACATTGGAGGTCAGCGACTTCTTGTTCTCCTTGACGAACGCCTGCACATCGGCGAGTGCGACGCCCAGGTGCTTCAGCGCGGCCCCAAGGTCCTCGCGCTCTCCGGCGAGCTGGTCGGCCACCTGCGCCAGGCTGGCGTTGAACGACCGCACGCTCTTGTCGTCCGTGGCGAGCATGGCCGTGAACAGCTGCAGGTTTCGTACGGTGCCGAACAGGTCGCCCCTGCCGTCGGAGAGGGTGGTGACGGCCAAGGAGAGGTCCTCCACGGTTTGATGCAGCTTCTCGCCCTGACCTCCGAGGTTGTCCGCGCTCACCCCGAGCAGCCGGGACAGCGAGCCCTTCTTGTTGGCGCCGCGCGGGCCGAGCGCCTCCGACGTGGTGTGCAGACTGTCGAAGACGCGGTCCAGCTCGACCGGTACGGCGGTACGGCTCTGCGGAATGACATCGCCGCTCCGCATCGCCGGGCCCTTGCGGTACACCGGAAGGAGCTGGAGATAGCGGTCGCTGACCACCGAGGAGTTGATGATCGCGGCCTTGGCGTCGGCGGGGACCTTGCGCTCGTCCTCGTACTCAAGGGTCACCCGCACCCGCTCGCCCTCCGTGGCGATCTCCTTGACCTCGCCGATCCGGACACCGAGCACCCGGACGTCCGAACCGGGATAGATGCCGACGGTGCGCGGGAAGTACGCGGTGACGCGCACCGGTTCACTGCGCGGCCAGAGCACCACGGTGAGCGTGGCCACCAGGGCCGAAGCGGTCACCAGAGCCGTCCGCCGCAGGAGTCGTGCGTGCTTGCTCATCGCGAGTCTCCCGTCCGCGGGACCACCGGGGCGGCGACCAGGTTCTGGATATAGCTGTCGAACCAGCGGCCGTTGCCGAGGGTGTTGGTAAAGAGCCGTACATAGGGTGCGAGCAGCTGGACGCTGCGTTCGAGGCTGGAGTGGTTGCGCTCCAGCATCGAGACCACTGAGTTCAGGCCCTTGAGCGCCGGGCCGATCTCCTTGCGGTTGTCCGCCACCAGGCCCGAGAGCTCGACGCCGAGCGTGGCCGAGCTCTTGAGGAGGGTGCGGATCGCCGCCCGGCGCTTGGCGATCTCGGTGAGCAGTTTGTCGGCGTCTTTGACCAGGGTGGAGAACTCGCCGGAGCGGTCGGCGAGCACCTTGGTGACCCCGTTGGCATGGTCGAGGAGTTCGCGCAGCTCCTTGTCGCGCGATGCGACCGTGTGGGAGATCTTCGACAGGCCCTCGATGGACGCCTTCACCTCGGCGGGTGAGTCCTCGAAGGTGGTGGAGATGGTGTCCATGGCCTTGGCGAGCTGGTCGGTGTCGACCTTCTCCGTGGTGGTGGTCAGATCACTGAACGCGGTCACGACGTCGTACGCGGGTGTCGTCCGGTCCACCGGGATCTCGGTGCCCGGCTTCAACTGCCCTGACCCCTTGGGCTCCAGGGCCATGTACTTCGAGCCCAGAATCGTCTTGATCCGGATGGACGCGCCGGTCCTGGTGCCGAACTCCGGCTCGCCCTTGACCTTGAAGGTGACCTTCACATGGTCGCCGTCCAGGTCGACCTCGTCGATCTTGCCGACCTTCACCCCGGCGATCCGTACCTCGTCGCCCGGCTTGAGCCCGCCCGCCTCCGAGAAGGCCGCGCTGTACGTCTCGCCGTTGCCGATCAGCGGCAGGCTGTCGGCGTTGAACGCGGCGGCGGTCATGAGGCCGAGGGTGGTGAGACCCACGACACCGATGACCACCGGGTTCCGCTCACGGAACGGGGTCATCCGCCCACGTCTCCCTGGCCGTTGCGGGGACAGCCGTATCCGGCGCGGGGACAGCCGTTGCAGGGACAGCCGCGGTATGCGCGGCACACGCAGCCTCATCCGCCACACCTCGCCCGTGCCACATGCAGCTCGGGATTGAGCACCTCCTTGGTCTTCGGCAGCACGACCCGGCCGTCGAAGTCACAGAGGTAGAAGTTGAACCAGGAGCCGTAGGACGCGGTCCGGGTCAACTTGTTGAGCTTGTTCGGCAGCCGCTTCAGCACGCCCTCCACGGTCTTCTCGTTGTCGTTCAGCGTTCCGGTGAGCTCGCCCAGCTCCTTGATGTCGTCCCGCAGCGGGGGCCGTGCCTCATCGATCAGGCCCGAGGTGGCCTCGGTCAGGCGCCCGATGTTCACCAGCGAGTCGCCGATCGGCTTACGGTCCGCGGACAGTCCGGAGACAAGCCGCTGCAACTGCTTGAGCAGTGAGGAGAATCGGGCGCCGCGCTTGTCCAGGGTCGTGAGCACCTCGTTGAGGTTGTCGATCACGGAGCCGATGAGCTTGTCGCGGCCGGCCAGGGTGGTGGTGAGCGACGCCGTGTGGGCCAGGAGGCTGTTGACCGTGCCGCCCTCGCCCTGCAGCGTCTTGATGATCTCGGCGGCGAGCTGGTTCACGTCCTTGGGGCTCAGCGCGGCGAACAGCGGCTTGAACCCGGCGAGCAGCGCGTTCAGATCGAGCGCGGGCTGGGTCCGGGACAGCGGGATCTGGCCGCCGGGCCGCAGCGGTGTGTTGCCGCCCGCGCCCTCGGTCAGCGCGATGTAGCGCTGCCCGACCAGGCTCCGGTAGCGGATGACGGCGCCGGTGCTGGTGAACAGCGGCCGGTCCTGGGTGACGGTGAAGGTGACCTCGGCTCGGGTCCGGTCCTTGATCCGGATGCCCTCGACCTCGCCGACCCGCACCCCGGCGACCCTGATGTCGTCGCCCTCCTCCAGGCTGGTGACATCGCTGAACACCGCGCGGTAGGAGTGCTCCGGGGTGAAGGAGATATTGACGATGGTGGCCGCGAGCAGCGCCGTCGCTACCACCGTCACCACCGCGAACAGCAGGAACTTCACCAAAGGCGCCGCGGTTTCCGTGGCTCGTCCCACCTTCATGCGACGCTCACCGCCGTTCCGCGCGCCATCGGGCCGAAGAGGAGCGTCGCGACCGGGGGCACCTGGTCCGCCGGCACCCCCATCACCGGGGCCACAAGGGAGCCGACGGCCCGCTGTTCGGCCTCGGTCGAGGACATCGTGGCCGCGCCGGACTGCCCACCGACCTTGTTGGGCTTCGTACCGTCGTTGAGCTGGTCGTCCCCGGCGGGCACCCGGGGATGGGGCAACCCGCGGCAGTTGGGGCCCGAGCGGTCCGCGTACCGCGGTTCCTCGCCGGGCTCGTACGCGGGCTGCGGGTGGACGAATTCGAGGGTGATATGCATCTTTCCGCCTCGATAGGTCTCTTCGGACGCCTTGTCCTGCCGCACCAGGCCCTCAAGCAGGCAGGGGTACTCGGGCGCATAGCGGGCGAACAGCGCCAGCGTCGGGCGGGAGACCCGGCCGAGGGTGATCAGGCGCTCGCCGTTGTCGTCGAGGAACTCCTCGCCGGTGCCGGCCGCGGTGGCGGTCGCGGTGAGGGCGGCGGCCAGCTGGTCCTGCTTCTCCACGAGGGTGCGGCTGGTGGTGACGGAGTTCCGCAGGATCTTCATCAGGTCGGGCGCCGCGTCGGCGTACACCTCGGCGACGTCGGCGAAGCGCGTGATGTCCTCCTTCAGAGACGGCAGATGCGGGTTGAGGCGACGCAGATAGCGCTCGACGCGGGTGAGGTTGGCGCCGATCCGGTCGCCGCGTCCGTCGAGCGCGGTGGCGAACGCGGAGAGCGTCGCGTTGAGATCGGCGGGCCGCACGGTGCGAAGGAGCGGCAGCAGATCGTTCATCAGCTGCTGCACCTCGATGCCGACCGTGGTGCGGTCCTGCGTGACGACGTCACCCGCGCGGATGTGCCGATCCGACGGCTTACGGGGCTCCACCAGCTCGACGTACTTCTCGCCGAACAGCGTCTTGGGCAGCAGCCGCGCGTGGACATCGGACGGGATCCGGGCGATGTGCTCCGGCTTCAGGGCGATGCCGAGGGTCGCCTTCGCACCGTCGGCCCTCACCTCGCGGACCTCGCCGACCAGGAGGCCGCGCAGCTTGACGTCGGCCCGCGGCTCCAGCTGGTTGCCCAGGGTGTCGGCCTGCAGCGTGATCCGTACGACGGAGGTGAACACCTGCTGGTACACGGCGACGGAGAGGGAGAGCAGCAGCGCGATGACCGCGATGAACACGATGCCGTACAGCCGCAGCCTGGCGCCGCGCGAAGCAAGCGGGAGCGGAATTCTCATCTGCCCTACCCCG
This sequence comes from Streptomyces sp. NPDC050636, assembly GCF_040654775.1. Classification (NCBI taxonomy): domain Bacteria; kingdom Bacillati; phylum Actinomycetota; class Actinomycetes; order Kitasatosporales; family Streptomycetaceae; genus Streptomyces; species Streptomyces sp. NPDC050636. The sequence goes on from NZ_JBFAIP010000122.1 coordinate 9,573, forward strand.
CTATTCGTACGGTCGTGACGGCGCCCCAGATCGCGAGGCTGAGGAAGAAGTCCAGGACGTTGATGGCGACGATGGAGGTGCGCACCGCACGGCCGACCGCGACGCCGACCCCGGCCGGACCGCCGCTCGCGTAGTAGCCGTAGTAGCAGTGCACCAGGATGATCACGACGGCGAAGACGATCACCTTGCCGAAGGACCAGAGCACGTCCACCGGTGGCAGGTACTGCTGGAAGTAGTGGTCGTAGGTGCCCGCGGACTGCCCGTAGTAGCCGGTGGTGATGGTGCGCGCGGCGAAGTACGAGGACAGCAGGCCGATCACATACAGCGGGATCACCGCGACGAAACCGGCGATCATCCGGGTGGTCACCAGGAACGGCAGCGAGGGGACGCCCATCACTTCGAGCGCGTCGGTCTCCTCGCTGATCCGCATCGCGCCCAGCTGCGCGGTGAACCCGGCCCCGACCGTCGCGGACAGGGCGAGGCCCGCCACCAGGGGGGCGATCTCCCGGGTGTTGAAGTACGCCGACAGGAACGCCACGAAGTTGGAGGTGCCCAACTGGTTGAGGGCGGTGTAGCCCTGCAGTCCGACCTCGGTGCCGGTGAAGAAGGACAGGAAGGCGATCACGCCGACCGTGCCGCCGATGACGGCGAGGGCGCCACGGCCGAAGCTCACCTCGGCGAGCAGGCGCAGGATCTCCTTCTTGTAGCGGCGCAGGGTGCGGCCTGTCCAGGCCAGGGAGCGGCCGTAGAAGGCCAGTTGGCTGCCCAGCTCTTCGAGCGAGCGGAGCGGGCGGTCACGAAGCCGCATCAACTACCCTCTCTGCGGGACGATTTGGAAGTACACGGCGGTCATCACGAAGTTCGTCACGAACAGCAACATGAAGGTGATGACCACGGACTGGTTCACCGCGTCACCGACGCCCTTGGGGCCGCCCTTGGCGGTGAGCCCCTTGTACGAGGCGACGATCGCGGCGATGGCGCCGAAGACCAGGGCCTTGAGCTCCGCCGCCCAGAGGTCGGACAGCTGGGCGAGGGTGGTGAACGAGGCCAGATAGGCGCCGGGAGTGCCGTTCTGCAGGACCACGTTGAAGAAATAGCCGCCGGCCACCCCGACCACCGAGACCAGGCCGTTGAGCAGCACCGCGACGACCATCGACGCCAGGACCCTGGGCACGACGAGGCGGTGGATCGGGTCGATGCCGAGGACCTGCATCGCATCGATTTCCTCGCGGATCTTGCGCGCCCCGAGATCCGCGCAGATCGCGGTGCCGCCCGCCCCCGCGATGAGGAGCGCGGTGACGATCGGCGAGGCCTCCCGAAGCACCGCGAGCACCGAGGCGGCGCCCGAGAACGACTGCGCGCCCAGCTGCCGGGTCAGACTGCCGATCTGCAGCGCGATCACCGCCCCGAACGGGATGGAGACAAGCGCGGTGGGCAGGATCGTGACGCTCGCGATGAACCAGGACTGCTGGATGAACTCCCGCACCTGGAACGGGCGTCGCGGCAGCGTCCGCAGCACATCCAGGCTCATCGCGAAGAGACTGCCCGAGTGCCGCAGCGCCCCCTTGGGTGACAGACTCATGCGCCGCTCACCTCTCGCCCCTCCTCCTGCTCGGCGATCGCCTGCCAGCGGGGCGGGCGGTTGATTCCGGGCCCCGGAAGGAGCCGCGGGGTCATCTCGGCGACGCCCACACTGTCGACCGCGCCGCCGTTGCCGAAGTGCACCGCCTCGCGCGCCATCGTGGCGGCGTCCTTCTCCTCGGCCATGCCGATCGGCCCCTGCATCCGGCCGTTCAGGAACTGCCGTACGACCGGCTCATTGCTGGTCAGGAGCTGCTCGCGGGGGCCGAACATCACCAGTTCGCGGCGGAAGAGCAGCCCGATGTTGTCGGGGACCTGACGGGCCGAGGCGATGTCGTGCGTGACGATCAGGAAGGTCGCGTCGATCTGCGCGTTGAGGTCGACGATCAGCTGGTTGAGGTAGGCCACACGTACCGGATCGAGGCCCGAGTCGGGCTCGTCGAAGAGAATGATCTCCGGATCGAGCACCAGGGCCCGCGCCAGACCGGCCCGTTTGCGCATCCCGCCGGATATCTCGCCGGGCAGCTTGTCCTCGGCGCCGATCAGACCGACCATGTCCATCTTCTCAAGCACGATCTTCCTGATCGTGCTCTCCTGCTTACGGGTGTGCTCGCGCAGCGGGAAGGCGATGTTGTCGTAGAGATTCATCGACCCGAACAGGGCGCCGTCCTGGAACAGCACGCCGAACAGCTTCCGTACCTCGTACAGGTCGTGCTCGCGGAGCTTGGTGATGTCCGTGCCCGCGATGCGGATCGACCCGCGCTCCGGCTTGAGCAGTCCGACGAGGCTCTTGAGGAAGACCGACTTGCCGGTGCCCGAGGGGCCCAGCATGACCGAGACCTCTCCGGCGGGCAGTTTCAGCGAGACGTTCTGCCAGATGACCTGGTCGCCGAAGGACTTGGTCAGCCCTTCCACGCAGATCTCGACACCCATCCGGTTCACCCTTCGCCGTGAGCAGCTCCGTCATCTGCTCTACGGGGAAGGCCGCCCCGTCCGTCGCGGAGAAACCGAAGTTTTTTTACAGGGGCGTCATCGGGGTGTTCACCGGGGTGTTCATCGGGGTGCCTACGGGACATGCGTGATGCCGTCTCCGGACGCCCGGCCAAACTCATCCGCAGTCGCTTCGACGACGAGGACATCGCCCGCCTCCTGGCCGTCGCCTGGTGGGACTGGCCGGCCCAGCACATCACCGAGCACATTCGCACGATCATGTCCGGCAGCATCGAGGATCTGGAAGCTGCGGCCCCGGCGCAGCAGTAGGCCAGCCTTGGCAAGTACTTGAGCGCCGTCGAACCTCGTGAACATCGCCTGACTGCCGATCACGGCGCCTCCTCGATCGGTGCACCACCAGTGTCATCTGTCTTCACTGGTGGACAAAGCCGATCGTGGGATGCCGAGGTCGGAGACCTTCGTCGAACTGACCGGAGAGCAACCACGATTGCGGTTTACCTATCGCGACCTGGACCTCGCGAACGTTGGTGGCTATCTGCTTCTCGCGGGCTCCGAGGAAGCCGTCGCCCCATACCGCGGCACCCACGCCACCACGATCGTCGAGTCCATCGAGTGGGTCCTGCACATCATCGAGCTACACGGCGGGGAAGTCCTCGACGGTCCCAACGAGGTGCCCACCGGTCGCAACCTGACCGTCCGGCACGCCGGCGGCGCGACCATCGAGTACGTGCAGTTCCACGCAACCGCACGATCAGCCCTCGCATGAGCAATCCCAGTCGGACCCAAGCAGGCATGCGCGGTGGTGCCGTCAGAACCCGGGTTCTGGCTCAACTTCTGTGATGCAAGCACGTGGGTAGTGACCGCGGCCTCGGTGTGTCCTGCCGGCGTGAGCGGGAGACGTATCTAGATTGCGGGTCCAATGGGGTCCTCCTCAGGACTCCGATCGCGAGTCAGGCGTGCGGCTGCCGGCGGACCGGGCGCCGACCGTCACTGTTACGGTCGCTGGATGGAGAGCTGGGACGAGGGCGGCGTGCGCGCTCGGATACGGGAGATGGCCGCACGGGACCCGGGGCGGGACCGCTTCGGGGCGGACACGCACCGGTACGAGCTGGCGCCTGCGTTGCCGGAGACGGAGATCAGGGCGTTCGAGGAAGCCCACGGCGTCGATCTGCCGACGGAGTACCGGTCCTTCGTCGCGCAGGTGGGCGACGGCCCCGCCGGTCCCGGTCACGGGTTGATGCCGTTGACCACCCCCCGACCGGAGGCCGGCGAGGAGTGGGCCGTGGACGACGAGTGGGAAGAAGACCGGCTGCCGGGCCGACTCGCCGAGTCGTTCCCCCTCACCGAATCCCTGCCCGGCGGGACCGGCGCACCGGCCGATGAGCTGACCCGGGGCACGCTCATGCTGGCCGACGAGGGCTGCGGCATCTACATCCGGCTGGTCCTGAACGGCCCGCATGCGGGCGAGGTCTGGCGAATTGACACGGACTGGGGCGGCTTCGTCCCCGTGAGCCCCGGTTTTCGTACCTGGTACACCGAGTGGCTGCAGCGCCCGTGAACACGCCGCACGCCGTCCGGACCAACCCGCCGACCTTCGATCGATGAAGCCAAATCATGAGTAAGTGACCAGGCCACTCAAACTTGGATGGCACACGCTCAACTTCGCTGGCACAGGACAGTGGTGGCGCTCGACCGCGTCCGCCAGGATGCCGTCGGCGTCGATGACGATCTCGATGCTGCCGGGCAGGAGGTCGAGCGGCCGGTACCACTCGCGCAGCACCATCCACCGGAGATTGTCCTGGCCGACGAGGGCCAGCGAGACCGCGGCCGAAGCGGTCGCGGATGCCGGCCACGACGGACGACTTGCCGGAGACACCGTTCCCGCGCAGTACGAGCAGCCTCGTGTCTTCGGTGCCCACCTTCACCCGGCGGAGGCTACGGGCGGCCACTGACACCGGTCGGGATGCCGACAAGGGCGTACAACACGGGGTGCAACGCGTGCTGGAAGCCCCGGGGTCGATGTCTGTGCAGGTCAGGGGTGCAACGCGCAGGCGTGTTGCAGTGCCCGTGTTGCAGCGCCCGTGTTGCAGCGCCGAACGTCCGCGTTGCAGCGCCGAACGTCCGCGTTGCAGTCGGCAGCAACGGGGCGGGGGGGTGCCCAGACGGGCGGTTTCACGAGTCGTCGGGCGTCACTCAGGCGCTCTGGCTCGGGCCGGCCCCGCGCCGCTTCGGGGCTCGGCCGTTTCATGCGGCGGAGATCCGGGCCGCGTTCACCTCGTGAGCTCGGCCAGGATCTCCTCCAGCCAGCGCACGTGCGCATCCAGGGTGAGGCCCTTGTAGTCGTGGACGTGGTCGAGGATCTGCATCATCCGTGCAGGGTCCACCCCTGGCAGCCACGGCTCCTCGTGGATCTCCCGGGCACGGAACCGTTCCACCTGCGCGCGCCGGGCCTCCAGCTCGGTGTGGACGAGACGCACCTGCTCCTCAGCGCTCAGGAAGATCGCGAAGGTGTAGCGGACGAGGAACTCGGGATCGCCGAAGTCGGGCGACGGCGTGTAAGGCTCGGCGAGGCGGTCCCGCAGCGCCCGCTCGCCCGCTTCCGTGACGCGGTACACCTTCGCGTCCGGGCGCCCTTCGTTGCGCTCCACGGTGTAGTCGATCCAGCCGTCGGCGCACATGCGGCTCAGCGTCCGGTAGATCTGGCTCTGCTGGGTGCGCAGCCGGATCATCCGGCCCATCTCGCTGTCCAGCCAGCGCTTCAGGTCGTAGCCCGTACAGGGACGCATCGCCACGAATCCGAGCAGCACATGCTCGAACTTCATTTCCGTCTCGCTACCTCTCCGCTATGACACTAGTCACCTATGACACTTGGCATCTATGCTCTCGGCGCCCGGCCCCCTATCCGGGCATGCCCCTGTCGTCAGGAGACCCTATGCCCCTGCCCGCGAGACTCCTGCGCCGTGCGCGCCGGATCGTGCTGTCCCTCGCCGTCGCCGCCGTGGCCCTCGCCCCCTCGCTCAGCCAAGCCGATCAGCCCACCCACTCCGCGGGCCACTCCGCCGACCAGTCCGTCCTGGTCCGCACCGAGAACGGCTGGGTGCGCGGCGAGGCCACTGCCGAGGGCCGCCAGTTCCTGGGCATCCCCTACGCCCAGCCGCCCACCGGCGACCTCCGCTGGCGGGCACCGAGGCCCGCCGGCGACTGGCGCGGGGTGAAGGACGCCACCCGGTACGGCAACTACTGTGCGCAGAACGCCTACTGGGCCCCCGGCTTCGAGAAGCGGCACACCACCGAGGACTGCCTCGACGTCAACGTCTACGCCCCGGCCACCGGCCGCGGTTCGGCCAAGCTCCCCGTCATGGTGTGGATCCACGGCGGCGGCAACATCGGTGGCGCGGGCCGCGACATCGTCCCCGACGAGTTCGCCCGCCGTACCGGCACCGTCGTCGTCACCCTCAACTACCGCCTCGGCGCCCTGGGCTTCCTCACCGTGCCCGGTACCACCGGCAACTTCGCCCTGCTCGACCAGCAGCGGGCGCTGCGCTGGGTGCAGGCCAACATCGGCCACTTCGGCGGTGACCGCAGCCGGGTCACGCTCGCCGGCGAGTCGGCGGGCGGCAGCGCGGTCTGCGCCCAGCTCGCCTCCCCGGGCAGCCGCGGCCTGTACCGGGCGGCGATCATCCAAAGCGGCGCCTTCGGGGACTGCGCGGGCACCACCCGCGAGAAGGCCGTCGCCGACGGCCTCGCCTTCGCCACGAAGCTGGGCTGCACCGAATCCGCGACCGCGGCCGACTGTCTGCGAGCCAAGCCCGCCAAGGAGATCCTCGACGCCCAGCAGGGCACCGGCCCCGACAACTGGCGCTACACCGTCGGCGGCCGCGAACTGCCGCTCCAGCCCGCCGAAGCCTTCGCCTCCGGCCGCGCCTCCCGCGTCCCCGTCATGAACGGCGCCAACAGCAAGGAGGGCCTGGTCTTCGCCTACGACAGCTTCGACCGCTGGGGCACCCCGCTGACCGCCGACGCCTACCCCAAGGCCCTCACCTCAGCCTTCGGCGAGCAGGCCGGCAGCCAGGCCCTGGCCCGCTACCCGCTCAGCGCCTACGACCGGCCCGGCTACGCGTACGCCGCCGCCTTCGGCGACCACCTCTTCGCCTGCCCGGCGCTGCGCGTCAACCCACGCCTCGCCGAACGCGGCCGGGTCTACGCGTACGAGTTCGCCGACCGCACCTCGCCGCTGTTCGCCTCCCTCCCAGCCGATGCCGACTTCGACTTCGGGGCCACGCACGCGGCCGAGCTGAACTACCTGTTCAAGCCGTACGGCCGCAGCGCCGACTTCAACGCCGAACAGCGCGCCCTGTCCACGCAGATGACCGCGTACTGGGGCTCCTTCATCCACGGCTCGCCGCCGCGCGCCCATGGACAGCAAGCCATGCCGGAGCAGGGCTCCCGACCGGGCCAGGTCCTTCAGCTGCGTACCGCCTCCGAGGGCGGCAACGCGACCACGACCACACTGCGGGCCGAGCACCACTGCCGCCTGTGGGACGCCGCAGCCGCAGCATCCTGACCCCGCCCCCCTCCGAGGGCCGGCCCGCCGCGTGCTCTTGCCGCCGGGGCTCCGGCCATGCGCCATCAGCAGTCCGGGTGCAGAGACAGCCAGACTGCTGCGGACGAGACAGCGCCGAAGC
>NZ_JBFAIP010000123.1:0-16746 GCF_040654775.1 Streptomyces sp. NPDC050636
GCGGTGCGCTACAACATCCCGAAGGAGGGCTGGGTCGAGGTCGCCACCGAGCCGCAGCCGGGCTGCGCGGTCCTGGTGGTCACCAATCCCGGCCCCGTGGTCCCTGCCTACGAGGTCGAGAACCTCTTCGAGCCCTTCCGGCGGCTGCGCACCGAGCGCACCGGTAGCGACAAGGGCGTCGGCCTCGGTCTGTCCATCGTGCGCTCGGTGGTGCGCGCGCACGACGGCACCATCACCGCCGAGCCACGAGAAGGCGGCGGGCTCGTCATCAGGGTTTCGATGCCACAGTAGTGATTCTGAGGCCTGGATCCGGAGGGCGCCTCCGGGACCAGGTCTACCCCGGCAGATCGAGGGCACCGGTACGGCCGCCCGACGAGCCGTGCGCCTCGTGGCGGCCTGCCCGACGCCTGTTCGACGCCTGTCTGACGGCCAACTGGCGGCTGACTGACCATTAACTGACGCAGCATCAGAAAATCTCTTCCCTCGGACGGCGCGCTGCGGCATCCTGCGCCCATGCAGACGGAGCTGAGCAACACGCTGGGAGTCGAGCACGCCGTCTTCGGGTTCACACCCTTCCCCGCGGTCGCCGCGGCGATCACCCGGGCCGGCGGCTTCGGGGTGCTCGGCGCGGTCCGCTACACCGCGCCCGACGAACTGGCCCGAGACCTCGACTGGATGCAGGACCACACCGAGGGGCTGCCCTACGGCCTCGATGTGGTGATGCCCGCCAAGAAGGTGGAAGGCGTCACCGAGGCCGACGTCGAGGCGATGATCCCCGAGAGCCACCGCCGGTTCGTCGCGGAACTCCTCGCCAAATACGACGTGCCGCAGCTCGCCGAGGGCGAGGCATCCGGCTGGCGGATCACCGGCTGGATGGAACAAGTGGCGCGCAGCCAACTCGACGTGGCCTTCGACTACCCGATCAAACTGCTCGCCAACGCCCTCGGATCGCCGCCCCCGGACATCGTCCAGCGTGCCCACGACCACCACATCCTCGTCGCCGCACTGGCCGGCAGCCCCCGCCACGCCCTGCACCACAAGGCCGCCGGCATCGATATCGTCGTCGCCCAGGGCTACGAGGCCGGCGGACACACCGGCGAGATCGCCACCATGGTCCTCACCCCGGAAGTCGTGGCGGCCGTCGACCCGCTGCCGGTACTCGCCGCGGGCGGCATCGGCACCGGAGAACAGATCGCCGCCGGACTCGCCCTCGGCGCACAGGGCGTCTGGCTCGGCTCGATCTGGCTGACCACCGAGGAGGCCGAGCTGCACTCCCGCCGGCTGACCGCGAAACTGCTCGCCGCCGGCCCCGGCGACACCGTTCGCTCCCGCGCCCTGACCGGCAAACCCGCCCGCCAGCTGCGCACCGAATGGACCGACGCCTGGGACGACCCGAACGGCCCCGGAACCCTCCCCATGCCGCTCCAGGGACTGCTGGTCGCCGAGGCCAACTCCCGTATCCAGCGGCATGAGACCGAGCCGCTGCTCGGTACCCCGGTCGGCCAGATCGTCGGCCGGATGAACAGCGAACGGAGCGTTCAGACCGTCTTCGACGACCTCACCCGCGGCTTCGAGCGGGCCATCGACCGCATCAACCGCATCGCCGGACGCGCCTGAGGAGACCCCATGTCCGACACCCCCAACGGCTTCTGGGCCCAGGCCGCCGCCGACCCCGACCGTCCGGTCCTGATCGCCCCGGACGGCGAGCAATGGACCGCCGGGCGGCTGCACGCCGCGACCAACCAACTGGTCCACGGGCTGCGCGCGGCGGGCCTGGAGCGCGGCGACGCCTTCGCCGCCGTCCTCCCCAACGGCATCGAGTTCATCACCGCCTACCTCGCCGCCTCCCAGGCCGGCTTCTACCTCGTCCCCGTCAACCACCACCTGGTCGGCCCGGAGATCGCCTGGATCGTCGCCGACTCCGGAGCGAAGGTCCTGATCGCCCATGAGCGGTACGGGGATACCGCCCGGCACGCCGCCGACGAGGCGAAACTCCCGGCCACCCACCGCTACGCCGTCGGCAAGGCCGAAGGCTTCCGCGCCTACAGCCAACTCCTCGACGGACAACCGGAGTCCGCACCCGCCGACCGCACCCTCGGCTGGGTCATGAACTACACCTCGGGCACCACCGGGCGCCCACGCGGCATCCGCCGCCCACTGCCCGGCAAACCCCCCGAGGAGACCTACCTCGGCGGCTTCCTCGCCATCTTCGGCATCCAGCCCTTCGACGACAACGTCCACCTGGTCTGCTCGCCGCTCTACCACACCGCCGTACTGCAATTCGCCGGTGCCTCGCTGCACATCGGGCACCGCCTCGTCCTGATGGACAAGTGGACTCCCGAGAGCATGCTGGCCCTCATCGACGAACACCGCTGCACCCACACCCACATGGTCCCCACCCAGTTCCACCGTCTCCTCGCGCTCCCCGAACACACCCGCTCGGCATACGACGTGACCTCGATGCGGCACGCCATCCATGGCGCCGCGCCCTGCCCCGACCACGTCAAACGCGCGATGATCGACTGGTGGGGCGGCTGCGTCGAGGAGTACTACGCGGCGAGTGAGGGCGGTGGCGCTTTCGCCACCGCCGAGGACTGGCTCAAGAAGCCCGGCACGGTCGGCAAACCCTGGCCCATCAGCGAACTCGCCATCTTCGACGACGACGGCAAGCGGCTGCCCGCCGGCGAACTCGGCACCGTCTACATGAAGATGACCACCGGCGGCTTCGCCTACCACAAGGATGAAGGGAAGACCCGGAAGAACCGCATCGGCGACTTCTTCACCGTCGGCGACCTCGGCTATCTCGACGAGGACGGCTATCTCTTCCTCCGCGACCGCAAGATCGACATGATCATCTCCGGCGGGGTCAACATCTACCCCGCCGAGATCGAGTCCGCCCTCCTCACCCACCCCGCCGTCGCCGACGCGGCCGCCTTCGGCATCCCGCACGACGACTGGGGCGAACAGGTCAAGGCCGTCATCGAACCCGCCGAGGGACACACGGCGGGGCCCGAGCTCGCAGACGAGATCCTCGCGCACTGTGAGCGGCAACTGGCACGCTACAAGTGCCCCCGTTCCGTCGACTTCATCGAGTCCATGCCACGCGACCCCAACGGCAAGCTCTACAAGAGGCGGCTGCGCGACCCGTACTGGGAGGGCCGGGAACGGGCGGTGTAGCGGCAGCAGTAGCGGTGTAGCGGTGTAGCGGTACGGGTGAGGGCACCCCGACTCCGGCCGGGTGCCTTGACCCCGATAAGGGCGCCGCCGAGGATCGCGCCATGACGCGAGCGCAGAGCAACACGGTCGACGGAGTCCTGCGGCGCAGCGCGCGCCGCGTACCCGGGCGGACGGCGGTGCGATACAGGGAACGGGCCTGGACCTACCGCGAGCTGGACGACGCGGTGACCGCCGTGGCCCGGCTGCTGCTGGCGGACGGCCTTCGGGCCGGCGACCGGGTCGCGGCCTACGGCCATAACTCCGACGCGTATCTGATCGGCTTTCTGGCCTGCGCCCGCGCCGGACTGGTGCATGTGCCGGTCAACCACAGCCTCACCGGAGAAGATCTGCGCTACATCGTGGAACAGTCGGGCAGCACGCTGGTGCTCACCGATCCCGCACTCGCACACCGACTGCCGGACTCCGTCCGCAGCCTGCCACTCCGCGACGCCCCCGACGGCCTGTTGGAGCGGTTGGCCGAAGCGCCCGACGTAGCCGAAATCCCCGAAGCGCTCACCGACTCCGGCCGAGCGGAGGAGGCGGGCGACGACCGGGCGGAGGAGGCGGGCGACGGCTCGCTCGCCCAGCTCCTCTACACCTCGGGGACCACCGCCCTCCCCAAGGGCGCGATGATGACGCACCATGCGCTGATCCACGAATACACCAGCGCCGTCGTCGCCCTGGACCTCAGGGAAACCGACCGTCCGCTGCACTCGCTGCCCCTCTACCACTCCGCGCAGATGCATGTCTTTCTGCTGCCCTACCTGATGGTGGGTGCGGAGAACACCATCCTGGACGGGCCCGACCCGGCCCGGATCTTCGAGCTGGTGGAAGCCGGCCGGGCCGACAGCCTGTTCGCGCCGCCGACCGTGTGGATCGCGCTGTCGAACCACCCGGACTTCGCCGCCCGGGAGCTGAGCGGCCTGCGCAAGGCGTACTACGGCGCCTCGATCATGCCGGTCCCGGTCCTGGAACGGCTGAAGGCCAGGCTGCCCGGACTCGCCTTCTACAACTGCTTCGGGCAGAGCGAGATCGGGCCGCTGGCCACGGTGCTCGGACCGGACGAACACGCAGGCCGGATGGACTCCTGCGGGCGCCCGGTGCTGTTCGTGGAGGCCCGGGTGGTGGACGAGGCGGGCGAAGAGGTGCCGGACGGCGAACGCGGGGAGGTCGTGTACCGCTCGCCGCAGCTGTGCAGTGGCTATTGGGGCAAGCCGGAGGAGACCGCCGAGGCGTTCCGGGACGGCTGGTTCCACTCCGGGGACCTCGCCGTCCGTGATGCGGAGGGCTATTTCACGGTGGTCGACCGGCTCAAGGACGTCATCAACTCCGGCGGTGTACTGGTCGCCTCGCGCCAGGTGGAGGACGTGCTGTACGAGCATCCGCAGGTGGCGGAGGTCGCGGTCATCGGGCTGCCGGACGAGCGCTGGATCGAGGCGGTGACCGCAGTGGTCGTACGGCGTACGGACGTCGACGGGCACGGGGACGGGCACGGGGATGGAAATGGGGATGGGGATGGGGAGGCTGGGGAGGGCGACGGGGACGGTGCCGACCGGACGGGGCAGGTCGGGGAACAGGAGCTGATCGACATCGCCCGCGCCCGACTCGCGTCGTTCAAGGCGCCCAAGCGGGTGATGTTCGTGGACGCGCTGCCGCGCAACGCCAGCGGCAAGGTCCTCAAGCGTGAGTTGCGGGACCGGTTCGGGGCATCCTGAGCCGGCTCAGTGATCCGGCTCGGGCGCTTCGCGAAGGGTGACTGTCAGTGCCCCCTGCCATGCTGAAAAACGGCAGGAGAAACACGCGAATGCCGCCGTACGAATGCCTCCATTCGAATGCCTCCACACGAAAGCCGGCTCACGACAACGTCCAGCACCAGCCCACCAACCCACTAGCCCACCAGCCAGCCCCAGCCCAGCACACCGGAGGACCACCCATGCTGACGACCAATTACGTCCCGGGAACACCGAACTGGCTCGACCTCGGGGCCCCGGACGTCGACGCCGCCGTCGACTTCTACTCCGCCGTGTTCGGCTGGACCTTCCAGTCGGCCGGTCCGGAAGCCGGCGGCTACGGCTTCTTCCAGCTCGACGGCAAGACCATCGGCGCCGTGGGCCCATGCACGGGGGAGGGCGCGAGCCCGGCCTGGACGGCGTACTTCCAGACCCCCGACGCGGACGCCGTCCTCAAGTCCGTGGAGCAGGCCGGCGGCTCGGTCCGCGTCCCGCCGATGGATGTCTTCACCGCCGGCCGGCTGGCCCAGTTCACCGACCCGGCGGGCGCCGAGTTCGCCGTTTGGCAGCCGGGCGACGTCAGGGGCCTGGAGACGGTCATGGAACCGAACGCGCTCTGTTGGACGGAGCTCTACACCACCGACGCGGCCGCCGCGAAGGACTTCTACCGATCGGTCTTCTCCTGGACCTACCAGGACATGCCGATGGGCGGCGACATGGTCTACTCCATCGTCTCCTCTCCCGGGGGCGGGCAGGGGGACGACACGGGCCAGGGCGGCATCATGCAGCTGCCGAAGGAGAACCTGGAGGCCGGTTCGACATCGGAGTGGCACCCGTACTTCGGCGTGACCGACTGCGACGCCACCTTCGCCGCGGCCACCGGGAACGGCGCCACGGTCCTCATTCCCCCGAGCGACGCACCGGGCGTAGGCCGCCTGGCCATGCTGAAGGACCCCGCAGGCGCCCCGTTCGCCGTGATCAAGGGAGACCCGACGATGACCTGACCCGCACCGGATTCGATGACGACGCCCTGCCCTGGCCTGCCCTCCCCTGGCCTGGCCGCGCCGACGGCATGCGTCCCGCTACGACGCGTCCCGCGGCCGGGCGTCGACGATCCGCTTGATCTTGCCCACCGAGCGCTCCAGCGTCTCCGGTGCGACGATCTCGACCGCGACCGACACCCCGATACCGTCCTTGACAGCGCGCTCGATCCGGCCGACGGCCGCCGTGCGTTCCTCGGGGGTCGCGTCCGGCCGGGCCTCGGCGCGTACGGTCAACCGGTCCATCCGGCCCTCGCGGGTCAGCCGCAGCTGGAAATGCGGGGCGACGCCCGGTGTACGCAGCACGATCTCCTCGATCTGCGCCGGGAAGAGATTGACCCCCCGCAGAATGATCATGTCGTCGCTGCGTCCGGTGATCTTCTCCATCCGGCGGAAGGCGGCTCGCGCGGTGCCGGGCAGCAGCCGGGTCAGATCGCGGGTGCGATAACGGATGACCGGCATCGCTTCCTTGGTGAGCGAGGTGAAGACCAGCTCGCCGTGCTCGCCGTCCGGCAGCACCTCACCGGTGATCGGGTCGACCACCTCCGGGTAGAAGTGGTCCTCCCAGATGTGCAGCCCGTCCTTGGTCTCCACACACTCCTGGGCGACGCCCGGCCCCATGACCTCCGACAGCCCGTAGATGTCCACCGCGTCGATCGCGAACCGCTCCTCGATCTCCCGGCGCATCTCCTGCGTCCACGGCTCGGCACCGAAGATGCCCACCTTGAGCGAGGTCTTCCGAGGATCGACACCCTGCCGCTCGAACTCGTCCAGCAGCGTGAGCATGTACGACGGCGTCACCATGATGATCTCGGGGCGGAAGTCCTGGATGATCTGCACCTGGCGGGCGGACATTCCGCCGGATGCCGGCACGACCGTGCACCCGAGCCGCTCCGCGCCGTAGTGCGCGCCCAGACCGCCGGTGAACAGCCCGTATCCGTAGGCGATATGGACGGTGTGGCCGGCACGCCCGCCGGCCGCGTGGATCGAGCGGGCGACGACATCCGCCCAGGTCGACAGGTCACGCTCGGTGTAGCCGACGACCGTCGGACGGCCCGTGGTGCCGCTGGAGGCGTGAATGCGGCGCACCTCGCCCCGGGGAACGGCGAACATCCCGAAGGGGTAGTTGGCCCGCAGGTCGTCCTTGGCGGTGAAAGGGAACCGGGCGAGATCGCCGAGCGAGCGGCAGTCCTCGGGCCGTACCCCGGCCCGGTCGAAGGATGCGCGGTAGAAGGGGACGTGGTCGTACGCATGGTGCAACGAGGCGCGCAGCCGGGCCAGTTGCAACTCCCGCAATGCGTCCGTGGAGAGCCGTTCCGCTTCGTCGAACGTCTCGCTCGTCCCGCCGCCGCCCGTAGCCGCTTCCGGCATGCGAAGTCACCGCCTCGTCTATACCTACCGATCATTCGGTAGCTGGATGCGGATCCAAGTAATCAGCGCGCGGCGATCACGTCAAGGGTTGTGCCGCGGCCGGCCCACGGGCACCGTCCGGCGCGTGAGTGACGGCTGGAAGGTGCAGGTCGGGGGAGGGGAGGATGAGGGTGAGGATGAGGGTGAGGGGGCAAGCGGGCGTCCGTCTAAGGGCTCTAGGCTCACCTGCGTACGACTCACCGCCGTAAGACCTACCGCCGTACGACTCACCTCCGTACGACCTCCCGGTCCGAGAAAGGCTGACTGTGCAGCTGACCACCTCGATGCGCCGCGCGCTGATCGCCGGTGCCACCGCCACCGTCCTGTTCACCGGAGCCAACGCAGCCAACGGGGCCACCGGAGCTACCAGAGACGTCGCCGCACCGTCGGCAGGCATCACCGCCACCGCCATCGCCACCGCCCCCGCGCACTCCCCCTACGCCCAACTCCGGCCGCTCGCCGCCCTGTCCGCCGAGCGGCTGGCGACCGGTGATCTGGTCGCCGCGGCCAAGTGGGGGACCGGCGGCCCGATCGACGATCCGGTGCGTGAGCAGCAGGTGCTGGACGCGGTCGCGGAGCAGGCGCGGCGGCTGGGCGCCGATCCGGCGGTGACGGTGCGGATCTTCCGGGACCAGATCGAGGCGAGCAAGGTCGTCCAGCGTGGACTCCACCGCAAGTGGGATGCGGACCCCTCGCAGGCGCCGGTCGAGCGCCCGGATCTCCAAGAGGTCCGCAAGGAAATCAACCGCATCAACGGTGAGTTGGTGCGCGCCATCGCCGGCTCCGAAGACGCCCGGTCCGCGCCGTCCTGCGGTCCGGTGCTGACGGCGGCCGCCGTTCACGTACGCCATGAGCGGTTCCTCGACGGTCTGCACACGGTCGCACTGACCCGCTCGCTGCGCTCGGTCTGCGGCTGACCCCCAGCAGGCGGGCGCCGTACCGCCCTCTCACCCCTCCCGCTCGCCCGCCACCACCGCCTTCGCCCAGCGGTAGTCCGCCTTGCCGCTGGGCGACCGCTGGATGCGCTCGGTGAAGACGACGGCTCGTGGAATCTTGTATCCGGCCAGCCGGGTACGGCAGTGCGCCTGTACGCGTTCCAGGTCCAAGGGGCCGCTGCCGACCCGTAGTTGGACCACGGCCGCGACACGGTTGCCCCACTGCTCGTCCGGAACCCCGGCCACCAGCGCGTCGTACACATCCGGATGGGCCTTCAGCGCCTGCTCGACCTCCTCCGGATAGACCTTCTCGCCGCCGGAGTTGATGCACTGCGAGCCCCGGCCGAGGACGGTGACGACGCCCTCGTCGTCGACGGTCGCCATATCGCCCAGCAGCACCCACCGGTCGCCATCCGCCTCGAAGAACGTCTCGGCGGTCTTCTTCGGGTCGTTGTAGTAGCCCAGCGGTACGTGTCCGCGCAGCGCGAGACGGCCGGGCTCGCCGGCCGCTACCGGCTCGTATGTCGCAGGATCCACCACCGCCATATGGGAGTTGACGCGCAGCCGGAAGCCCTTGTCCGGGCCTGAGTCGTCGGTGGCGGTGCCGTTGAAGCCGGATTCCGACGAGCCGAAGTTGTTCAGCAGCATGGCGTTCGGGACCAGTGCGCTGAACTGGGTGCGTACCGTGTCCGAGAGGATCGCGCCGGAGCTGCTGACGCTGAAGAGGGAGGAGCAGTCGGTGCCCCTGAGCGGCCCGCTCAGCGCGTCGACGAGCGGGCGCAGCATGGCGTCGCCGACCAGCGACACGCTGGTGACCTTCTCCCGCTCGATGGTCCGCAGCACCTCTTCGGGCACGTACTTGCGATGGATGACGACCTTCTGGCCGAAGTGGAAGGCGATGAATGCGGTGAGGGTGGAGGTGCCGTGCATCAGCGGGGGAGTGGGGAAGAAGATGATGCCGTCGCCGCCCGCCGCGACCCGCTCGGCCAGTTCCCGCGGCCGTTTCACCGGTTCGCCGGTCGGTGCCCCGCCGCCCATCCCGGAGAAGAAGATGTCCTCGTGGCGCCACATCACGCCCTTGGGCATCCCGGTGGTGCCGCCGGTGTAGATGACGATCTGGTCGTCGGCGGAGCGCCGGCCGAAGCCGCGCGCGGGTGATCCGGCGGCCTCCGCGTCCGCGAGCGGGACGGGAGGGATGCGGGGTTCGGAGGCGCCGGCGGGCGGTGTGCCGACCCGTATGAGGTGCCGCAGCTCGGTGGTCTGCGGAAGGGCGGCGGCGACCCGCTCGGTGAACTCCGCGTCGAAGACCAGCGCCACCAGGTCCGCGTCCCGGTAGAGGTAGGCCAACTCCTCTTCGACGTAACGGTAGTTGACGTTGACCGGTACCGCGCGGATCTTCAGGCATGCGTAGACGGCCTGGAGATATTCGATGCCGTTGTAGAGGTGCAGTCCGACGTGGTGGCCGGGGCCGATGCCGCGGTCGCTCAGGTGGTGGGCCAGGCGGTTGGCGGCGCGGTCCAGCTCCGCGTACGTCAGCCGCCGCTCGGCACCGGTTCCCGGATGGTCGATGTACACCAGCGCCTCGCGGTCGGGGACCGTGTCGACGATCGACTCGAAGAGGTCGGCAAGGTTGTACTCCACATCTCCTCCAGACCGGGCGGGCGTCGGCTTGGCCGTCATTAGAGCGCCGTCGGGGGGAGCAGGGAAGGGCAGCGGCCAAGAAATCTGACTACCTGTCAGAAAAGCCTTGAACTCGCTGTGCGGCTACTGCAACCTGTTCTACGTCGTGAGACGGGAGGACGTTGATGGGCGGGATCGAAAAAGCTGACGGGATTGAAAAAGCTGACGGGATTGAAAAAGCTGACGGGACCGAAGCGGCTGAAGGAGCCGAGCGGACCGAGGGGGCCGAAGCAGCCGGCGCGCGCGTCGTCGGCACGGAACATCTCACCGTGGAGCGCGTCGGTGCGACCCTGGTGCTCACCCTCAACCGGCCGCAGGCGAAGAACGCGCTCTCGCTGCCGATGCTGGTGGGCCTGTACGACGGCTGGGTGGCCGCCGACGAGGACGACGCGATCCGCTCGGTCGTCCTGACCGGCGCGGGCGGCGCCTTCTGCGCCGGGATGGACCTCAAGGCCCTGGCGGGCGATGGAATGGCCGGCCAGCACTACCGCGACCGGCTGCGCGACGACCCCGACCTGCACTGGAAGGCGATGCTGCGGCACCACCGCCCGCGCAAACCGGTGATCGCCGCCGTTGAGGGCCACTGCGTCGCCGGCGGTACGGAGATCCTCCAGGGCACCGATATCCGCGTGGCCGGCGAGAGCGCGACCTTCGGGCTCTTCGAGGTGAAGCGCGGCCTGTTCCCCATCGGCGGCTCCACCGTCCGCCTCGCCCGCCAGATCCCCCACACCCACGCCCTGGAAATGCTGCTCACGGGACGCCCCTACCCGGCGCGCGAGGCCGAACGGATCGGCCTGATCGGCCATGTCGTCCCCGACGGCACCGCACGCGAAAAGGCCCTGGAGATCGCCGAGCGGATCAACGCCTGCGGCCCGCTCGCCGTCGAAGCCGTCAAGGCGTCCGTCTACGAGACCGCCGAGATGACCGAGGCCGACGGGCTCAAGGCCGAACTCGCCCGCGGCTGGCCGATCTTCGACACCGCCGACGCCAAGGAGGGCTCCCGGGCCTTCGCGGAGAAGCGCCCGCCCGTCTACCGGCGCGCCTGATGCCCCAAGCCCAAGGAGCCCAAGGAGTCCCGTATGCCAGAGGTCCTCACGGCGCCCCTCGTCGTGGAATTCCCCTTCACCCGCTCGCTCGGCCCCGTCCAGAGTGCCTTCCTCACCGGGCTCCGCGAGCGCACCGTCCTCGGGGTCAGGGCGAGCGACGGCCGGGTGGTCGTACCGCCCGCCGAATACGACCCGGTCACCGCCGAGGAGATCCGCGATCTGGTCGAGGTCGGCGCGGCCGGCACCGTCACCACCTGGGCATGGAACCCGGCCCCGCGCCGCGGCCAGCCGCTCGCCACCCCGTTCGCCTGGGTGCTGGTCCGGCTCGACGGCGCCGACACCGCGCTGCTGCACGCCCTGGACGCACCCGGCCCCGACGCCGTACACACCGGGATGCGGGTCCGGATCCGCTGGGCCGCCGAACGCACCGGCGCGATCACCGACATCGCCTGCTTCACACCCTGTAAGGACATACCGGGTGGTACCGGGCTGGTCGCCCACAGCGGGGAGTTCGCCGAACCGGTCACCGGCATCACCACCCCCGCCCGCCTCGACTACACCTACTTGCCCGGCCGCGCCCAGTCCCGCTACATCCAGGCGCTCTCCGAGCGGAAGACCATCGGCGAGCGCTGCCCGTCCTGCCGCAAGGTGTACGTCCCGCCCCGCGGTGCCTGCCCCACCTGCGGCGTCGCCACCGACACCCAGGTCGAGGTCGGCCCCCGCGGCACCGTCACCACCTTCTGCATCGTCAACATCAAGGCTCGTCATACGGCGAATCTCGACATCGAGGTCCCCTACGTCTACGCGCACATCGCCCTGGACGGCGCCGACCTGGCCCTGCACGCACGTATCGGCGGCATCCCCTACGACCAGGTCCGGATGGGCCTTCGGGTGGAGCCCGTCTGGACGGACGGCGGCCGCTTCCCCGACCACTACCGCCCCACCGGCGAACCCGACGCGGACTACGACAGCTACAAGGAGCTGATCTGATGCGGGACGTGGCGATCGTCGCCTTCGCGCAGACCGCGCACACCCGGACCTCCGATGAGCTCTCGGAGGTGGAGATGCTGATGCCGGTCCTCCACGAGGTGCTGGACCGCACCGGACTGAAGGCCGCCGACCTCGGCTTCGTCTGCTCCGGCTCCAGCGACTACCTCGCGGGCCGCGCCTTCTCCTTCACGATGGCGCTGGACGGCGTGGGTGCCTGGCCGCCGGTCTCCGAGTCGCATGTCGAGATGGACGGCGCCTGGGCGCTGTACGAGGCCTGGATCAAGATCCTCACCGGCGAGGCCGACACCGCGCTCGTCTACGCGTACGGCAAATCCTCGCCGGGCGAGCTGCGCGACGTGTTGACGCGGCAGCTGGACCCCTACTACGTGGCGCCCCTGTGGCCCGACTCCGTCTCGCTGGCCGCGCTCCAGGCGCAGGCACTGATCGATGCGGGGGCCGCCGACGAGCGGGCGCTGGCCGGGGTCGCGGCCCGCAGCCGTACGGATGCCGCCGCCAACCCGCACGCTCAGCTCAAAGGCCGTACGCCGATGGGGGATTACGTTGTGCAGCCGCTGCGCCGCGGCGACTGCCCGCCCGTGAGCGATGGTGCGGCAGCGGTGATCCTCGCCGCCGGGGACAGCGCCCGCACGCTCTGCGACCGGCCCGCCTGGATCCGCGGCCTGGACCATCGCATCGAGGCCCACAGCCTGGGCGTACGCGACCTCACCGACTCGCCGTCCACCCGGCTGGCCGCCGAGAAGGCGGGCGCCTTCGACGCCCCCCATGGCCTCAAGGGCAGGGGAGGTACCCCCACGGTCGACACCGCCGAACTCCATGCGCCCTTCAGCTCCCAGGAGATCGTGCTGCGGCGGGCCCTGCGGCTCGGGGACGAGGTCACCGTCAATCCCTCGGGCGGGGCGCTCGCCGCCAACCCCGTCATGGCCGCGGGACTGATCCGGATCGGCGAGGCGGCCACCCGTATCCAGCGCGGCGAGTCCCGCCGTGCCCTCGCACACGCCACGTCGGGCCCGTGCCTCCAGCAGAACCTGGTCGCCGTCCTGGAAGGAGAGCCCCAGTGAACAAGGAGCCCGTGGCCGTGGTCGGCATCGGCCAGACCAGGCACGTCGCCGCCCGCCACGATGTCTCGATCGCGGGACTCGTCCGCGAGGCCGCACAACGCGCCCTGGAAGACGCCGAGTTGAGCTGGTCGGACATCGACGCCGTAGTGATCGGCAAGGCCCCCGACTTCTTCGAGGGCCTGATGATGCCGGAGCTGTATCTCGCCGACGCGCTGGGCGCCGTCGGCAAACCCATGCTGCGGGTGCACACCGCCGGATCGGTCGGCGGCTCCACCGCCCTGGTCGCCGCCAACCTCATCGCCGCCCGGGTCCACGGCACGGTCCTCACCCTCGCCTTCGAGAAGCAGTCCGAGTCCAACGCCATGTGGGGCCTCTCCCTCCCCGTCCCCTTCCAGCAGCCGCTGCTGGCCGGCGCCGGCGGCTTCTTCGCCCCGCACGTCCGCGCGTATATGCGACGCACCGGCGCCCCGGACACCGTCGGCGCCCTCGTCGCGTACAAGGACCGGCGCAATGCCCTCAAGAACCCGTATGCGCACCTCCACGAAACCGGTATCACCCTGGAAAAGGTCCAGGCCTCGCCGATGCTCTGGGACCCGATCCGCTACTCCGAGACTTGCCCGTCCTCCGACGGCGCCTGCGCGATGATCCTCACCGACCGGACCGGGGCCGCGCGCTCGCCCCGCCCGCCCGCCTGGGTGCACGGCGGCGCGATGCGCAGCGAACCCACCCTCTTCGCCGGCAAGGACTTCGTCTCGCCGCAGGCCGGGAAGGACTGCGCCGCCGACGTCTACCGGCAGGCCGGTATGACCGACCCGCGCCGCGAGATCGACGTGCTGGAGATCTACGTCCCGTTCTCCTGGTACGAGCCGATGTGGCTGGAGAACCTGGGCTTCGCCGCGGAGGGCGAGGGCTGGAAACTCACCGAGTCCGGCGTCACCGAGATGGACGGCGACCTCCCGGTCAACCCCTCCGGCGGCGTGCTCTCCACCAACCCCATCGGCGCCTCCGGGATGATCCGCTTCGCCGAGGCCGCCCTCCAGGTGCGCGGCCAGGCCGGCGCCCATCAAGTGGACGGTGCCCGCCGGGCCTTGGGGCATGCGTACGGAGGCGGCTCCCAGTTCTTCGCGATGTGGCTGGTGGGCGCCGAACCCCCGGCAGGCATCGGGGGCACCTCCCGCGCCCATTAGGCGTGGGGGAGGTACCCCTCCGGGTGATCAACGGGCGGCGCCCTGTCGGTCCCCGGACGCAGTGGTTAGGCTGGCCGCCGACGACCGACCAGGAGGAGCGGGGACGTGGCCGAAAGCATCACCGAGCAGCGGCTCGCGGGCGGGACCAGGCCCGAGCTCGACCTGACACACGCCGAGTGGCAGTCGAGCAGCCAGGGGGTGGGCGACGTCCAGATCGCCTTCGTCGAGGGCTATATCGCGATGCGCAACCGC
Source organism: Streptomyces sp. NPDC050636 (assembly GCF_040654775.1). NCBI lineage: Bacteria > Bacillati > Actinomycetota > Actinomycetes > Kitasatosporales > Streptomycetaceae > Streptomyces > Streptomyces sp. NPDC050636. The sequence continues at coordinate 14,566 of NZ_JBFAIP010000123.1, forward strand.
CGCAGCCCGGAGATCCCGGCGCTGATCTTCACCCCCGTGGAGTGGCACGCATTCGTCCTCGGCGCGCGCGACGGCGAATTCGACCTCACGTAGCAGGCCCGCCGCGGGGGTCTCCGGTCACGTGAGCACCACGCACCCCTTCTCCCGCAACGCCTGGACCGGCCCTGCGAAGTCGTCCACCGAGTTCCAGCGCAGATCCAGCTTCTCAAGCGAAGGCAACTCCGCCATCCACGGCGGCAGTTCGGTGATCTGATTGCCGCGTAGATCGATGCGGCACACGAGCGGCAGTGCGCGAAGCGCCTCGGGGACGCCGGGCAGGGAGTTGTCGCGTAGTTCCAGTACACGCAGCTCGTGCAGCGCCCCCGCGCTCGCAGGGAGGTCCGTCAGCCGATTGCCGCGCAGCCACAGCTCACGCAGTCGGCCGAGCTGCCCCACTGACGCGGGCAGTTCCCTCAACTCCGCATCCTGTGCCCGCAGTTCGACCAGCCCGGCCATCTCGCCGAGCGCCTCCGGCAGGCGGCCGAGCGGATTCTCGCCGACGTTGAGATAGCCGAGCCGGTCCAACTTGCCGAGCGTGTCCGGCAGGGCGGTGAGCCGGTTGTCGTGGAGATAGAGATAGCGCGTCAGCCCGGTCAGGTCGCCGATCCCGTCCGGCACCTGGGTCAGGGCGTTGTGGCCGAGGTCGAGGGTGTGGAGCGAGCGGAGGCGGCCGAGCGTGGCCGGTAGCTCGGTCAGGTTGTTGTCGGCGAGGATCAGGACCTCCCAGTCCTGCCGTCGCCGCGCCTCCTCCGGGAACGAACTCAGCCCCGCCTTCCAGAGGTTGAGCGTCCGGGGAGCGGTGTGCGGAGCGGTGTGGGGGGCCGCGTGGCCCGTTTTCACTGCCACAGCAGGCCCTTCGTCCAACCATCGCCGCCGAAGACCGGTAGATCGCGCAGCAGTTGACGTATGCCGGTCACTTCGCCCCTCGGGTCAACGGATGTCGAGCGACGCTAGCATCACGCCGATGGCCGCAACACGGCCCGCAGCGGATCTAAGGGCTGTCACCTCCGGGGGCGGCCCGTCACCACGAGCGGCGCCGGGGAGCGCGCCGCGGTGCGCCCTAGAGTGGCGATCATGACGGGTGAGAGAGATCTGCGGGCGCTGCTGAGCGGTATGCGGCCCGAGCTCAACGAGGGACGCTATGTGTTCACGACCGTGCCCGGTGCCGTCCCCGAGGGACTGACGCCCGTGGTCACCGTCGCCGAGCAGGAGGGCCGCACGCTCGTGGTCCGCAAGGAAGACGCCGACCGGGCGGGCCTGCCGTACGACTATGTGGCCGGCTGGATCACACTGCGGGTGCATTCCGCGCTGGACGCCGTCGGACTGACCGCCGCCGTTGCCACCGAGCTCGCCGCCGCGGGGCTCAGCTGCAATGTCGTCGCCGGCTACCACCACGACCACCTTTTCGTGCCGTACGACGCGGCCGGCGAAGCGCTCCGCCGACTGTCCGCGCTGGCCGCCGGCAGCTGATCAGCGGGTGCGGAGGGCCGGCACCCGCCCCGCCCGTCCCACTGCCGCGCCGCGCCCGCCGCTCGCGCCGACGTCCGCGCCGCCAGGCCGGCCGGGCCACGTACGATGGCGGCATGTCCTTTCTCCGCCGCCGCAGCGCAGCCACGCCCGCCGGGCCTGACTTCGACGTCCTCGCCATGGACCCCGGTGACTGGCCTGGCAACCTCGGAGCGGGGCTGCTGCCCGCGCCCGACGGCAGCTGCCAGGGCGTCTTCCTCCGCTACGACCTGTTCGGCGGCCGCGGCCCCGCGATGATCATCGGCAATCTGCCGGAGGGCTCTCCGGCCCGGGAGCTCGACGAGGGCCAGGTGCCCTTCGAGGTGGCGCAGCTCCTCGCGGCGCTCGGCAACGACGAGCCGGTGGTGGTCGTCGAGAGCGAGGACACCCCGGTGATGCACGAGGACAACCTGCTGATCGTCAAGCGCATCAAGTGTTCCGAGAGCCGTATCTCCTGCGCCCAGTTCGACCGCAGCGACGGTGTGCTGGTCACCATCGCCAGCTGGGACCGGCCGATCACCGACGATCTCTACGCCCTCCTCAAGCCGCTGCCCGCGGAGCTCTTCCAGCAGGGTTGAGCGGACCGCGGAGCCCGGAGCGGACAGCCGTCGCGCCCGGTGGACGGCAGGACCGTCC
>NZ_JBFAIP010000124.1:0-16744 GCF_040654775.1 Streptomyces sp. NPDC050636
CGGTGCCGGGGGGGCGGGGGTACCGTCGATCGGATCGACGGTACCCCGGCCCCCGCATTACGCGATGGGACCCGCTACAGCCCCACTTGCTCGGCTACTTGACGTTCACCGCGTCCCAGGCGCCGGCGACGGCCTGGGCCTCGGTGCTGTCCTGGCCGAACAGGTCGGCGGCAGCCTGCAGACTGCCCTCCCTGGCGTTCTGGAAGCCGGTGTCCGAGGTGAAGTACGTCGTCACGGCGCGGAACCAGATCTGTTCGGCCGCGTCGTTGCCGATTCCCTTCACCTGGGAGTCGTCACACGTCGGACTGTTGCCGAATTCGGACTCACCGCTGCCGTTGGCCAGCAGGAAGAAGAAGTGGTTCGACACGCCGCCAGCGTCGTGCGGATCCAGCTGACCGACGTCGGGTGAGAAGCAGTCAGGCGACCTTCCGTCCTTGGAGGGGCGGTCCATGAAGCGCTGCAACTGCTTCGTCTGGTCGTCGGCCTCGAACTTCTCGCCAAGGGTGAAGTCCGGCGGGTCGTTCGGGTTGTCGGTGAAGAACTCGACCATGGTGCCGAAGATGTCACTCGTGGATTCATTGAGCGCCGATGGCTCCCCCTCCCCGGACAAGGCGTTGTTCGACCCGGTCACCAGGTGGCCCATCTCGTGGGCGACGACGTCGAGTTCGGTGAGCGGTTTGACGTTCTGACCGTCCCCGTCCCCGAACACCGCACTGAACAGCTGCGGGTCGGCGAGAGCGAAGGCGTTGGTGAGACCGTCGCCGTAGTGCGCGTAGAGGGTCGGGCCCCGCCCGTCACCCTGGAAGCCGTTGCGACCGAACTTCGTCTGGAAGTAGTCCCATGCCTGGGACGCTCCGAACTGCACGTCCGCTGCGATGGTGGAGCGATCGGAGTCGTCTCCGGTCCCGAAGGTGTTGTCCTGGCTGACGACGGTGGCGGCTCCAGGTACGCCGAGCGGATTGCCGTTGCCGCTTCCACCCTGGCCATCGCCGGCTCCGCCCTCGTCATCGCCGCCGCCTCCGGGTGGGGCGCTTCCTTCTTCGTCGCCCCCACCCGGAGACTGCGTGCCCCCGCCCGCCGGCGGGGTCCCCGCAGGCTGCCTGCCCTGCTTGCCCGGTCCGTAGCAGACCGGGACTCCCTTCAGGCAGTACGTCTCGGATGCCGCTCGCAGTGCCGGCAAGGGACCCAAACTGAAGACGGTCCCCTTCTCATCGCCGGTGTCCTTGCCCACTTCATTCCGGTTCTGACTGTCCCCGGAACCGTCGCCACCGTTGTCGTTGCCGTTGCCGTTACCGCTACCGCTACCGCTACCGCTACCGAGATCCTGCGGACTACCCGGGTCTTCGGGAGCGCCACCCCCACCACCGGGCCCGCCGCTCGGACCGCTCGGGCATGCCGGGTCCTGCGGCGCGCACTGGTCGTTGGCGTCCAGGGTGGTCATCCCGCCCCGTGTGCCATCGGTGAGTTCGAACCCACCCTGCTGGCCGCGGTTCGTCTCCAACTCCACTTGCCCGCTGTAGAGGGTGTTGCCCGTCCCGTGCTCATGCAGATACCGGTCCCGGGTGCCCAGGATCTTGCCGTTCTCCGCGTCGACGTAGGTGTGCACCTCGGCGGGAGTGCCATCGGCGCGGACTCCGCGAATCACGTTCTCGTAGGCAAGCAAAGGTCGCTTCTTCCCTGCCCATAGGACCAGCCTCGATCCCACCCGCGCGTCCTGCGCGGCCCGAGTCGAGCCCCCGCCCGACCGGGCCACCGGACTCTTCTTGGCCTTCCCGTCCGGCGCTCGTTCCCGCATGGGCGTATACGTGAACGCGCGCTTCCACGCGTCCTCGACGGAGAGCGCAGGGCCGGTGTCGACGTCCGGCGCCGACGCGAGCGTCTGGCTGATGCTCTTGAATTGGCCATCCCCGGTGATATGCAGAACAAGGTCGCCACCAATGAGCGGTAAGCCCTTGTAGTACCGGTCCATCCGTATGTGCCGGTCGCCGTCCTTGTCCTGCTGAATGGCCCGCGTCCGGAAGGTCTGGCCCTGCGCGTAGTGCGTCTTGGCGGGATCGCTCTTGAGCGCCTTGTAGGCCAGTACGCGAATGTCCGAAGTCCGCAGGTCCGGCGGGCTGGCAGACGCGTTGACCGCTATAGCGGTGACGAGGGAGCCCACCACTCCTATGGCCGTTATGAGAGGCGTGCGCCGACTGAAGAGGGGAGGCCGTCGTCGTCTTGTCATGTGAAGTCCTCGGATTCATAGGTGTGTTGATCGAGTTGCCGACGCCTCGGCGCACGCGATACCGAGACACCCGGCAAGGCGAGGCTCTGGCGGGGACCCCTCGCCGCATGAGAGGAATTCAAGGACCGACGAACGTCACAGGGATCGGTCTGAAGGAGGAGTGGGCACCAGCTCCAGCAGTCGGACTCGGCTGAGCGTCTGTGGCCGGGTCTGGCAGTTCTCGCCGTCCGGGGCCTCGTCGACGCCCCGCCGACGTATGAGCTGAACCGGCCCGACTTGCTGAACGACTTTGCTGGTCACAGGGGCGATGACGCTGGATGTGGGCGCCGGCCTGCGGACGCGTCAACAGGCTGTTACGCCTTGCCGATCAATCCTCGGAACCGCTTCCGCCGGTATTCGAACATCCACGACAATGCCGATCCCCCACGTTGCACAACGGAAAGGCCTGGCTGTCGCATGCCCGATCACCACGAGATGTCCGATGCCGAACTCACGGCAGCCTTAAGGGAGTCGGAGTCTGACGCACCCGTGGATGAGCTCTACCGGCGGCACCGGTCCGCGGTTCTCTCCTATGCACGCGCCTGCTGCCGTGATCCGCACACTGCGGAGGACCTGGCTTCGGAGGCCTTTGCCCGTACGCTCCAGGCCGTTCGGTCCGGCGGCGGCCCCCAGGCCGCCTGGCGCCCGTATCTCCTGACGGTTGTCCGTCGTACCGCCGCCGACTGGGCGAGTACAGCTCGTCGCACCGAATTGTCGCCGGACTTCGAGGAGTGGCTCGCCAATACGTCTGACTCCAGCCCGGAGGCGGAGAGCAGCGAGGAACGGATGCTGCGCCTGGAGGACAACAGCCTGGTGTTGAGGGCGTTCCGTTCGTTGCCCGAGCGCTGGCAGGCGGTCCTGTGGCATACGGCCGTCGAGGAGGAGCCCGCCTCGAAGGTCGGCACCCTCCTGGGTGTAGGCCCAGGGGCTGTCGGTCCGCTGGCGTCCCGCGCACGGGAAGGCCTGCGCGAGGCGTATCTGACGGCGCATGTCGAGAGCGGCTCGGACAACGACGAGTGCCGCCACTACAGTTCCATGCTCGGTGCTACCGTCCGCCGTGCCGGTCGCCGTACGAACAAGGACCTTCAGCGACACCTCGGGGCATGCGAACGCTGCCGCAGCGCGCTGCTCGAACTCAGGCACCTCAACGAGGGGCTGCGTTCGGCGCTGCCGGTGGGAGTGCTGCTGTGGGGCGGCCCTGCATACGTAGCGGCGCTCCTGGCCCAAGCAGGCGCGCAAGCGGGTGCGTGGGCCGCGCAGTTGTGGGCCAAGGTCAAGGCTTCTGCGTTCTGCTCGTGCGCGGTCACCGGTTCCGTCGCCGCCGCCACCGGGATCGCGGTCGTCGCCGTGCCGATGCCCTTCGATGAAGACGTACGGGGGCCCGAGGCGTCGGCGAGCTCGCCACCTGCAAAGGTGAAGCCCAAACCGCCCATGAAACCGTCGCCCACTGAAGCCGGCTTCGGGAACGTTCGATGGACGGGCCCCTTCCGCAACCCGGAACACAACAAGACGTGCATCCAGCCCGCCGGCACGGCAGTCATCCAGAACTCGTGCGACGGCAGCGCAGACCAGATCTGGCAGCTCGTCTCATCCCCGGAGGACACGGACTACGCCTGGCTGCGCAACGCCGCCACCGGCGAGTGCATCGACTACAACGGGCGCGTCGGCAGGTACAGCGGCCACGCCGGTACGAGGGCGATCCGGACCAAGATGAGCGAGTGCCGCGTGGAGGGCAAAGGGCAGCTGTTCCGCTTCATCAGGAGCAGGGACGGCAGCCATTACGTGCATACCCGGTGGGACGGGGGCGCCTGGGACAAAATGCAACTCGGCCTGGACAAATGGCCGCCGGTGCAGGGCGGTCGAGTCGTGGTCACGTACAACTACAACAACGCTCCCTACCTCCGCTATCTCGTCGACGGGGTGTGAGTGACAGGCTGAGCCCGTGCGACCTCGATATGCGTCACACGGACCCCATTTGGTAAAGCGTGAGCAAAGTTGCGATATGCCAGCTGCCGAGCCCGGTCCTTCGTAGTGTCCGTCCCCGCACACTGCACACCTCCCCCGGGGCCCCGATGACCGGAAGCCTCCTCGCCGACCACCGTTTGGTTCATGTACCAGGCATAAATCGAATCATCTCGTTACGGCGCCGGATTACCCGCGCCTGGAATCAGAAATTTACCGGCCACGCGCCACATCGACACCCACATCCACGTCCGCGCCGTTATCGGCTCCCGGGATACCGGTTCCCTTCAATCTGTCCAATACCGGGCACGATAGCCCAGGCGCGACATGGGTCGTACAGGCTGTGCACGAGGTGAGGTCGGCAACTTCCTTGAAGCGCTTCCGTCGCTATTCGAACATCGACGACAATGCCGATCCCCCACGTAGCAATACGGAAGGCCTGGCTGTCGCATGCCCGAGGAAAATGAAATGTCTGCCTCCGACGCTGAACTCACAGCAGCCCTCAGGGAGTCGGAGTCCGAGGCGCCCATGGATGAGCTCTATCGGCGGCATCGGACCGCGGTTCTCTCTTACGCGCGCGCCTGCTGCCGCGATCCGCACACTGCCGAGGACCTGGCTTCGGAGGCTTTTGCCCGCACGCTCCAGGCCGTTCGATCCGGCGGCGGCCCCCAGGCCGCCTGGCGCCCGTATCTCCTCACAGCCGTCCGCCGCACCGCCGCCGACTGGGCGAGCACAGCTCGTCGCACCGAATTGTCACCCGATTTCGAGGAGTGGCTCGCCAATACGTCTGACTCCAGCCCGGAGGCGGAGAGCAGCGAGGAGCGGATACTGCGCCTGGAGGACAACTGTCTTGTGTTGAGGGCGTTCCGTTCGTTGCCCGAGCGCTGGCAGGCGGTCCTGTGGCATACGGCCGTCGAGGAAGAGCCCGCCTCGAAGGTCGGCACCCTCCTGGGTTTGGGCGCACGGGCCGTTAGTTCGCTGGCGTCCCGCGCGCGGGAAGGTCTGCGCGAGGCGTATCTGACGGCGCATGTCGAGAACGGCTCGGACAACGACGAGTGCCGCCATTACAGCTCGATGCTCGGTGCTGCCGTGCGCCGTGCCGGTCGCCGTACGAACAAGGACCTTGAGCGACACCTCGGGGCATGCGAACGCTGCCGCAGCGCGCTGCTCGAACTCACCTACCTCAATGAGCGGTTGGGCTCGGCGTTGCCGGTGGGAGTGCTGCTGTGGGGCGGATCGGCCTACGTGGCGGCGCGCATTGCCGGGACGGGCACGCACGCGGGTGCGGTGGCTGCATTCGGCGCACCGGACGGTGCGGCCCCCACCCTCGACGTAGGTTCAGGGTCGGCCAAGGACAAGGACTCTCCGTTCCGCTCGGGCGCGGTCGCCGGTTCCGTCATCGCCGCCGTCGGAATCGCGGTCCTCGTCGTGCCGATGCCCTTCGACGAAGGCGGACCGGGGCCAGAGGGGCCGGCGAGCCCGCCACCTGCAAGGATGGAGCACAGGCCGCCCATGCCGCCCCTTGAAAACCTGGAGGAGGGACGGGCCTTGAAGCCCACGGCCAGGTCCAAGCCCTTCCCCAGCGCTTCGCCGCACCCGACACCGACACCGACGCCGTCACCGCGTCCGGCCGAGCCCTCCGCCACAGCGTCGAAACCACCGAAACCGTCGCCCACTGAGGCTGATCACGGGAACGAGGCCGGCCTCGGGGACGTTATAGGGCCGGGCCGCTTCCGCAACGCGGAATACAACGGGTTGTGCATCGAGCCCGACGGCACGGCGGTCGTCCAGAACTCGTGCGACGGCAGCGCACACCAGAGCTGGCAGCTCGTCAAATTCGAGAAGGACACGCACTACGCCTGGCTGCGCAACGCCGCCACCGGGCAGTGCATCGACTACAACGGGCCCGTCGGCTACAGCGGCAGCACCGGGATGAAGGTGATCCGGACCAGGATGAGCCCCTGTCGCACGGAGGGCAGGGGGCAACTGTTCGGCTTCGCCAAGAGCACGGACGGCAGCTACTCCGCGCGTACCCGGCGCGACGGGGGCCCCTGGGACAAGATGCAACTCGGCATGGACAACTTCCAGCCCGTGCAGGGCGGTCCCGTCGTGGTCACGTACAACTTCAACAACTACGCATGTCGCCGATACGACATCGAGAAAGCCTGACCGAGCGGCCTGGCCCGTGCGACCTCGACGAGCATCGCACGGTCCCACTTAGTAAAGCGTTAGCAAAGTCGCGATACCCCCGCCGTCGAGCCCGGTCCTTCGTAGTGTCCGTCCCTGCACACGACACACCCCCCGGGGGACCCGATGTTCAAGAGCCTCCTCGCACACCACCGTCACCAGCGCTTCAGCGACGCGGAGATCGGGCAGCTGGTACGGCGGGGCAGAGTGGCGGCCTTTCAGACCGTCGTAGTGCGCCACTGGCCCGCCGCCGTCGCCTATCTCGACACCTGCTTCACGGACCGGGCAGTTGTCTCAAGGATCGCCGAACAGGTCTTCAGCGACCTCTACGACGCGACGGTGGAAAGCACCCCGCCAGGAGGGCCATGGCGGGTACACGTCCTGACCAGTGCGCGAACACTGGCGTTGCGCGAATGGACCCGCGCGCCGGAGGCGGGACTCACCGACGGGTTCCGCAGCTGGGCGGAGGCCGGAGGCCCATGGCCGCTCACCATGCGCTCCGGCCTCACCGACGCCTACCGGTGTCTGCTCGGCCGCCAGCAGACACTCCTGTGGCATGCGGTCGTCGAACTGGAGCCGGCTGCCGTCATGGCGCGGGCGCTGGGCATGGAGAAGCGGGAAGTCGGAGCCTTCGCCGATCTGTCACGCGACACTCTGCGCGAAACGTACCGGGCTCTGCCAACCCGCAACGCACCCTCTGCCGGCCACGCGGAGCACGCCCTCTCCGTCGAGACACGGCTGGACCTGAACGATCTCGACGGGCAGCTGCGCGCCCAGCTCCCGGTCATGCTCCTCGGCTGGTGGGAAGGGTCCCAGTACGCTCAGGTGCGCGCCGTGACGAAACCGCCCAGCGCCTTTCTGCCCTTCCTCGTGCGCGCCGCGTCCTCGGCCGCGCGCACCCCCCGACGGCATAGTCTGATCCGCCACTCCGCCGGCCTGTTCCTGGGGTTGTTCGCCGGAGGCATGGCGGCCGCGGGAGCGGCCACCGCCCTGGACACCCTGAACGCGTCGTACGACAAGCCGAAGCACACGAGGCTCGACGGCACTCCCCGTCGCACCGGCAAGGCCGCAGGTCCATACGGCCGCCGGTCAGGCGAAGATCACGCACGACGCTCCCCGGCACCCACCGCTTCTGCCACCCCGGACGCACGGCGGGCCGCCCCTTCGGATGACGCCCCCGACCGCTGCCACGTCCGTAGACAGCGCTCCGGGCCACGCGGCGTCGAGCAGCAGATGGGTCGTCGGCAGCACGACCCGCGCCACGGCCGACGGCAGCCGGCCGCGATCCGACAACACCGATCCCGGTGACGATGCCAGTGCCGGCACCAGCCCTAGCGGCTCTACCGGCTCTTCACCGCACACCGCATACCGTGCACCGCGCACCGTACTGCCGGCAATTCCTGCGCAGCAGCTCCACAGTCAACTCAGCTGGCTCTTCTCTGAATTGTCCGCACATTCCGGAGGAATGAACCACCGTCGGCTTGCGTGCCGGTGACGTCGTCGTGGCATGCACCCGGCCGCCACCGGACTTGAATGAAAGGCTCCCTCATGCACCTGTTCCCAGGTACTCGACAGTCACAACAGCCCCTTTCCGATGTCGCTCTGATATACGCAGTCCGGAAAGGGCAGGTCGAACTCTTCCGGTACATCTATCGCCGCCACTACGCCGCCGTACAGGCCTACGCCTCCCAATGCGTGCCGGACCCCCTGCACGCCTTTGAACTGACCTCACAGGTCTTCGCGCAACTACTTCAACGAATGCTGTCCGCGGAGCCTTTCGTCGAACTCCGTCATCTGGGCTGCCTGCGACGCCAATTGCTCGATAGCGTTCGCAGCACGGCGATCACACGTTGGGAGCGCGTGCCGCTGTCGCCCGAGTTCAAGGCCTGGGTCGCGGCGGGATGCCTGTGGCCCTTGGATGAGGACGGTCAGCTGCCGCTCGCTTACCTGCGCCTCCCCACCACCACACAGTGCCTGTTGTGGCATTCGGTGGTGGATCAGGACGATCCGGCGATAACGGCCCGCGTCACAGGCCTCACCCGCCAATCGGTACCGAGCATGTGTGACGAGGCCAAAAGCGCGCTGCGCCAGGCCCGTACAGAGTTGTATCTCGAACGGCTGGGACGTCAGGACTGCATAGAGGTGATCAAGCAGCTGGCCCTGGGCCCTGAGACGCCCCCGGCGGAGGAGAGCGCGAGCCATCTTCGCAGGTGTCCGGCGTGCCTGCGTGTGTACAAGGACGTGTCCCGGCTCGATGCGCGGATGCAAGCACAGCTGCCCGTGCGGTTGTTGGGATGGTGGCCCGGAGAGAAGTACCTCCTCGCGAAGGCGGCCATCCCGGTACCGCTGGATGATCCGCCGTTCCTGGCGAGGCTGATGGATCAGCCCCGGACCAGAGTCCCCGCACAGCGTTCGCACGCACGGCGGGCGGCAGCCACGGTCACCGGTCGCGGGGGAAGCACGGCCTCGGCCCCATCACAGGCACCTCGCTCCCGAGCCACCGTCGCCGCCATCGGATTCCTGGTCGGCATCGGCGTGGGCATGGGCACGCTGGCCGCTTGCACCCACCAGAGTGAGGCTCAGCGGAACCCGCAGAACGGTACAAGTCCGGGGCTCCGCAGTGCTCCGCTCGTCGTGGAGAGGCGGCCTGCGCCACCGCCCCGGATTAGGGACGACTGGCGTGTACGGCCCAAAAACGTCGCCTCCGCCTCGCGCAGCCACCGCGCCGAACTGTCCGGTCGTGAGCCCGACATGCGGGTAGCCGGGCGGCACGACGACCCCGAAGTAGCCGTACTCGTTCAAGAGGCCCCGGGAGGCGGCTCATGACAGCGCGCCAGCTGAAATTCTCTGTACCCGGCACGACCCTGGGTGCCGCGCGGGCACGCCGGCGGGTCGTTGCCCAGTTGCGTGGATGGGGCATGCGGGCCGGCAGCGACCTGCTGGACACGGTGGAGTTGGTGGCTGGAGAACTCATCGCCAACGCCGTACGGCATGCCCGAGAGGGGGCCATTGCCGTCGGCCTCCGACTGGACGACCGCTCCGTTCGGGTCGAGGTCTTCGACTCCAGCCGCCAACCGCCCCGGCTCTGCCTCCCCGGCACAGGCGACGAGAACGGTCGTGGCCTGCTACTGGTCGCCGCCCTGGCCGAACGCCATGACGTAGAGGCCACACCCTCGGGCAAACGCTGCTGGGCGGAAATCGCCATAGCCGCCCCAGCGGTCACTGACGTCAAGACTCCCTCCGCCAGACTCGCAGCGCACGTCCCACTGCCCAGGAGCTGAAGCTTTGGATCGGCCAGCCTCCTGCTGAAGTGTTCATAGTCGTAGTCGTAGTCGCCTTCGGGAGGCATGAGGTCGACACCGAAGGTCACGGTATGTCCTCCAGTAGCTGATCGGGGAGTTCTACAGTGACGGAGGCCAGGCGCCGCGGCCGCCGATGCCCCCGGATGCCCGCGGACGGACAGGGAGTCGATCGGGAACGGCTCCACAAGGAGCGCCCGAGCCTGGTCGATGGCGTCGGCAGCTCGCCCCGCTGTTCGGGGTGTCGAAGTCGGCCGCTGACCGCATCATCGGCCACCTCGGGCCGTCGCTCGCGCTCCAGCCCCCGCAAGCGGTTCCGCAAGGACGCCGTGCTGATCGTCGACGGCACCCTGGTCCTCACGCGGGGTCACACGGTTGCCGCGCACGGGGCACCGGCCTGCTCATCCCGCACCGCCGCAAACGCAGCCAGACCGAACTGCCAGCTTGGAAATTGGAAAGAGGAGCACAACACCTCCCACCGCAAGGTCCGGGCCCACGTCGAGCACGTTTTCGCGCAGATGAAGGCATGGAAGATCCTTCGTGACTGCCGCCTGAAGGGCGAGGGCCTTCACACCGCGATGCTCAGCATCGCCCGACTGCACAACCTCGCCCTCACAGGATGACTTCCGCCCCGCACGAGACCCCCTTGAAGAGAGGCCCGAGAGAGACGGCTCCCCCGGATCTCGCCGTCGCGGAGGATTCTCAGTCGAGGCAGAACTCGTTGCCCTCGATGTCCTGCATCACGATGCACGACTCGTTCTCGTCATCGGCAAGCAGCGTTCGCACGTGTACCGCACCGAGCGTGACCAGTCGTGCGCATTCGGCTTCCAGTGTGGAGAGGCGCTCTTCACCCACGAGTCCGGTGCCGACCCGCACACAGAGATGCACCCGATTCTTGACGATCTTGCCTTCGGGAACGCGCTGGAAGAGCAGGCGCGGGCCCACACCCGAGGGATCACTGCATGCGAAGTAGGTGACCTGTTCCTCAGGCGGCAGCGAGCGGTGGTAGTCCTCCCAAGTGGCAAACCCCTTCGGGATCGGCGGTACGACGTACCCCAACACCTCGCACCAAAAACCGGCGAGGCGCGCAGGTTCTGCGCAGTCGAAGGTGACTTGGAACTGCTTGATCGATGGCATCGGCGCACCATAGCAAGAGGAGTCTGTTGCTCATCTCCCGGCGTGGATCCGCACGTTGTCGAGAGGACAGCCCCTGCTGGCCGCTGCCGTGTCGTGCCGTGCCGTGCCGTGCCGTCGCAGGGAGGAACCGATGTCGATGCCTCCAAGGAGTTGCCCGCCGTTCCGGACCAGACCGCGGCGCCGTGAGGCTGCTCGCGTGCATCACGCCCTCCTCGCCACAGCCGGCGACGTCAGGGTGCACCACGTCGTCGTCTCGTCCTCGCTCACACCCCAGCGGTTCGCCACGACGGCGATGAACAGCATCCCGCGACCGCTCTCCTCATCCGCGTCCACGTCCGCGTCCCGCACCTCCGGCCGCGCCGGCGAGCCGTCGTCGACCTCCATCACGACCACATCAGTGCGCCGGTCGGTAAGGATTTGCGGGCGCTCGAAGGGCACCACGTAACACGGCTAAGCGGTGCCCCCTCCGTGCGAATTGGCCTCATTGATGACGAGTGGCTGATGCCGTGTCAGTCATCTCAGTCGGTCGACAGGTCGTGGGCCTGCTTGTACTCCCTGATCAGGGACTCAGGGAGTCGACCTCGGACGTTCACCGGTCGACCTCCAGCTTTGGCCCAGGCGCGTACTTGTGCCGGGTCGATCTCACGCGAACGCGGACTGGCCTTCGGTAGGCCATCCTGCAGGGGGCTGGAGGATGCTGCGATCGCATTCACCGGAACGTCCCGTCGTGAATCCATGCCGGCAGCCTTCGCCTCGATCGCAGAAGCCAGTGAGCGCAGCCGCGAAGCGATCAGTTCCGGGGGTGCGGTGATCGCGTGGTCACCGCCTCGTTCCACCACGCCTGCGACGCAGGAACTCCTGAGGAAGGCCAGCGCCTCTTCGATCTCCTTCTTGTCGAGTGGTGTCTCCAGCGACGCCTTCGTCTCACGCCAGATGTCTCGTACGTCCAGCGCTCCGGCACCGAATTCGATGTCGACAGGATCGTTCGCGCTCTTCCACATGGCGTTAACCACTAGCGCCAGCGCTTCGGTCCGCCGTTCCGCCTCGCTCCAGGTGTGTTCGAGCGCGTCACCTTGGCCCGCGAGAAGCAAGGCTTCGAGTTCGTGCGGATAGAGCGGGGTCTCGGAGTGGCGGACGACCGCCGCTGCGAGCTGCTTGGCTGTCAGTACTGCCACGTCTTCCTTGTTCGCCTCCCGGAACACCCGAGCGTCGAATCCGGGGCCGATCAGCACCGTGCGGTCAGCATGGTGACGAGCACGATGCTCGCCAAGCCGCATGAATCGCACATCCTGGTCGGTCACCAGACCGGCACCGTCCGTCTTGGCCTCCACCGCGATGCGCCGTCGAGCTGTCGGGGAAAGCCATAGTGTGACGACCAGGTCTGTCTTGGCCGGTCCGCTCTGCACTTCGACGTCCACCCCAAGGTATCGAAAGACGTCCGCCAGAACCCGCTCGAACCGCTTGTAATTAACGCTGTCCGTGGATGAACTCACCACTTCTGCCACTAATTGCTCGGGCAGGGGAAGGTGCTGCCCAGCTTCCGTCGAAGCGGTGGCCACCCCGCTTGACACGCTGTTTTGGGGAACATTGTGGCGCTTCTGAAGAGGAAGTGAGCCAACGAGCGCCGTACCGAGCGCGGTCCTGCGCACCACATTTCCAATGCGCTCAGCGAGCCCTGTTTCCACGAGAAGAGCGACGCGGCTTGTCACGTCCTTGCGGGCGAGTTCGCACATGGGGTACTTCTCGGCCAGAATCCCGGTCAGTGCGCCCGATTCGGATTCGGATTCCAGAGCATCCAGGGTTTCCCCGAGCAGGGCCAGGTTGAGGTGAAGGTGGCGGATAAGATCCACGGCTTCCCCGGAGTTGAGCCACTCCGCTGCGAGGTCGGTCGCCGCGAATTGATCCGGCCCCACCTGCGCCAACAGGCCAAGCCCCTGGAGGGAATTGAGTGATTGCTCGGCAGACGACTTGCTGACGTCGAAAGTTTCAGCGGAGAACTGGATGAACTCACCGCGGGACAGGCCGGCCGCCGCAGCATCGACGAGGCGGCTGAGGGCCGTCATGTTTGCTCCGCCTGCGATGTACCCCAACACTCGCCTGCGCGCCTGCAGTTCCTGGTCAGTGACCTTGTCGAGACGCTCGCCAAGTAGGGATGGAGGCTCTGGAAGCTCGGCAGGGAGGCTAGCGGCTTGCCTCTGCGACTCCAGGTCGGTTGGACGGACGAGACTCAGCCGGGCCAGCAGTGCCCGGCCATCCTGTGTAGGGACGATTCTTCCGTTGGTCCAGTACTCGACCATGCCTGTGCCGCGCATCCAGTGGACTCGCCGACGGACTTGGTCGAGCGACTTCCAGTTCAGCCCATAGCTATCGGCGGCAATGTGATTCAACTCGTCGTAGGTGAGACCTTCGCCGATCGACTCCAACGCCTCGCCGAAGAACCGGACATGGGCGTTTAAAACAGCGACGAGGAAGGCGACGTCACCGGTGTCGAGGAAGTACCTGGCCTCAGGCGTCAGGAGTAAACGCGACGGACGGCCCTCCCGCCTGAACAGGCCGCAGTTCCCCATCGAATAGAGCACTTGACGCAGTGGAACAGGAGAGGCAACGCCCGGCCAAGTGAAGGTCCGATCCACCAGGGGATCGGCGTCAACGTTCTTCAACAGAGCAGTGAGGTTGCCTATGAGCTCGGAGACTTTGCCCGGAATGTAAGGAGACGTTCCGGATCGAGCCGACCACGGGAGAGGGGAGGGGAAATCTCTACCGTTCGGCTCGGACACTTGTTGCATGGATGGGACTCCTGCTTGACATGTTTGAAGATGTGATAGAAGGCGTCGCGAGTGCCATTAATGATGACCTCAAGCATCCGGCAGATCAACTGGTTTGGCTGATGCTGGCTGTATTCCGGCTTTGCACTCGTTCATCAAGAACTACGTGGTCGCCGCTGCGTTGGGCCGGGCTACTCGTGCATGACGGTGCTGGCAGTGCCCGATACACCACCTCCCTGCAAGTAGCCGAGAAGAATCCGCGTGCTGCGCACTGCCCGCCACCATCAGCAGCGCGGCGACGCGCCGCTCCTGTTCACCCATGTGGGCCCTCGTCGTTGGTGTCAACGCCGACGGTCCGATGGCCAAACGCCGGCGGTCCGATGGCCAGAAGTGCGGTCTCCCGCTCGTCCTTCCCCTGTACCGTTTCGAAGGCGGGCGCGAAGTGGTGCCAGGCACGCTCGCGCTCACCCAACAGCCACAGGAACTGAGCCACATGGACATGGGTGTGGTGCCCCGCCGCGGGATCCATGGCCAGCTCGTGCGTAATCCGCCACACCTCCTCGTAGTTACCTCCCCCACGGGCCGCCCGGCCGTATGCGGAGAACAGCACTCTGACGCGATGCTCATCGTTGGCCGGGAATTTCTGGCTCTCCCTGCGCAAGCTCCCTCTCAGCGTCCTCGTCGCTGTCGCCAGCGCGGCGGTTGACCTCATCCATGTGCCGGTTGCGCTCGTCCGTCCTTCCTCCGCCGGAACTCGAGTTCCGTCTGCGAGGCCCGGAACTCGCCCAGCACGCGTGCATGCAGGGCGACCTGCTCCAGCAACAGCGGGACGTTGGTCAGTCCATCCTCGTCGTTCGCCAACACGCACCCGCACGTAACGAGTTCCGGCATCTCGGTGTCCTGGGGCGCCCTTCCCATGCCGGTTCGTCCACGGCGAGGATGTCGGCCGCGGTAACGTCGCTGCCCGGCTTCTTCGCGAGTGCGGCCAACACCCTGCACAAGCCTGTGAGATCCGCCGTACCAGCCTCGCCACGCTCGGCCAGTTTCCGGTAGGCATCGGCTTCAACTCCAACAGCCGGAACTCACGCTCGACATGCTCACACGCCTTGGCCAGTTCCTCACGCCGCCGCTGGACCACCAGGCGTAGGCGACCTTCACCACGGCACCGCTGGGCGCACTCGTCCATTTCGTGAGCGTCATTGGTCCATACGTCCCGTCTTCGGCAAGCAGGCAGCCAGGTTCAAACGGACGCGGACCGCGCTTGGATGGCGATCCAGCAGCAGACGCCGGCGCCAGCGCCGGAATGAATCGGCATAGCGCTCCATAGCCGCGAGCCCGACCGCGTACCGCTCGACGCTCGCAGCATCACCGGTGGCAGCCATGTCGGCCAGATCCTTCAGCAATCGATCCCAGCCCGGCACCGATGCGCGTCCGCCAACGCCCTGATCGGACCACCGGGCAACTCCGGTCCCTCCAGTAACTCAGGGCGAGTTGAGCCACACCACCTGCCTCCCCCTGCACACTCTGCCACTCAGAAGAACGACAGCAGCGAGATGTTCGGTTCCAACGCTCACGCTGCAGAGGCCCCTAATGCCATCACCTACCTTGGCCGCTAAAACCTTCCGGCCCGTCTGACAGAAAGCCGGGTGGGCTACCCCCTAACCGGCAGTACGCTCAACATACTGTTGAGCCATGAGGGGTGCACCGCACATGATCACCACTGTCACCGTCGACGACGGCCGCGGGTTCCGGCTCACCCGCACAGCGTTGATCGCCGATGCCACGGGCACCCCGCCGGCCACCAACGCTCCCTCCGGCCGCGCCTGCTACGCCTACCACGTCGAGATCAACGGCATCCTCTGGCCGGCCCACTACACTTCCACGGCGCCCTCGGCGGGGCCGCAGGCAAGGACACTGAGAGTGCCATGGCCGCACTGCGCCGGATCGGTTTGCGCATCGCCCTCGGCCAGACCGTCACCTTCCCCCGGACGGCACCAGCATGACCGGCCTTCGCGACTGACCCACCACACCAGCCCCGACCGGCCGCATCCGAGCGGGGCTATCCAGCCCTCGGTGCACACCGGGCCCCACACCACACCGCGCCTACGAATCGACAATCAGCGCGGACTTACGCCACCTAAAAATCGAAACTGAAAGGACCGCCGACCACACTATGGCCCGCAAAATCCCCTACGACCTCCCGCCCCACCGTGTCGAGTACGGCGTATGGCTCGACCCCGCCAACCTCACCGTGGACGGCGAAGTTCAGCGCGAGCTAGACGAGAAGCGCGCTCAGACCATGGCGGACGAGCTCATCCCCGAAGCCGTCGGCGCTCTTATCGTCGCCCAGCGCGCGGACGGCAGCCATGTCATTATCGACGGCCAGCACCGCCACCACGCCTGTGTACTGGCTGGCCGCACCAAGGTCGTCTGCGAAGTCCACTACGGCCTCACACTCGCCCAAGAGGGCGCATTGTTCCTCATCAAGAACAAGGAATCCAAGCGCGTTAGCGCCCTGGCAGAGTTCAAGGTCGGCCGGAATATGGGGGTCACGCACTTCAAGACCGCCGGCGACGTCCTCGAAAAGCATGGCCTTGACGTCGGCAACTCCTCGCCCACCCGTGTGGGCTCCGTTGCTGCGATCGTCCGCATCGTCGAAACCCACGGCGGCCCCATCTTCGACCGCGCCCTGGCCATCGCATCCCTGGCGTGGGGACAGACCAAGGAGACCTGGTACGGACCCACCCTCGAAGGTCTGGCAGACGTGTGCGCCCGCCACGGCGGCATCATCACGGACAAGGACTTGGCCAAGCGCATGGGACGCCGCACCGCCTACCAGTGGGCCGCCGACATCCGGAGCCTGGCAACGGCCGGCGGCGCCCAAGCTGATGGCACTGGCGGCCGTAAGGCTGCCGCACGTGCACTGATCGTCAAGACATGGAATGCCGGCCGGCGCACCAACCTCATCAACCCCGACGCCTAACCGGCAATCCACGGTGTACCAACACACGCACGGCCAAACGGCGTTGGCGGACTGAACTCGCCTTTCAACGATGGCGCCCGCGGCCGGCGCAGGCTGGATTACCCGGACCACCACCGGCCACGCATACGACGCCCGCCCCCGATTCCTC
>NZ_JBFAIP010000125.1:0-16551 GCF_040654775.1 Streptomyces sp. NPDC050636
CCTGTTGGAGCGGGGTGGACCGTCCGGCTTTCGCTTTTCGGCCTTTCCGACTTTATCAGGTTCAGTCCGTCCCGTTTCCGGTCCGAATTTACTTCTGATGAACCCGTCGAAGGGGTTTGCCTTTCGGCTTTTCCGACTTTAACAGATTTCTCCGGGTCGGAATTCCGCTGCTTTCCGGAAGGGCCGCCGTACGCGCAAGCGTGCGGTGCTTCCCGTTCAGGCGGAGCCGTAAACCTACTGGAGCGGGGCGCCCGGATGCAAATCCGGGCGCCCCGCTCCCCTTGCGGGGCTGACGGTGCGTCAGACCTCGACGACCACAGGAAGGATCATCGGGCGACGGCGGTAGTTGTCCGACACCCACTTGCCGACCGAGCGGCGGACCAGCTGCTGGAGCTGGTGGGGCTCCGTGATGCCGTCCTGGGCCGACTTGGCCAGGGCCTCGTCGATCTTGGGGATGACGGCCGAGAAGGCCGAGTCGTCGATGCCGGAGCCGCGGGCGTGCATCTGCGGGGGGCCGACGATCTTGCCGGTGCTGCTGTCCACGACCACGAAGACCGAAATGATGCCCTCGTCGCCCAGGATGCGGCGGTCCTTCAGATGGGCCTCGGTGACATCGCCGACCGAGAGGCCGTCGACGTAGACATAGCCCGCCTGGATCTTGCCGACGATCTTGGCGACGCCATTGACGAGGTCGACCACGACGCCGTCCTCGGCGATCACGATCCGGTCCTTCGGTACGCCGGTCAGGGCGCCCAGCTCGGCGTTGGCGCGCAGATGGCGCCATTCGCCGTGGACCGGCATCAGGTTCTTCGGCTTGCAGATGTTGTAGAAATACAGCAGCTCGCCGGCCGACGCGTGGCCCGAGACATGGACCTTGGCGTTGCCCTTGTGGACGACGTTGGCGCCCCAGCGGGTCAGTCCGTTGATGACGCGGTAGACCGCGTTCTCGTTGCCGGGGATGAGGGAGGACGCCAGGATCACGGTGTCGCCCTGGACGATGCGGATCTGGTGGTCGCGGTTGGCCATCCGGGAGAGAGCCGCCATCGGCTCGCCCTGCGAGCCCGTGCAGACCAGCACGACCTCGTCGTCGGGGAGATCGTCGAGCGTCTTGACGTCGACGACCAGACCGGCCGGCACCTTCAGATAGCCCAGCTCGCGGGCGATGCCCATGTTGCGGACCATCGAGCGGCCGACGAAGGCGACCCGGCGGCCGTATTCGTGTGCCGCGTCGAGGATCTGCTGGATGCGGTGCACATGGCTGGCGAAGCTGGCGACGATGATGCGCTTCTGGGCATTGGCGAACACCTGGCGCAGCACGTTGGAGATATCGCGCTCGGGCGGGACGAAGCCGGGGACCTCGGCGTTCGTGGAGTCCGAAAGGAGGAGGTCGATTCCCTCCTCGCCGAGCTTGGCGAACGCGGGGAGGTCCGTGAGGCGGCGGTCCAGCGGGAGCTGGTCCATCTTGAAGTCGCCGGTGTGGACGACCATGCCCGCGGGGGTGCGGATGGCAACGGCCAGCGCGTCCGGGATGGAGTGGTTGACCGCGACGAACTCGCAGTCGAAGGGGCCGATGCGCTCGGTGTGCCCCTCCTTCACCTCAAGGGTGTAGGGGCGGATCCGGTGCTCCTGGAGCTTGGCCTCGATGAGCGCGAGGGTCAGCTTGGAGCCGATCAGGGGGATGTCCGGCTTCTCCCGGAGGAGGTAGGGGACACCGCCGATGTGGTCCTCGTGGCCGTGCGTGAGCACGATGCCGTCGATGTCGTCGAGGCGGTCCCTGATGGACGAGAAGTCCGGCAGGATCAGGTCGATTCCGGGCTGCTCCTCCTCCGGGAAGAGCACTCCGCAGTCGACGATCAGGAGCCGGCCGCCGTACTCGAAGACGGTCATGTTGCGGCCGATTTCACCCAGGCCGCCGAGGGGGGTGACCCGCAGGCCGCCCTTGGGAAGCTTCGGCGGGGCGCCGAGCTCAGGATGCGGATGACTCAAAAGACTCTCCTCACCATGCGCGCCACGTTGCCGTCGAGGCACGTGGCGCGCATGACATTCGTGCACTTGCTATGTGGCGGTTGTTGGTCCGTATTCAGTTGTGAAGTCTGTTGTCAGAGCTGTACCCCGCCGGCGGCGAGATCTCGTGTGAGCTGTTCGGTCTCCTCGGGGGAGAGCTCCACGAGGGGCAGCCGCAGCGGGCCGGCGGGCAGGCCCTGGAGGGCGAGCGCGGCCTTGGTGGTGATGACGCCCTGGGTGCGGAACATGCCGGTGAAGACGGGCAGCAGCTTCTGGTGGATCTCGGTGGCCTTGGTGACGTCGCCGTTGAGGTGGGCGTCCAGGAGGGCGCGCAGCTCGGGGGTGACGATATGGCCGACGACCGAGACGAAGCCGATGGCGCCGACCGAGAGCAGCGGGAGGTTGAGCATGTCGTCGCCGCTGTACCAGGCGAGGTCGGAGCGGGCGATGGCCCAGCTGGCGCGTCCGAGGTCGCCCTTGGCGTCCTTGTTGGCGACGATCCTCGGGTGCTCGGCGAGCCGGACCATGGTCTCGGTGTTGATCGGGACGCCGCTGCGGCCGGGGATGTCATAGAGCATGACGGGCAGCTCGGTGGCGTCCGCGATGGCCGTGAAGTGCCGGAGGAGACCTTCCTGCGGCGGCTTGCTGTAGTACGGCGTGACCGCGAGCAGGCCGTGGGCGCCGGCGTCCTGGGCGGCGCGGGCGAGCTCAAGGCTGTGCCGGGTGTCGTTGGTGCCGGCTCCGGCGACGACAAAGGCGCGGTCGCCGACCGCGTCGACCACGGCGCGGACGAGCTGGGCTTTCTCCGCATCGCTGGTGGTCGGTGACTCTCCGGTGGTGCCGTTGACGACGAGGCCGTCATTGCCGGCGTCCACCAGGTGGGCGGCGAGCCGCTGCGCGCCGTCGAGGTCGAGGGCGCCATCCGCCGTGAACGGCGTGACCATGGCGGTCAGCACCCGCCCGAAGGGGGTCTGCGGTGTGGAAGTCGGAGCCATGGGTCCCACGCTACTCGTAGCGCACCGGGGGATGCGCCTCTGGGGAGCAGGGATGTGGACTCCGGCACTGCCTGCTCGGGGGTTCAAGCAGTGCCGGGTCCGTTTGTTCAGCGTAGATGAACTTCTCAAAATGCCGCAATCCGGACACTTCGCACGCTCGTGCTGTGCGTCCCGGTGTCCGGCCCGCCGCCTGGGGCTTACGGCGCGATGCGGCCATTCGCATTGAATGCGCCGTACGTGAGCGGCATGAGCTTGGCCCAGTGGGCCTCCATCTGCTCGCCGACCATCTCGATCTCGCGCTGCGGGAAGGAGGGCACCTGCGCCAGCTCATGCTGCGTCCGCAGGCCCAGGAAGTGCATCAGGGACCGGGCATTGCAGGTCGCGTACATGGACGAGAACAGGCCGACGGGGAGCACCGCACGGGCCACCTCGCGGGCGACGCCCGCGGCGAGCATCTCCTGGTACGCGGCATAGGCCTGGCGGTAGGTGTCCTCCATGACGCGGGTGGTGAGCTCGTGCTGAGCCGGGGTGCCGTCGACGAATTCGTACTTCCCGGGGCGGCCCTGCTGGACGAGCTTGCGGGACTCTCCGGGGACGTAGAAGACCGGCTCCAGCTGGCGGTAGCGGCCGGACTCCTCGTTGTACGACCAGCCGACGCGGTGCCGCATGAACTCGCGGAAGACGAAGATCGGCGCGCTGATGAAGAAGGTCATCGAGTTGTGCTCGAAGGGGCTGCCGTGCCGGTCCCGCATGAGGTAGTTGATCAGGCCCTTGGAGCGCTCCGGGTCCTTCTGGAGCTCTTCCAGGGACTGCTCGCCGGCCGTGGAGACGCGGGCCGCCCACAGCACGTCGCTGTCGGCCGCGCTGTGCTTGACCAGCTCGACCGTCACCTCGCTCCGGAAGCTGGCGGCTGCACTGCCTGGGCTCTCAGTGCTCTCATCGGGGGTCTGGGACACCGGCGGTTCCTTCCAATCGATCCTCGTGCGGCGCCCAGCCTACGGCCCGCCACCGACAGTCCGGGAAACCGCATGAAATGCCGCATGACGCATGGTTAGGTGTATGTCGGACGTCAATAGCAGGAGGCGGGGCTGCGGTTGATGTTTTTCACAGAAGTCCCGGAAAACGGGCACCAAACGGACGCCACAGACGTCTATCCCTGTGACAGTGCCCACTTCGAGGTTCCTAGGAGAGCCCGCTCATGTTCCGCCGGCGAGAGCCCGTCCCGTTCGCCTTTGTCGCCGAGGCAGACCGGTTCCGCAGCAATGTCACTCCCCCGCCGCGCCAGCGTGCTTCCCGCGCGCAGCTCGTCGGCCAATCCCTGATCACCCTGACAGTGGTGGGCGGCCTGGCCGGCGCGCTGCTGTTCGGCCTTCCCGCACTGCAGCAGGACAGTTCCGGCTCGGGCCGGGTGCATCAGTCGGAGGCAGCGCACCGCTGATCGGACGGGCGGGACGGGCCGCCGAGTGGTTCCGTTCCGCCAGTCCCGATAGCCTCACCGGTCACAGCTTCCGTAGCGTGCCCATGAATGAGGATCAGCCGTGCCCCTACCCTTCCTGACGGCCGACCGCGACCTCGATTTCGACCACAGTGCCGCGGAATCGGCCCCGCTGCCGCATGACGAGCCCGACCACTGGCGCCGTCCCTATCGCCCCGGACCGTGGCGGGTGGGGACGGCGGCGGTGGTTTTGCTGCTCGCGTCGTTCGTGCTGCTCTCCGCGATGGTCATTGCGCTGGCCGGCTCGCTGCCGGGCGCCGCGGTCTGTGTGGTGGTGGGGGCGCTGCTGATCGTTCTCGCGGTGCGTCTGCTGCGCGTGGGGCTGTGGGTGAGCGCGAGCGGCCTGCGGCAGGTGGGACTGCTGCGTACGACGACGGAGCCGTGGCGCGCCGTGGCGTCGGTCCGTACGGTCCAGCAGCCGGTGCGCTGGCTGGGGCTGCCGCGGACGGTGCAGGGTCAGGCCCTGATCGTCCACCGCACTCAGGGCGAGCCGCTGCGCGTCATCGTGACGGACCACAACAGCGATTTCCTGTCCCGCCCGGAGGCGTTCGAGCAGGCCGCGGATGTCCTGGAGGCCTGGGCGGCGGAGTACCGCTCGTAGCCCTGCTTCTCAAGCCCCCGGCGCCAGGCAGGCGCCACCTCGGCCCGTACGGACTCAGCTCGTCCGTACGGGCTTCTTGTCGTGCAGGGCGATGGCTCGCTGCATGGCCTTGCGGGCGCGCGGGGTGTCCCGGGCGTCGTGGTAGGCGATCGCCAGCCGGAACCAGGTACGCCAGTCGCCGGGCGCGTCCTCCGTCTCGGCCTGCCGCTTGGCGAAGACCTCGTCGGCCGAATCGCGGTCGATCCGGCCGCCGGGGGTGCGCTTCAGCTCGTCGACCGGCAGCCCGCCCTCGGCCTCCAGCTCGCGCGACAGGATGTCTGCCTTACGGGCGAACTGGGTGGTGTGCCACAGGAACCAGAGACCGATGAACGGCAGCACCAGGACGGCGGCCCCGAACGTGACGGTCAGCGCGGTGCCCTGCTCGATGAGCAGGACGCCACGGCTGCCGACCAGCACGAAGTAGACGACCAGAACTGCCGCGAGGACGAAGTAAGTGATCTTTGCGCGCACCGTCGGTTCTGCCCGTCAGCCCAGGTCGAGGAAGTTTTCCAAGCCCACCGTCAGGCCCGGAGTGGTCACCACGCGGCGCACACCGAGCAGGATGCCCGGCATGAAACTGCTGTGGTGGAGGGAGTCGTGGCGGATGGTGAGGGTCTCTCCCTCGCCGCCGAGCAGCACCTCCTGGTGCGCCAGCAGACCGCGCAGCCGTACGGAGTGCACGGGGACACCGTCGACATCCGCACCCCGGGCGCCGTCCAGAGCCGTGGTCGTGGCGTCCGGCTGGGGCGCGCTGCCCGCCTTCTCGCGGGCCGCGGCGATCAGCTGGGCCGTACGGGCCGCCGTACCGGACGGGGCGTCCGCCTTGTTCGGGTGGTGCAGCTCGATGACCTCGACCGACTCGAAGAAGCGGGCCGCCTGCTGGGCGAACTGCATGGTCAGCACCGCGCCGATGGAGAAGTTCGGGGCGATGAGCACGCCCGCCTCGGGGGAGGCGGCGAGCGAGGTGCGCAGCTGCGCGAGGCGCTCGTCGGTCCAGCCGGTCGTACCGACCACGGCGTGGATACCGTGCCGCAGGCAGAAGTCGAGGTTGCCCATCACCGCGCCGGGGTTGGTCAGCTCGACGACGACCTGGGCCTCAGCCTCGACCAGGGTCTCCAGCTTGTCGCCCCGGCCGAGGGTCGCGACCAGTTCCATGTCCTCGGCGGCCTCGACGGCCCGTACGGCCTCGGAGCCGATGCGTCCCCGGGCACCGAGGACGGCCACGCGCAGCTTGCTCATCGTTTCCAGCTCTCTCTTTGTGGTTAGGGCGAGTCCCTAGGCGACCGCGTCGTCCAGCCGGGCCGCCTGCCGGTCCTTCAGCGGGCCGATGACGGACAGCGAGGGACGGGCGCCCAGGACATCGCGGGCCACCTCGCGCACCTCGTCGGGGGTGACCGCCGCTATCCGGGTGAGCATCTCGTCGACCGACATCTGCTCCCCCCAGCACAGCTCACTCTTGCCGAGACGGTGCATCAGCGCGCCGGTGTCCTCCAGGCCGAGGACGGTGGAGCCGCGGAGCTGGCCGATCGCGCGGCGGATCTCGTCGTCGGTGAGGCCGTCGGACGCCACCTGGTCGAGTTCGTCACGGCAGATCTTGAGGACGTCGTGCACCTGGCTGGGGCGGCAGCCCGCGTAGACGCCGAACAGCCCGCAGTCGGCAAAGCCCGAGGTGTACGAGTACACGCTGTAGGCCAGGCCCCGCTTCTCACGGACCTCCTGGAAGAGCCGGGAGCTCATCCCGCCGCCCAGCGCGGTGTTCAGTACGCCCATCGCCCAGCGGCGGTCGTCCGTACGGGCCATGCCGGGCATCCCGAGGATCACATGGGCCTGCTCGGTCTTGCGGCCCAGCAGTTCGACCCGGCCGGCGGTGCGGATGGCTCGGTTGCCGCTGCGCGGGGCCACCGGGGTGGCGTCCGTCCGGTTCAGCGCCCCGGCCTGCTCGAAGGCGCGGCGGACCAGGCGGACGACCTTGGCGTGGTCGATGTTGCCGGCGGCCGTCACGACGAGGTGCGTCGGGTCGTAGTGCTTCTTGTAGAAGCGGCGGACGCGGTCGGCGGTGAGGGCGTTGACGGTGTCGACGGAGCCCAGGACCGGGCGGCCGAGCGGGGTGTCGCCGAGCATGGTGCGCGCGAACAGGTCGTGCACACAGTCGCCCGGGTCGTCCTCGGTCATCGCGATCTCTTCGAGGATCGCTCCGCGCTCGACGTTGACGTCGTCTTCGAGGATCAGCGAGCCGGTGAGCATGTCGCACACCACGTCGATGGCGAGCGGCAGATCCGTGTCCAGCACCCGCGCGTAGTAGCAGGTGTACTCCTTCGCGGTGAAGGCGTTCATCTCGCCGCCGACCGCGTCGATCGCAGCGGAGATGTCCAGCGCGCTGCGCCGCTCGGTGCCCTTGAAGAGCAGGTGCTCCAGGTAGTGCGTGGCGCCGTTGAGGGACGGGGTCTCGTCGCGGGAGCCGACATGCGCCCAGATCCCGAAGGTGACCGAGCGTACGGACGGCAGGGTCTCGGTGACGATGCGCAGGCCGCCGGGGAGCGTGGTCCTGCGGACCGTGCCGGCGCCCGCGGTGCCCTTGAGAAGCGTTTGGGTACGGGCGACGGCCCGCCCCTCCGAAGAGGTGCGGGCCGTCGCCTGTGAGCTACGGGACGTCACTTGGCGGCGTCGTCCTTCTTGTCGGCGTCGTCGTCTTCACCCTCGATGACGGGGATCAGCGAGAGCTTGCCGCGCTGGTCGATCTCGGCGATCTCGACCTGGACCTTGGCGCCCACCGCGAGCACGTCCTCGACGTTCTCCACGCGCTTGCCACCGGCGAGCTTGCGGATCTGCGAGATGTGCAGCAGGCCGTCCTTGCCCGGGAGCAGGGAGACGAACGCACCGAAGGTGGTGGTCTTGACGACCGTGCCCAGGTAGCGCTCGCCGACCTCCGGCATGGTCGGGTTGGCGATGCCGTTGATCGTGGCGCGGGCGGCCTCGGCGGCCGGGCCGTCGGCGGCACCGATGTAGATGGTGCCGTCGTCCTCGATCGTGATGTCGGCGCCGGTGTCCTCCTGGATCTGGTTGATCATCTTGCCCTTGGGGCCGATGACCTCACCGATCTTGTCCACCGGGATCTTGACGGTGATGATCCGCGGGGCGTTCGGGGACATCTCGTCCGGGACGTCGATGGCCTCGTTCATGACGTCCAGGATGTGCAGACGCGCGTCGCGGGCCTGCTTCAGCGCGGCGGCCAGGACCGAGGCGGGGATGCCGTCGAGCTTGGTGTCGAGCTGCAGCGCGGTCACGAACTCCTTGGTGCCGGCGACCTTGAAGTCCATGTCACCGAAGGCGTCCTCCGCACCGAGGATGTCGGTGAGGGCGACGTAGTGCGTCTGGCCGTCGATCTCCTGGGAGATCAGGCCCATGGCGATACCGGCGACGGCGGCCTTGAGGGGCACACCGGCGTTCAGCAGCGACATGGTGGAGGCGCAGACCGAGCCCATGGACGTCGAGCCGTTGGAGCCCAGCGCCTCGGAGACCTGGCGGATCGCGTACGGGAACTCCTCGCGGGTCGGCAGCACCGGCACGATGGCGCGCTCGGCCAGCGCGCCGTGGCCGATCTCGCGGCGCTTGGGCGAGCCCACGCGGCCGGTCTCACCGACGGAGTACGGCGGGAAGTTGTAGTTGTGCATGTAGCGCTTGCGGGTCACCGGGGAGAGGGTGTCCAGCTGCTGCTCCATACGGAGCATGTTGAGGGTGGTGACGCCCAGGATCTGGGTCTCGCCACGCTCGAACAGGGCGGAGCCGTGCACCCGCGGGATCGCCTCGACCTCGGCGGCGAGCGTACGGATGTCCGTGACGCCGCGGCCGTCGATGCGGACCTTGTCCTTGATGACGCGCTCGCGCACCAGGGACTTGGTCAGCGACCGGTAAGCGGCGGAGATCTCCCGCTCGCGGCCCTCGAACTGCGGCAGCAGCTTCTCGGCGGCCAGACCCTTGACGCGGTCCAGCTCGGCCTCGCGGTCCTGCTTGCCGGCGATGGTCAGCGCCTGGGCCAGCTCGTCCTTGACGGCGGCGGTCAGCGCCTCCAGGACGTCGTCCTGGTAGTCGAGGAAGACCGGGAACTCGCCGGTCGGCTTGGCGGCCTTGGCGGCGAGGTCCGACTGGGCCTTGCACAGCACCTTGATGAAGGGCTTGGCGGCCTCCAGACCAGCGGCGACGACCTCCTCGGTCGGCGCCTCGGCGCCGTCCTTGACCAGCTGGATCGTCTTCTCGGTGGCCTCGGCCTCGACCATCATGATCGCGACGTCGCCGTCCGGGAGGACACGGCCGGCCACGACCATGTCGAAGACCGCGTTCTCCAGCTCGGTGTGGGTCGGGAACGCCACCCACTGGCCGTTGATCAGTGCGACACGGGTGCCGCCGATCGGGCCGGAGAAGGGCAGACCGGCCAGCTGCGTGGAGCAGGAGGCGGCGTTGATCGCGACCACGTCGTAGAGGTGGTCGGGGTTGAGCGCCATGATCGTCTCAACGATCTGGATCTCGTTGCGCAGGCCCTTCTTGAAGGAGGGGCGCAGCGGCCGGTCGATCAGCCGACAGGTGAGAACGGCGTCCTCGGAGGGACGGCCCTCACGGCGGAAGAAGGAACCGGGGATCTTCCCGGCTGCGTACATCCGCTCCTCGACGTCGACGGTCAGCGGGAAGAAGTCCAGCTGGTCCTTCGGGGTCTTGGAAGCGGAGGTGGCCGACAGCACCATGGTGTCGTCGTCCAGGTACGCCACGGCGGAACCGGCGGCCTGCTTGGCCAGGCGGCCCGTCTCGAAGCGGATGGTGCGGGTGCCGAAGGAACCGTTGTCGATAACGGCCTCGGCGTAGTGGGTCTCGTTCTCCACCAGGAATATCTCCTCGTCTGCGTCCGCTGCCCGTGTGGCAGCGGACCGTCTTCGGTGGAGCGCCGGTGCGGGCCGGTCTTCGATCGAAGCACCCGGAGTGATGCCGCATGGTGTGTCCATGGATCGTCCGGGGGCCACTACCGAGGACCGGCGGCCAGGAGGCGCTCCTACCGCGTTCGCTTTTGCGATATAGCACCAGACTACAAAGCTTCCGTCCACCGCGTAGTGGCGGAAGCATCCGGCGCATACGGCAAAGGGAGCGGCCCCCGGTGGGAACCGCTCCCTCTGCGGCGTCTTCTACGGACTACTTGGCGCCCGCCGCACCGCGGCGGATGCCCAGGCGCTCGACCAGCGCACGGAAGCGCGTGATGTCCTTCTTCGCCAGGTACTGCAGCAGGCGGCGGCGCTGGCCGACCAGCAGCAGCAGACCACGGCGGGAGTGGTGGTCGTGCTTGTGGGTCTTGAGGTGCTCGGTCAGGTCCGAGATACGGCGGGAGAGCATCGCGACCTGAACCTCGGGGGAACCGGTGTCACCCTCCTTGGTGGCGAACTCGGCCATGCTCTGCTTCTTCGTAGCGGCGTCGAGCGACACGCGGTACTCCTCAGTCGTCTTGACCCGTGAGCGCCCCTGGTTTGCTTCACAGGGAATCTTGGATGACTCGAATGGGCCGTCACACAGCGTACCAGCTGGCAAACGGCCCCCCGACCGGGTGGTCGGGGGGCCGTCGGAAGGGCGAGCGGGGCGGCCGTTAGCTGGTGAGGCCGCGCACCGTCCCGTACACATCGAGGACCGCCAGGCACAGCGGCACCAGGGACAGCAGGATCAGGCCGTCGAAGATGTCGAAGATCCGGCCCCAGAAGGGGGTGACGCCCTTGCGCGGGACGACCAGGCCGACGCCGACCAGGAGGGCGGCGCCCGCCGCGATGCTGCCGGAGAACCAGACGGTGCGGATGTTCAGCGGGCCGGAGTCCGCGTACCGCTCCAGCTCGACGAAGATGTCGAGCGGCGGGTTCAGCGCGATGCCCAGAATCAGCAGGACGATCGTGAGGATGCCCGCGATGGTCAGGCAGGCGACCTGCGCGGTGTAGTCGAAGAGCCGGGCGCGGAGCATGATCGTGATGCCCGCGGCGAGCGCCAGCACCTGGGCCCAGACGTTGTCGGAGAAGCCCAGGACCACACCGGCCGAGCCGACGACCAGGGCGGAGCAGCCGCCGACGAGGCCGAGCAGCAGCTCGTGGCCGCGCTTCGCCTGGTTGCCGATCTTGACGAAGTCGACCGACTCGGTCTCGCCGCGCTCGCCGTCGTAGCCCTTGGCGATCTGGTCGGGGGACTTGTAGCCGATGGGCAGCCGGGCGAAGCGTGCGGAGAGTCCGGGCAGCCAGGCGACCAGTGCGACGGCGACGACGGCGGTGACGGCGGCGACCTCGCTGGGCGAGGCCTCGGTGAGGATCGCGCCGAAGACCGCGAGGGTGCCGACGGCGGACAGGAACGCAGCGGCGACGAAGGGTGCGTCACCGCGCGGCAGCAGGACCACCAGCAGGACGGACGCGATCAGTACCGTCACGGCGCCGACGAGGAGGTGCAGCCGGCCCGGTCCCTCGCCCGCTTCCACCGGGAAGATGCCGGAGCCGGCGATCAGCAGATGCGGCAGCGAGGCGAGGCCGAGGGCGATGGACGACGCGTGGTCGTCGTAGACCCGGGCCCGGACGCCGGCCAGCGCGACCAGGACGATGCCGACGACGCCGGCGATGATGCCGGGCAGCCGGTGCATATCGCGGGCGACCGGGTTCGAGAACCACAGCGCGAACGCCATCATGACGAGCAGCAGCACGCCGGCGGTGAGGCCGACGAAGTGCATCAGGTCGTCGCTCCAGCGGCTGCGGTTGCGCTTCACCGCGGAGGCGACGGCGTCCGAGACATCGTCGAAGACCGGGAGGGGCAGCGAGTCGGCGAACGGCTTCAGGAGAAGAAGGTCGCCGTCGAGGATCTGCTGCTGCGCCAACGACTGTCCGGCGTCAAGTACGGTGCCGTCGCGGCGCACGAGGTGGTAGCCGGTCGGGGCGCCCTCCGCCTGGGACTGTCCGGAGAGCCGCAGGATCTCCGGATAAATGTCGACCAGTGCGACGTCCTCCGGCAGAGCCACATCGATCCGTGCGTCCGGCGCGGCGACTGTGACCCGGCAAAAGCCGGTGCCTGTGGTCGTGCTCACCTGGCGGTTCCCCCTATCCGTTGGGCGTTTTGTCGCGTCGCGTGCCCTATATATAGGCCCGTCTCAACGGGGCTTCGGCAGGCTCGCGGTGCGTCAGCGTACCGTCCGATCAGGTGGCTGCCCCACCCACCCCGTGACTTGACGCGTAACAGTAGGATCAACGCCTGCGTCGGGCCATGGACTTGTGCCCGGGGGACCGTCAAACCAACGGGGGCGGTCCGAGACTGCGAGATGCATGAAGGACTGATGCCTCGGTGAGCGTTGTCATCGTCAAGCGCCCGCCCCGCGCGCTGCCACCTGAAGTCCCCTCCGAGGAGGTGACACTTGAGGCGCCCCCGGAGCTGCCCCGCGAGGGCGAGGGCGAGAACATGCTGATGAGCCTGATGCCCATGATGGGCATGGCGTCATCGGCGGGTTTCCTGTTCATGGGCAACCAGCCGTTCATGAAAATCATGGGCGGCGTCATGGTGGTGTCCACCCTGGCAATGGCGATCGTGCAGATCGTCAAGGCCCGCCAGGGACCTTCCGGACAAATGCTTCAGGAGCGCCAGGACTACCTCAAGTACCTTACGCAGAAGCGGAAAGAGGTACGCCGCACCGCGCGCAAGCAGCGGGACGCCCAGCTCTTCACCCACCCCGACCCGGGCCAGCTGTGGTCCATCGTGGCCGAGGGCAAGCGGGTGTGGGAGCGCCGGGCGACCGACCCGGACTTCGGGCAGGTACGACTGGGGCTGGGGCCGCAGCAGCTGGCCACTCCCCTGAAGGCTCCGGAGACCGCTCCGGTCGACGAGCTGGAGCCGCTCACCGCGCATGCGATGAAGGAATTCCTCGACAAGCACGGCCAGTTGGACGACCTGCCGCTGGCGGTCTCCCTGCGCGCCTTCTACCACCTGACCGTCTCCGGTGACCCGGACACGGTGTACGGCGCCTCGCGCGCCATCATCGCCCAGCTGTGCACACTGCACTCGCCCGAGGACCTGGTGGTGGCGGTCGTCGCCTCCCCCGGTGCGCAGGCGGACTGGGAGTGGATGAAGTGGCTGCCTCAGGTCCAGGACAAGACCACGGACGGCGCCGGCACCCGCCGGCTCGTCGTTGGCGACCTCGGTGAGATCGAGGAGCTGCTGGCGGACGAGTTGGAGGGCCGCGGACGGTTCAGCCCGCAGGGCACTCCGGTGGTCGACACCCCGCATCTGGTGATCGTGCTGGACGCCGGCGAGGTGCCGATGGACTCGGTCATCGCCGGTGCGGAGGGCCTGCAGGGCGTCACCATCCTGGAGATCGTGCCGGGCGACCTGGACGAGATCCGCGGTGGTCTGGCCGTGCAGGTGTGGCCGGGCAAGCTGGTGCTGGAGTCGGCGAGCGGCGCGGTCTACAACGGCGTCTGCGACACCCTCTCGGTGGCCGAGGCGGAGGCGCTGGCGCGTCAGCTGGCCCCGCTGCGGGCCGGTTCGGGCGCGGACGGCGAGGAACCGCTGCTGTCGAACCTGGACTTCACCGACCTGCTCGACATCGGTGACGCCGGTTCGGTCGATGTGTCGCGTACGTGGCGGCCGCGGACCCTGGCCGAGCGGCTGCGGGTGCCGCTCGGCATCGACCGGGACGGCCAGCCCGTCATGCTGGACATCAAGGAAGCCTCGCAGCAGGGCATGGGCCCGCACGGTCTGTGTGTCGGTGCGACCGGTTCCGGTAAGTCCGAGGTGCTGCGCACCCTGGTGCTGGCCCTCGCGGTCACGCACTCGTCCGAGACGCTGAACTTCATCCTCGCGGACTTCAAGGGTGGCGCCACCTTCACCGGTATGTCGGAGATGCCGCATGTCGCGGCCGTCATCACCAACCTCGGTGAGGACGTCACACTGATCGACCGGATGCGGGACTCGATCACCGGTGAGCTCCAGCGCCGTCAGGAGCTGCTGCGCTCGGCGGGCAACTACGCCAACATCACCGACTACGAGAAGGCGCGCGCCGCGGGTGCCCCGCTGGAACCGCTGCCGTCGCTGGTGATGATCATCGACGAGTTCTCCGAGCTGCTCGCCGCCAAGCCGGACTTCATCGAGATGTTCATCCAGATCGGCCGTATCGGCCGATCGATGGGTGTGCACATGCTGCTCGCCTCGCAGCGTCTGGAAGAGGGCAAGCTGCGCGGTCTGGACACGTTCCTCTCCTACCG
Organism: Streptomyces sp. NPDC050636; assembly: GCF_040654775.1. NCBI lineage: Bacteria > Bacillati > Actinomycetota > Actinomycetes > Kitasatosporales > Streptomycetaceae > Streptomyces > Streptomyces sp. NPDC050636. The sequence goes on from NZ_JBFAIP010000125.1 coordinate 14,383, forward strand.
GCTGGGTCTGCGGACCTTCTCCGCGGCCGAGTCGCGGACCGCGATCGGTGTGCCGGACGCCTACCACCTGCCGAACGTGCCCGGTTCCGGCATCCTCAAGTACGACACCGAGACGATGGTCCAGTTCAAGGCCGCGTATGTCGGTGGTGTTTACCGCGGCCCGGGTGGCGGCGGCCGTGGCGGCGTCGGTGGCGGGTCGATGCGGATGCCGGTGCCGTTCACCGCGGCCCCGGTCATCGAGCAGATCATCGAGGAGCCCGTCGTCGTCGAGGCGACGGAGCCGGAGGTGGACGACGCGCTGGCCGACACCGTGCTGGACGTCATCGTCCAGCGCATGGTGGGCCAGGGCCCGCCGGCGCACCAGGTGTGGCTGCCCCCGCTGGAGGAGCCGCCCACGGTCAACCAGCTGCTGCCGACGCTCGCGGTCACGCCCGAGCGGGGTGTGCACGCGCCGGAGTACACCGCGCTCGGCAAGCTCGTGGTGCCGGTCGCGCTGGTGGACAAGCCGTTCGAGCAGCGGCGCGACGTGATGTACCTGGACTTCTCCGCCGGTGCCGGTCACGGTCTGGTCGTGGGTGGTCCGCAGTCCGGTAAGTCCACGCTGCTGCGTTCCGCCATAGCGTCGTTCGCGCTCACCCACACCCCGTCCGAAGTGCAGTTCTACTGCCTCGACTTCGGCGGCGGCGGCATGCTCACGATGGAGGGCCTGCCGCACGTCGGCGGTGTCGCCTCGCGTCTGGACGCCGAGAAGGTGCGCCGTACGGTCTCCGAGGTCGTCGGCATCCTCAACGAGCGTGAGGAGTTCTTCCGGGCCAACAGCATCGACTCGATCTCGACCTACCGCCAGCGGCGGGCCGCGGGCGCCTACCCCGACCAGAAGTGGGGCGACGTCTTCCTCATCATCGACGGCTGGGGAACGTTCAAGACCGACTACGAGCAGATGGACCCGGTGATCCTGGACATCGCCGCCCGGGGTCTCGGCTTCGGTGTCCACCTGGTCCTCGCCGCCTCGCGCTACACCGAGGTGCGGCCGGCCCTGCGTGACCAGCTCCTCAACCGCGTCGAGCTGCGCCTGGGTGACGCGATGGAGTCGGAGTTCGACCGCAAGCGCGCGGAGAACGTCCCGATGGGCAAGCCCGGTCGCGGTCTGTCTCCCGACAAGCTGGACTTCCTGGCGGCGCTGCCGCGGCTGGACGGCATGCAGGACCCGGAGACGATCAGCGACGGCATCGCCAACCTGGTCTCGACGATCAGCGAGAACTGGCAGGGCGAGCCCGCCCCGGCGGTGCGGATGCTGCCGACGATGCTGCACGTCAACGAGCTGCCCAACGGCAACGACTACCCGGAGCACGGCATCGCGATCGGTGTCGACGAGATGACGCTGTCGCCGGCGTTCATCGACTTCGAGACCGACCCGCTGCTGGTCATCTACGGCGAGAGCGAGTCGGGCAAGTCGGCGATGCTGCGTCTGATCTGCAAGCAGATCGCGGAGCGGTACCCCTCGGACAAGGCGCTCATGGTGGTCTCCGACTACCGGCGTGCGCACCTCGGGGAGATTCCGGACAGCCATCTCTACAAGTACTGCGCCGCGGGCCCGCAGCTGCAGGAGGTCATCAGCGGTCTGGCCGGTTCGCTGGGCCGACGGATGCCCGGACCGGACGTCACGCCGGAGCAGCTGCGCAACCGCAGCTGGTACGACCTGCCGGACGCGTTCGTGATCGTGGACGACTACGACCTGGTGGCGACCAGCAGCGGCAACCCGCTGCAGCCGCTGCTGGAGTATCTGCCGTTCGCCCGTGACCTGGGTCTGCGCCTGATCATCTCGCGCAGCTCCTCGGGTGCCGGACGGTCCTCGTTCGAGCCCGTGATGCAGCGCACCAAGGAGCTCGGCGCACAGGGTCTGATCTTCTCGGCCGACCCGGCCGAGGGTCCGCTGATGGGCAACATCAAGGGCCAGAGCCTGACGCCTGGACGGGCGACGTTCATCACGCGTAAGCGCGGTGCACAGCTGGTCCAGACGGGCTGGCTGCCGCCGAAGGGCTGATCGGTCACACGAAGAACGGCGGTGGGGGGGGGGGGGGGGGGGGGGGGGGCCCCCCCCCGGGTGTGTTTGGGGGTTGGGTGTGCGGTTTAAATAAATTGTGAGTGAAGTGGGGGATGGTATTGTGT
>NZ_JBFAIP010000126.1:0-16302 GCF_040654775.1 Streptomyces sp. NPDC050636
TGCGGTGCAGTCCTAGACAGCTCCACCACACCGGAGGTCTTCGCCATGATCAAGCCCGGCAAGTGTCAACAACGCTCGTGATCAATACACCTAGATCCTGGTGGCACGAACGACTCGACAGCGACGCCGAAGGCCAGGAGCCCCAGGGTCATGTAGACCCACTTCAGCGATGAACCCGCCCGGTACGTCGTGCGGGGGAAGACCCGCCGCTCGCTACGCCGCTCGTAGGCGACGAATCCGATGCCCAACATCAGCGCCACCACAATGCCGGCTGCCATCGCCGGCGTGTCGTGCAGGACTCCCGCCACGCTGACGGCCGCGGTGGCGGCCATGACCAGCACCAGCGACACGACCGGGATCGGAGCCTGCGCGTCGCTCCGCTCGCTTCGGGGCAGCACACGGGGTACGGCCGCACCGCACACCGCCGCGATCCCAGCCATCAGCACGAACGCCGGGCGCCACGATCCGAATTGGGAGAACAGGCCGCCGAGCGCCGGACCGACGAAGTTCCCGACGCCGTACATCGCCGACATCAACGCATTGCCGCGGGTCCAGAGCCGGCGGGGCAGGGCGGACCGGATGACGGCGAACCCCAGTCCGGACAACAACCCGGCACCGAGTCCCTGGAGACCGCGGCCGACCAGCAACACCGGCATCGTCGGGCTCGCCGCACAGGCCAGTGAACCCACCATGAAGACGGCGAACCCGAAGAGATAGGCACCGATGTTCCCCCACCGGGCGAGGAACCGGCTGACGAGCATCGTCGCGACCACCATGGCGACGAGGTAGATCGTCATGTTCCACGCGTAGAAATTCTCGCCGCCGATGTCGGCCACCGCGGTCGGCAACATGCTCGATGCCAGATAGATGTTGACCGCGCCGACGAGCACCCCGCCGGCCAACACGATCGCGGCGCCGAGATGCTCCGGGCCCAACAGCTCCCGCCAGCGGGGCGGGGCGTTGTCACACATCCGCGGGCCACGGGACACGACGGCAGGCCTCACGCCGGGCAGTTTGTTTTTGCCAGCATTCATACCTTCAAACGTTCCATTGAACCGAGCCCGGAGACTTTGTGCCGCCTGCGGCCGACAGGTCAAGGCCGGTGGGCGGACAACCCTCAAGCCGCAGGTTGAACCCGGCTCCGCACACGACTCACGAGCTACGAGCTACGACGCTCGGTCGCCACTGAAGCGGCAGCAACCCCGTCCTGGCCACGGGCGATGTCCAGTTGGTACGGCACGCTGGTGACCATCTCGCGGTAGGGCGAGTCGAGTACGACCAGCGGCAAAACCGCATCGACCTCCGCGTGGCCGGAATGCCGCCCTTCCCCAACAGCCCCACCACTCACTACGTTCCGTCCGGATGAGTGGGGCGCACATCAGAGACTGACGTGCCCCTGACATGACTTCGGCAGAAGGGCCGGCATGGACAAGGGAGACACTCCGGCGTCGATTGCGGACCTCGGCGTCGACCATCGCCAGGAGTTACGGCTTCAACGCCACGCCGCGATCGCGGCCGACGAATGGCGGCTCAGCCCCGGGCTGTCGGCGACGTTCGCCCCGCTGGCCGCGGCGTGGGAGCGACTCGACCCGGATCCGCATTTCGGCGGCGGACAACGGGCCACGCGCACACGCCGCTACAGCGACTTCGACTACACCCCGGACAGCGGCGAACTGGCACCGCGCACCCACGTCGCCTACCTCCAGAGCATGGAGATGAACGCCTTCGTCGGCGGCATGGAACGGCACTTCGGCGACGTCGAGCCGCAGACCTACACCAACGCGCTCTTCCGCGCCCTGGTCCGGTACGACTTCGACAGCCTTCCGATCGGGCCCGAACACCGGTCCCGCATATGGCGCTGCCAGATCCACCAGATCCGCATCACGATCCATCCGGGCCAGATCTATGACGTCGTCCCCGAGGGCATTCACTCCGACGGGTACCCCTTCGCCGCCCTGCACCTCATCGCTCGCGTCAACGTCGCCGGTGGGGAGAGTTCCCTCCGCACGTGGGACGAGGAGGAGCTGCTCGCCAAAACGACCTTCCGCAAGCCCCTGGACACCCTGATATTCGAGGACCGGCGGATGAAGCACTACACGACGCCGATCAGCGCACCACGGGCAGGTGAGGGCCACCGCGACGTGCTGGCGGTCTCCTTCTCACTACCCAACTCGCCATACGAAATCCTGGTGTGACTGCACCAACGCATCCGCACCTGTGGAACACCACGGGTTTCGGACCGGCTTCCGGGGAAGCCACGTACGGACTCGCCGTGTGACACGCACAGACGGCACAGGAAACGAGGAGGCCGCATGGTCACCATCCATCTGAAATACGAGATCGACACCGAACGCCTTGAGGAATTCGAGGAGTACGGACGCCGCTGGATTCATCTGGTCGACCGCTTCGGCGGCACCCACCACGGCTTCTTCCTACCGAGCGAGGGCGACAGCGACATCGCCTACGCCCTGTTCTCCTTCCCGACCCTCGCCGCATACGAGCAGTACCGTCTCGACAGCACTACAGACCCCGAATGCCGAGCGGCATACGAACTCGCCCGCAAGACCCGCTGCATCAAACGCTACGAACGCCGCTTCCTACGCCCGCTCCAGCCCTGAGACCAGGGCAATCCCCACTGGCGCTGCCGAGTACGCCACAAGCCCGCAATGCGCGCCCATGCCTCGATACCGCCCCCGTCGGCACGCACGAAGCAGGAACCCTGCGGCCATTTGGGCGATCTATGAACCCGGTAGCGCAACTGCCCGAGACCGAAGCTTCCATTACCAGAGGTATTCAATAGATTGCTTATAGTGATTTTCGATCGATGCACGGGCCGCTGCCGCTGCCCGTTCCACGGCGAGCATTGTGCGCCTGGGCGCGCTCCGCCACACACCTACGCCGCAGCGATTACGCGGCACCACAGCCAACCCTCTGCTGCGCCGGCCCCGGCCGTCCGCAGGAAGGAGCACGGGAGAGTGAAGCGTCAGCGCAAGAGCGGGCTGCGGACCCTGGCGGCCGGCTCGGCGGTTGTTTCCGGCGCCCTGGTCCTGACGGCCTGCGGCTCGGACAACGACTCCAGCCCCTCCGGCGGACCGTCCAAAACCACCGCCACCGCCACCGCTGGGGCCGGCGGCATCGCGTGCGGCAAGTCGGCCACCGTGCAGGCTTCCGGCTCGACCGCCCAGGAATACGCGATGCAGTCCTGGATCAAGAGCTATGTGCGGGCCTGTCCCGGTACCCGGATCAATTACGAGGGCACCGGTTCCGGCACCGGCCAGACCGAATTCCTCCAGGGCAAAACCGCCTTCGCGGGCTCCGACTCCCCGCTGAGCGCCGACCAGATCACCCAGTCCAAGAGCGTCTGCACCGACGGCGGCCACGCCGTCCACCTGCCGATGGTCGGCGGCCCCATCTCGGTCGCCTACAACCTGCCGGGTGTCAGCAGACTGATCCTGGACGCACCCACCCTCGCCCACATCTTCAACTCGCAGATCACCAAGTGGAACGACCCGGCGATCGCGAAACTCAACCCCGGCACCAAACTGCCCGCGACACCCATTCAGGCGACCCACCGCTCCGACTCCTCCGGCACCACGGACAACTTCACGTCCTACCTGAGCGACGCCGCACCGAGCGCCTGGCCGTACTCGCACAGCAAGGAGTGGAAGGCCAAAGGCAGTCCGTCCGCCAAGAAGTCCGCCGGCCTCGCCGACCAGGTGAAACAGACCAAGGGCTCAATCGGCTACGTCGAACTTTCATATGCGATCGCCCGCAGGATTCCCACGGTCGCGATTGCCACGGGTGCCTCCTCCCCCGTCGACGCCAATGTCCTTACGTCCTCCAAGGCGATCTCGGAATCCAAAGTCACCGGCACCGGAAACGACCTCGTCCTCAAACTCAACTACGCCACCAAAGCCCCCAGCTCATACCCCATCAACGCCGTCACCTACGAAATCGTCTGCGACAAGGGCAACAAACCCGCGACCTGGCCCGCCACCAAAGCGTTCCTCACATACATGGCCAGCAAGAAAGGTCAGGAAGACCTCAGCTTCCAGGGTTACGCGACACTCCCGGCCGACGTCGTGAACAAGGTCCGCAGCCACATCAACAACCTGTCCTGACTTCAGCATCAACGTCGACATCAACCTGTGCGGCACCAACGGTGCCGACGGGCAGCTCACTCCACTCCCCGCCACACCCGGTGTCCCGCCTCGTGCAGAAGAACCGCACGGAAACTGCGCGGACGGCCACAACGTCCTAGACCTCAAGGGACTCTCCGGAGTCCGCTGGGCTGCCGATACGGCCCCTGGACACGTTGAATCCGGCCGACGAAGCGGGAGAAGACACACCGATGGCAACCACCACACCCGATCCGCAGCAGGACAGGGCCCAAGACCGCATCGCCGCGACCGTAGTTGCCCTTCAGGGTGACTTGGCCCGCTCCGAGAACAAGGCGAGCCTGCTGCTGGCCTTGGCAGCGGCCGCACTTGTGGCAGTGATTTCGGCAGGCGCAAGCCTCCATCTGACCGTGTTTGCCGCCGTGGTCGGGTCCCTCGGTGCCGCTGCGCTGCTGGCCGCCGCCCTGGTTCTTCTGCTTGCGGTCCGCCCGGACCTCGGCGGCACCGGCTGGACGAGCTGGCCCCATTTGAGCACCGAGCAATTGCGCGAACAGCTGGCGTCCGGCTACCAACTGGACCATCTGAGGTTCATGGCCACTCTCGCCGCTCGGAAGTTTCGACTTATCCGGGCAGCGGTTGACTGCCTCTTTGCCGGGCTCGCGCTACTGGCTCTCGCGGCTGTCGTCGTCGGGACGGCCTGAGCTCGGCGTATCTGCCGACGACGGCCGTCATTTGACCGCTCCCATCGACAGGCCCTGGACCAGCTTGTCCTGAGCAGCGAATCCGGCGATGAGTACGGGGAGGGAAACGACGACTGCCGCAGCGCAGACCTTGGCCAGGAAAAGGCCCTGACTGGTGACGAATCCGGTCAGGAAAACCGGCGCGGTGATGGAGCGGACACCGGTGAGGACACGGGCGAACAGCATCTCGTTCCAGCTGAAGATGAAGCAGATGAGGGAGGTTGCTGCGATTCCGGGGGCTGCGATCGGGGTGACGATCCGGCGGAGGACGGTGAGCAGGCCGGCGCCGTCGATGGCGGCTGCCTCAAGGATCTCGACCGGGATCTCGGCGAGGAACGAGCGCATCATCCATACCGCGATCGGCAGGTTCATCGCGGTGTAGAGGACGGCCATCAGCCAGATGTTGTCCAGCAGTCCGGTGTTTTTGGCGACGAGGTAGATCGGCAGCAGGCCCGCGACCGCCGGGAGCATTTTGGTGGACAGAAAGAAGAACATCGCATCCGACCACTTGCGCACCGGTTTGATCGACAGGGCGTACGCCGCCGGGATCGCCAGCATGAGCACGAACAAGGTCGATGCGATGGCGGCGGTGGCGGAGTTGGCCAGCGCGGGCCAGGGGCTGGTCCCGGTGGAGGTGCCGAAGAACTCGCGATAGCCCTCAAGGGTCAGGGGGGCAGTGATCGAGGGGGGATTGGTCGCGGCGTCGGCCTCGCTGTGGAAGGAAGTCAGGACCATCCATGCCACGGGCAGGAAGAAGAGCAACCCGGTGGCCCAGGCGGCCAGTCCCCACATCGTGCCTGTGTGACGGGTGAGCCGTTGGTGGAAGGGCCGTCTGAGCCGCCCTCGCGATCGTCCGGTGGTCGTGCCGGTGCTCATGACTGCTCCTGACGCAGGAGGGTGGAGACCAGGCGCAGTGCAAGGATGGCGATGACGATGGTGCCGAGGACGACGATGACACCGGCCGCGGACGCCTGACCGTAGTCATGTGCTTGGTAGAAGCTCTGGTAGATGGTGTACGGCAGGTTCGCGGTGCCCAGTCCGCCGGACGTGATGGTGAAGACCGCGTCGAAGTTCTGCACGATGTAGATGGATCCGAGCAGCGCGGCCAGTTCGAGGTATCTGCGCAGGTGAGGCAGGGTCAGGTAGCGGAAGGTCTGCCAGGCGCCCGCTCCGTCCACCCGGGCGGCCTCGATCGCTTCCAGGGAACGGCTCTGCAGACCGGCGAGCAGGATCAGCGTCATGAACGGTGTCCACTGCCAGATCAGGGAGACCACGATGGACATCAGCGGCGCCTGGGTGATCCAGTCCGGCTGCGGCGGCTCGTGCCCGCCGAACAGCGACCAGATCCAGGTCAGTACGCCGTTGAGCAGCCCGTATTCGGGGTTGTAGAGCGCGTGCTTCCACAGCAGTGCCGCGGCGACGGGGACGACCAGGAACGGTGCGATGAGCATGGTGCGCACCGCCCCGCGGCCGCGGAACCTCCGGTCGAGGAGGAGAGCCGCCCCCAGGCCGAGAACGAGACTGAGCAGCACCACACCCACGGTGAGCCGGACGGTGGTGAGCACGGAGGAACGCAGAACCGGCTCGCTGAACACCTGCACGTAATTGGCGAACCCGGTGAATCCTTGCTCGCCGGGCCGCAGGGCGTTCCAGTTCATGAAGGAGATCACCACAGTTGCGGCGAACGGCAGCTGAGTGACGATCACCATGAAGAGCAAGGCCGGCAGCAGTGGGGCGCGTCTGGCCCAGGCATGAAGCGGCCGTCGGGGCCGGGCCGGTGCGGGAGTGGCACCGGCGAGGGGTCTTGCCTTGTGCATGTGGGTGGTACTCATTTCATGTTTCCGGGCAATGCTGCGGGTCAGCGATTCCGGGATACGAATCAGAGCTTCCGGTCAGTGGTTCCGGTCAGTGCTTCCAGCAGGCGCTCCCGGTCAGTGCTTCCGGTCAGTGCTTCCGGTATTTCGCGGCGACGTGCTGTGCCAGCTCCTGGGACTTGTCCAGGGCCGTGGTCACCGAGATACGGCCCGCAATAGCCGAGGCGATCTCCTGAGAGGTTCTGGTCGCCAGGTCCGGGAATTCCGGGATGTCCACGAACTGGATGCCGACGGTCGGGCGTGGCTGCAGGCCGGGGTTGTTCGGGTCGGCTCCGGTGATGGCTTCCTTGGTGGCCCGGTAGAAGGAGGCCGCCGCCTTCTGGTATTCGGGGTCGGCGTACGTCGAGGCGCGCTTGCCGGCCGGCACCCTCGCCCAGCCGAGTGTGTTCCCGACGAGCTTTTCGTACTCCTTGCCGGAGGCCCATGCGATGAATTTCGCCGCGTTGTCCTGGTGCCTGCTCGCGTTCTGGATTCCCCAGGCCCACGAGTAGAGCCACCCGGAGTTCTTGGTCTTGTTCACCGGAGCCATGGCATAGCCGACCTTGCCGGCGACGGGCGATTCCTTGCTCTCCAGGAGTCCGGCGGCCGAGGTGGCGTCGTACCACATGGCGGTCTTGCCGTGCTGGAAGCTGCTGAGGCACTCGGCGAACCCGGCCTGTGCGGCACCCGGCTCACCGTGCTTACGGATCAGGTCGACGTACATCTTCGTCGCCTGGGTGAAGCCGGCGCCGTTCACCTGAGCCTTCCAGTCCTTGGTGAACCAGGTGCCACCGTAGGTGTTGACCACCGTGGTCAGCGGGGCGATCACCTCGCCCCATCCGGGCATGCCACGCAGGCAGATGCCCTTCAGGCCCGGCCTGGAGCCGTCCGTCTTGGCCGCCAGAGCGGCGACCTGCCGCCAGGTCGGATGCCGCGGCATGCTCAACCCTTCGGCCTTGAAGATGTCCTTGCGGTACATCAGGAACGAGGACTCGCCGTAGAAGGGCTCGGCGTAGAGCTTGCCGTCGTCCCCGGTCAGCCCCTCCTGGATGGGGGTGAGGATATCGCTCTGGGCGAAGGAACGGTCCTTGGCGACGGTGCCGTTCAGCGGGGCCAGCCAGCCGTACCCACCGTAAATAGGCGCCTCGAAATTGCTGATCGATGCCACGTCGTAGGTCCCGGCCTGGCTGGAGAACTCCTGACTGATCTTGTCGCGTACATCGTTCTCCGGCAGCACGGTGTAGTTGACCTTGATGCCGGTCTGCCGGGTGAAGTGACTTGGGGTCAGCTTTTGCAGATCGAGCATCTGGGGGTTGTTCACCATGAGTACGTTCACCGCCTTGCCATCCCCACCGGTGGCACCGCCCTGGCCCCATCCGGCGCAGCCGGCGGCGAGCATCAAGGCGGTACAGGTGACCAGGGCGATGCGGACGACAGTGTGCCGACCGGGCCTTCTGCGTCTGGTACTGCCATTTCTCGCGTTCACGGGAATGCTCGTTTCTGGGCGGAAAATCGGAAGGCGTTTCGGCGGAATCCCTGGTAACGCACAGCCTGGGCGACGTCACGCGAGCAGGTGCTCCGCCACGGCCGTGTCCGTGACAATTCCGTTGAACAGCCCGGTCTTCAGGGCCGCCGAGGTCGCCATGGCCCGCTCGGCGCCGTCGGCCAGGAGAATCACATCGGGCACGCGGCGCAGTTCGTCGAAGCTGATGGCGATGATCCGTTCACTCAACTCCGGGGCGACGACCCGCCCCTCGGCATCCAGCAGCCGCCCGGACACCTCGGCGCAGGCGCCTTGGCGCCGGTAGTCCTCGCGCTCGGATTCGCTGAGCGCGTCGTAGACCGTGGACAGCCCCGGGCTCCATCCCCCGACGGTGATGACCGCCTTGGTGATGTGGCTGAAGCGGCTGACCGCTTCGGCGATGCCCGGCTGCCCGCGAAGCATCCGGGCCGTCTTCCCGTCAGGCAGCAGATGGGGCGCGTAGATGGGGTAGGCGGCGCCTCGGGCGACCGCGGCGGCCCGTCGCACGGCGTCCACCGCGTTGGCGTCCACCGGTCGCAGCGGGGTCACGCCGCACAGTTGCACAACGGTGCACCGGGCCAGGCTGGTCAGTTCGGGGCTCAGTGCCTCGATCTCGGGACCCCAGATGAGCCCGAGGACATCGCCGTCCGTGACGATCTCGGCGAGCAGATCCGCCGTGACCGCGCCGAGGCGATGGGTGACCACCGCTGCGCCTCCTGGGTCATCGGCCCGCGAGTTGAACACGAGGGCGTGGCGCAGGCCGTACCGGGTGCGCAGGGCATCGGAGCGTTCGGCGTCGAGTTCGGCGGGCAGGCGGATCTCCAGCCGGATCAAACCGTCGCGGACGGCGGCCTCCAGCGTCCGGGCCACCTTGAAGCGGCTGATACCGAATTCCTCCGCTATCTCGGTCTTGGATTGCCCCTCCAGATAGAACCTCCGGGCCATGGCGGCCGTGTGCACCAGTTCCTCCGGGCCCGTGTGGTGCGCGCGGGGTCCGGCCTTCTGCCTTTGACGAGTACTCATCCGGGTCTCACCACCCGTTCTTCGGACGTGCCAGGAAACCCGGCACATCAGTCCATGAGGGCATCGGGCACGCGCGAAAGTGAGGCGCGGACCCATTTGCCGCCGTCGGGATTCAGGCCGCAGGTCCAGGACTCGGCGAGGGTCGCGATGATCAGCAGCCCGCGCCCGCAGTCGTCTTCACGTCCGGCCGCTCGCCTGACGGGCAGGATCGCGGATCCGTCGCGCACCTCGATGTGGAGCCCGTCGGGTTGCAGCGCCAGCCGGAGAACGAACACCGGCTCCGGTCGCGGGTCACGCCCGCTCTCGGGCGGCAGCGGCTGAGCACCGTGGCGGATGGCATTCGTGGCCAGCTCGCAGACGATCAGCACTGCGGCGTCGATGAGCTCCTCGCCCTCGCCCCAGAGGCGCAGAGACTCTTCGGTGAAGGTCCGCGCCTGCCGGGCGGCCGGCAGAACCGCCTGCAATTCGAGCGAGGCGCAGGCGACTTCGGTATCAGCGGGGACGACTTCGATGTCATGGTGGACGACTTCGAAGTCGTGGGGGACGACTTCGACACCAGGGGGGACGGCGATTTCCGCCACAGCAGTCATGTTCTCGGCCCTTCAAGCAAGTGCGTGATCGGCCCTTGAGGCTGCCGCGGCCTCAAGGCGGGGTCCCCCCGATCTGTTGCAGCATCCACGCCGCAACCTTTGCTCAAGCGAGCAAATGCAACTCATATGTGCATTTGTTCTTCCATTAAAGATCCGCGCGAGGTGATGTCAACAGCTTGAGGGCCCGCCGGGCAAACTTTTTCGAAAATGAGCACACTCTGCTCAATCGAGCAGAATCAGCCCTGGCTGCCATGACCGTGCGCAGCGGAACGGGGACGCTCCGTCGAAGTCAGTCGCCTCGGCGAGGGTCCCGTCCCGTCTTTCCGGCGATGTCCGCCATGTTGGTCAGGGCTTCTGCCATACGTTCCGGATGGGCACCCGGAACGGCTTCCGCGATGCCGTGGAAGAGCTCGACCGATTCCTTGATCGGCGCGTATGCCTCGTCCCACCTTTCTGCCTCGGCGTACCGGGTTGCCAAGTAGTTCAAGGCGAAGGCGAGCTCGGGTCCGTACGTATCCGCATCCTCTTCGGCGAGGCGCCGGAATACCGTGACGGATTCTTCTGCCAGGTCCACAGCGGAGGAATGGCAGCCCACCATGCTGTGTGCCCCTGCCGCGGTCTGGAGGGATTCGACGACGTCGGCGGCGTAGGCGCCAGGGGCGGCCTCATCGAGGCGACGGAAGATGAGGACGGATTCCTCCGCGGCAGCCAGCGCGCTCTCCCCGTCATCGTCCGCTCCGCTCAGCTGCCGGAACAGGGCGACCGTCTCCACTCCCGCAGCCCGCGCTGCCGTCAGGTCGCCCTGATCCTCGTGGACACGCGCGAGTTGGCCAAGGGACAGGGCGAGATTGCCTGTGTGCGCCTTCGGATTGGCTGCGACGAGTTTGCGATACAGGTCAATGGCCTCCCCGCTCGCCTCCAGCGCTTCGCCGATCCGCTCGCCGCTGTCCTCATCGGCAACGGAAAGCGTCTCGTAGGCAACGGAAAGCGTATTGAGGGATGCCGCGAGGTCGGGCTGATGAGTGTCCGGTTCCTTTTCGGCCAGGCTGCGATACAGATCGACCGCTTCGATGCTCGCATTCACCGCACGGTCGCAATCCCCGTACTCCGCCGCCGAAGCCGACAGGGCGTTGAGGCACCTCGCCAGGTCGGGCTCGTACGTTTCCGGATCCTGCGCGGACAGACCACGGAAAACACCGACCGCCTCGATACTCGCCGCCACGGCGCACTCCAGGCTCCCGTCCGTGTCATAGGCGATCGACAGGCTATTGAGGCTTTTGGCGACGTCGGGTTCGTGAATATCGGGATCGCCCTCGGCGAGGCGGCGGTAGATGGTGAGCGCCTCTTCGCCCGCGGTCACCGCTTCGGTACACAGGCCCGACTCCTGACAGTCGATGGAAAGGCTGTTCAGGCTGTTGGCGAGCTCCGCACTGTAGGCGTCGGGCTGCGCGGCGGCCAGTCGCCGGTAGACCGTAACGGCCCGCTCGCTCGCCGCACGCCCTTGTCGCCAATTCCCCAGCGCGCCATGCCGTACGGAAAGATCGTTGAGGGCCAGGGCAAGCTCGGGTTCGTACCTCTGCGGATCGTCGGTGGCCAGACGCTCGAAGTCGTGTCCCGCTGGAGATCCTGATCGTCAAGGCGTTCTCCGTCACGGTACTGGCTGAGGCGGGCTCCCCGGCGGGAATTGGCCGACTGACCAGCCGCTCGGGTGTCCGTTGCCAAGGCCGGCCGGCACGCGGACAAACCGCGGCTCCAGTCCATGCATCCTGCCCCTGGGAAGGCGCGAAGGGCAGCACAGCGCCGCGGGGCGGCCGGTGCTCCGTCGCGCGCGTCCCGCCCTACGTATCCCCGTGTGGCGCAATAGCGAGGATGGCGAGGATGGCGACATCGTCGCGGAAGTCCCGGGTGTGACGGGGCAAGGTCGGCGTTCAGGAATTCGATGACGTCGGCCGGGCCGGGGGCGGGCCGATCGGTGAAGCGGTGGCGGAGCCCAGCCTCCGTACCGCAGGCACCGGACACGCCCACCATGTGACGCAGGCGCTCAGCGCAACGCGTTCATTTCGCCGTCGGCAGCATGTCACACGCCGTCAGACGCGCTGTCGTCACCACTGGGACTGCCGCGGCGACAACGCCGACCTGCATGTCATCGGCATGGTGCGCGGCTACCCGCGCACTCCGCTCAGCCAGAACCTCACCGATTCACCCAGAGCTTCACCGACTCACCCGGAACCTCACCGATCCGTGTCTGCCGACCGCCTCACAGTGCCGTGACCAGGTGCCGCGAGCTTGAGCAACCGCCGCCAGTCAACGGGCGGCTTCGTCCTCGGCACACCAGGTCGGCGTCTCGGCACCCGTACGCGCAAGGCCCCCGGCTCGATGCGGCAGCGCACGGGCGTCGGCAGGGTGACCGCCTCGCCGTCCAACCCGACCGGGACCTCGGGCTCGTCCGCGTCGACCACCAGCTCGCGTGTGGTCAGCGCGGTGAGCCCGGGGGCCTGATGGCCACGGAGCATACCCGCCGCCTGAGCCGCGCTGTCGACCTTGATGCCGAGAACCCCCAGAACGCCGGAGTCGAGCCGTTCGCGGCGCCCCGTTCCGGCCCGGTCGCCCATCCGGTACGGATTGTTGCTCACCAGTACCGCCTGCGGCCCGTCGATGACGACGCCCTCGGCACGCACGGTCAAGCGGGGGCCGCTCTGGTGGGTCAGCAGGTCCGGCAGCAGCTGAAGGGTGGTGTGGACCTTGTCGTCGCGATAGGCAGGGCTCTGCACCACGGCCGCGTAGGCGCCGAAAGAGGCGTTGTTGACGAAGGCACGATCGCCGATGAAGCCCAGGTCGATGCGGAGTTCGACACCGTCGGAGAGTGCGTCCAGGCACGTCGCCGGGTCGTCCCGGTCCAGGCCCAGATCCAGGGCGAAGTGGTTGCGGGTGCCGGCCGAGATCACCATGTACGGAATGTCGTGTTCCGCGGCCACGCCGGCGACCAGGGCCTGGGTGCCGTCACCGCCCGCGACGCCGAGCAGGTCGGCACCGTCGGCGACGGCCCGGCGGGCAAGCTGGACGACGTCCTGCGGATGGGCGGCATCCAGCAGCAGGACATCGGAGCCGAGCGCCTCCGCCTTTTCTTTGAGGCCGAACCTCCCCACTTTTCCGCCGCCCGACCGGGGATTCATGATCAGGAAGGGGCGTCTCGGGGCAGCGATCCGAAATTCCGGAGTACGCGCGGGCTGGATGTCCACACCGAGCGCGGCCCCGCCCGCGGAGACCGCGACCGCCCACAGCAGAACAGTGACGATGGCGACCCACAGCAGTCCGGCCAGCGCATAGAGCACCAGCACGGCGACCGGTGCGATCACCGCCACGACGATCGCCAGCACCCTGCCGAAGCCACGGCGGGTCAGCCCCCACCACATACAGGCCGCACAGACCACCAGCCCGCCTATCCCGAACGCCACCAGGGCGACACTCTTCAGCCCCGCGAACAGCAGCAGTACCACTGCGGCCGCGGCCACGGCCACGAACGCCAGACGCGCGGACCAGCGCTGCGCCCCGGTGCCATGCGCGCCGGAAACGGTGTCCATAGGGCCATTGCACAACCATCCGACGGTCAGCGCATCATCTTCCCTGCGAGGCCACGCGGCATCTTCCCTGTGAGCCCACACGGCCAGGACGATCACCGGAGCGGGCACTCCGTTCAGGGGTGGCACTCCGTTTCGTGATCGCCGCCGGGACACCGATGTGAAATGGTAGAAATTCGGCGAAATCACCACTGCGAGAGGAGACGACATGTCATCGAAGCGGCGCCGCAAGAAGAAGGCTCGTCGTAAGGGAGCCAATCACGGTAAGCGGCCTCAGTGCTAAATCGAGGACCACGACCGCTAAAGCGAGGACCACGACCGGCCCATCCCTGAAGGTCGAGTCGCCAGGTCGAATCCCACCTGCGGGACGGAAGGCGGGGGCGCATTACCGCGTCCCCGCCTCGCGAAAACACGCATCACAGCGTTCATCGGCGTGACACCTGCCGCCTCCCGCAATCGCGGATATCTCACGATCCGACAGCAAGTCATACCCCATTCAGTCAAGTTGCCATCGCCCCCCCCCCGCAGCAACGCCTCCCCCAACGACCGCAGCGCATGACGGACGCTGCCGCCCGTGCGGTACGAGGAGATGAGCCCGGCTTCACGGAGTACGGCGGTGTGGTCACCCGGCCATCGTCGTCACCCGGCCGCCCCGGCCCCGTGCAAGACCGTGCTTACGGCGCGGGACACGAAGTCCTTCTCGATGGGGAGTTGGCGGAGTACGACGCGAAGCCAGGCGGCTCCGGCCAGCAGGTCGACCAAGAGCATCGGGTCGGCATCCGCTTCGAGTTCGCCACGGGCGATGGCGCGGTCGAAGACGGGTAGCTCGCGGGCGAGGCGGTCGGCGAAGAACTCACGTACATGCACGGCAAGTTCAGGGCTGTGGGTGGCTGCCCCCAGCGCCGAGACGGCAATGCCGGAGGACGGCGGGGCGGTGAGGAGGGCCACTACTGCATGCAGCAGGGCTTCCAAGTCGCCCTGGAGGCTGCCGGTGTCGGGTGGTTGGAGGTCGAGCTGGCGGGCGCCGGTGAGCGCGGCGCCCAGGAGAGCTCCCTTGGACGGCCACCAGCGGTAGATCGTGGTCTTGTTGACCCCGGATCGCTGCGCGACACCCTCGACGGTCAGCCCCTCGTAGCCCTTCTCCGCAAGCAGCTCCAGCGTGGCGTCGAAGATCTCCTGTGATTTCCGCGGGCCGCCGCTGGACCGTACGCCGTGCCGCACTCCGTGCCGTTCCTCGCTCATGAGGTGAAGACTAACACCGAAAAACAACGCAACGTTGCGTTGCATTTGGGTGTAGCGTGCCGAGCATGGACACCATCGAGACCACTGAAGCCGGGCTGCCCATCGTCTTCGTCCACGGCACACGTGTGAGCGGCACGATGTGGCATCCCGTGATCCAGCACATCGGGGGCAGTCACCCCATGGCGGCGCCCGACCTCCCGGGCCATGGCGCCCGACGCGGCGAGCCGTTCACCATTCCCAGCGCCGTGGATGCGGTCTCCGAAGCCATGGACACCCTCGGCGGCCGGGCGCTGGTCGTGGGACTGTCCCTGGGCGGCTACGTCGCGATAGCCACCGCCGCGCGCCATCCGGACCGGGTTCTCGGCCTGGTGGCGATGGGCTGTACGGCACTGCCGCGCGGGTTGTTCAGCGCCGCCTACCGTGGCGCGGGGCGGGCAGCGGCCGCGTATCCCGAGGCGGCCAATCGCCTCAGCGCTTTCGCATTCCGTTGCACGCTTCCCCACCCGCTGGCCGAGGCCATGGTCTCGGGGGGCCTCAGCAGCGAGATCACGCCGAGCGTGGTCAAGGCCGTCACCGACATGAAGCCGCTGGCCTCGCTCTCGGCGTATCCGGGCCCGGTCTGGCTGGTGAACGGCGCACGCGACCGCTTCCGCCGCGACGAACGCGCATTCCTCCGCGCCTGCCGTGCCGGCCGCCTCTCCGTCCGGCCGGGATACGGGCACGTCACCAGCCTTTCCGATACGGGGGCTGTCGCCCGCACCGTTCTCGATGCCGCTGCCGTCGTCACGGCCGGTACGGACCGCGTTCCGACTCTGGAGGCCGGCCGATGACCAGTCGAGCATCTGGAAATCGGCCAGCGACCGTCCGAGTGTGGAGTGTTGAGGAATCCCTGGAACTTCCCCTCCCACCGGATGCCGTCTATGCGGCCATCGCGGATATCCGACGGATGAGGGAGTGGAGTCCGGAGGTCTTCTGGGTGTGGTCACGCGGAAGCCGCTTTGTGGGCTTCAACCGGAAGGCCTTGTGGTTCTGGTTCACCACCTGCCGGATCGTCACCGCCGACCCCGGCCGGGAATTCGCCTTCGATGTCACCACGTTCGGTATGCCCGTGGCGCGTTGGGGCTACCGTCTGACACCGGCGGGCGAGGGAACGCTGGTCACCGAATACTGGATCGACCATCGCCGCCACGGCTGGCGTCGCTGGGGCGCCGAGACGCTGGGGCTGGTCTTCACCGGGACCCCAGCCGTCCAGCGTGCCGAACACAACCGCGGGAGCATGCGCGCGACTCTTCAGCGGCTGCGCGCTGCTGTGTGCTACGCGCCAACAGGCCGTGGCCGTGTGAGCTGAGCGGGTCGCACGCGGCGAGTGACCCGTTGGGGCGGACCAAGGCCGGGCGCGCCACGGCTACGACCGTCCGCCGCGCCTCCCCGACACAGGCACAGGCACAGGCACAGGCACACGATGGCAGGCCGTACCGGCAGACCCGGTGCGGACTGCCGAGGCGGCGCGCAGCAACTGATCATGTGTCAGGAGCTGGGCATGTGTGTCAGGAGCTGAGGTGGTACTGCGTCCACGGCTGCGTCGGACCCGGCACCGGCGCCGACTCCTCATACGGAGACGCAAACTGCCCCCACG